>NZ_FNRV01000001.1:4262500-4562500 GCF_900105115.1 Pseudomonas mohnii
CTCATGTATCACTGTAGGGGGTAGAGCACTGTTTCGGCTAGGGGGTCATCCCGACTTACCAAACCGATGCAAACTCCGAATACCTACAAGTGCCGAGCATGGGAGACACACGGCGGGTGCTAACGTCCGTCGTGAAAAGGGAAACAACCCAGACCGTCAGCTAAGGTCCCAAAGTTATGGTTAAGTGGGAAACGATGTGGGAAGGCTTAGACAGCTAGGAGGTTGGCTTAGAAGCAGCCACCCTTTAAAGAAAGCGTAATAGCTCACTAGTCGAGTCGGCCTGCGCGGAAGATGTAACGGGGCTCAAACCATACACCGAAGCTACGGGTATCACTTAGGTGATGCGGTAGAGGAGCGTTCTGTAAGCCTGTGAAGGTGAGTTGAGAAGCTTGCTGGAGGTATCAGAAGTGCGAATGCTGACATGAGTAACGACAATGGGTGTGAAAAACACCCACGCCGAAAGACCAAGGTTTCCTGCGCAACGTTAATCGACGCAGGGTTAGTCGGTCCCTAAGGCGAGGCTGAAAAGCGTAGTCGATGGAAAACAGGTTAATATTCCTGTACTTCTGGTTATTGCGATGGAGGGACGGAGAAGGCTAGGCCAGCTTGGCGTTGGTTGTCCAAGTTTAAGGTGGTAGGCTGGAATCTTAGGTAAATCCGGGATTCTAAGGCCGAGAGCTGATGACGAGTGTTCTTTTAGAACACGAAGTGGTTGATGCCATGCTTCCAAGAAAAGCTTCTAAGCTTCAGGTAACCAGGAACCGTACCCCAAACCGACACAGGTGGTTGGGTAGAGAATACCAAGGCGCTTGAGAGAACTCGGGTGAAGGAACTAGGCAAAATGGCACCGTAACTTCGGGAGAAGGTGCGCCGGTGAGGGTGAAGCACTTGCTGCGTAAGCCCACGCCGGTCGAAGATACCAGGCCGCTGCGACTGTTTATTAAAAACACAGCACTCTGCAAACACGAAAGTGGACGTATAGGGTGTGACGCCTGCCCGGTGCCGGAAGGTTAATTGATGGGGTTAGCTAACGCGAAGCTCTTGATCGAAGCCCCGGTAAACGGCGGCCGTAACTATAACGGTCCTAAGGTAGCGAAATTCCTTGTCGGGTAAGTTCCGACCTGCACGAATGGCGTAACGATGGCGGCGCTGTCTCCACCCGAGACTCAGTGAAATTGAAATCGCTGTGAAGATGCAGTGTATCCGCGGCTAGACGGAAAGACCCCGTGAACCTTTACTATAGCTTTGCACTGGACTTTGAATTTGCTTGTGTAGGATAGGTGGGAGGCTTTGAAGCGTGGACGCCAGTTCGCGTGGAGCCATCCTTGAAATACCACCCTGGCAACTTTGAGGTTCTAACTCAGGTCCGTTATCCGGATCGAGGACAGTGTATGGTGGGTAGTTTGACTGGGGCGGTCTCCTCCTAAAGAGTAACGGAGGAGTACGAAGGTGCGCTCAGACCGGTCGGAAATCGGTCGTAGAGTATAAAGGCAAAAGCGCGCTTGACTGCGAGACAGACACGTCGAGCAGGTACGAAAGTAGGTCTTAGTGATCCGGTGGTTCTGTATGGAAGGGCCATCGCTCAACGGATAAAAGGTACTCCGGGGATAACAGGCTGATACCGCCCAAGAGTTCATATCGACGGCGGTGTTTGGCACCTCGATGTCGGCTCATCACATCCTGGGGCTGAAGCCGGTCCCAAGGGTATGGCTGTTCGCCATTTAAAGTGGTACGCGAGCTGGGTTTAGAACGTCGTGAGACAGTTCGGTCCCTATCTGCCGTGGACGTTTGAGATTTGAGAGGGGCTGCTCCTAGTACGAGAGGACCGGAGTGGACGAACCTCTGGTGTTCCGGTTGTCACGCCAGTGGCATTGCCGGGTAGCTATGTTCGGAATAGATAACCGCTGAAAGCATCTAAGCGGGAAACTAGCCTCAAGATGAGATCTCACTGGGACCTTGAGTCCCCTGAAGGGCCGTCGAAGACTACGACGTTGATAGGTTGGGTGTGTAAGCGCTGTGAGGCGTTGAGCTAACCAATACTAATTGCCCGTGAGGCTTGACCATATAACACCCAAGCAATTTGCTGACCTGAAAAGGCACCAGATTGCGGTGTGTGAAGACGCAATGAACCGAAAGTTCGCAACGATTCACAAAAGCCGCACAAACTATCGCATACCCAATTTGCTGAAGCGTCGAAAGACGGTTCGGTACCCGAATTTCTTGACGACCATAGAGCATTGGAACCACCTGATCCCATCCCGAACTCAGCAGTGAAACGATGCATCGCCGATGGTAGTGTGGGGTTTCCCCATGTGAGAGTAGGTCATCGTCAAGATTAAATTCCGAAACCCCTATCTGCGTATGCAGGTAGGGGTTTTGTTTTTTCCGGCTGCAGGCGCGAGCCTGCTCGCGATGGTCGTCAACGATGACGTTACTGTCTGAGGTCACCCGCAGCCCTGAAGTTCTTCGCGAGCGAGCTCGCTCCTACAATGAAGCAAGTCGCCTTCAATGCTAAAGTCGTCCCTCGATTTTGAGCTTTCCAAGGAAGCCTTTATGCCGGATGCAACGTCCCTCAGTGCTGGTTTTATGGTGGTTCACGGCAACCGCCTCGACGAGTTACGCAGCCTGGTGGTGAGCTGGATGCGGCGTTACCCGCTGGCGCCCTTGGAAAATGAAATTGCACTTGTGCAGAGTAATGGCATTGCCCAGTGGCTCAAGTTGGCACTGGCTGAAGACTCTGAAGAAGATGACATGGGCGGCTGCGGTATCGCCGCTGCCATCGACGTACAGTTACCGGGCAGCTTCATGTGGCAGCTGTATCGCATGGTCCTTGGCCGTGACGAAATTCCGGTCACTTCCCTGCTCGATAAGGCTCCCTTGACCTGGCGCCTGATGCGTCTGCTGCCGCAACTGATCAATCAACCGCATTTCGAGCCCCTTCAGCGCTTCCTGACCCATGACACCGATCTGCGCAAACGCTATCAATTGGCTGAGCGGCTGGCGGATTTGTTCGACCAGTACCAGGTGTACCGGGCCGATTGGCTCGAAGACTGGGCTGAAGGCCGGCATCAATTACGCAACGGCAGAGGTGAAGCCAAACCGCTGACCCCGGCCAATTGCTGGCAAGCGGAATTGTGGCGCGCACTGCTGCTGGATGTCGGCGAAGAGGGCATGGCGCAAAGCCGCGCCGGTGTACACCAGCGGTTCATCGAGCGGATCAACCGTCTCGACGTTGCCCCTGTCGGGCTGCCTTCCCGAGTCATCGTTTTCGGCATTTCGTCTCTGCCCGCACAGGCCCTGGAAGCTTTGGCCGGACTGGCTCGTTTCAGCCAGGTGCTGCTGTGCGTGCATAACCCGAGTCGCCACCATTGGGCGGACATCGTCGCCGATAAGGACCTGTTGCGGCATCAATACAAACGCCAGGCTCGCAAGAGCGGGATGCCGGTTGTGCTCGACCCGCAAACCCTTCATCAGCATGCCCATCCGTTGCTGGCCGCATGGGGCAAGCAGGGGCGGGACTATATCAACCTGCTCGATAGCTACGATGATCCCAACAGCTATCGCTCTGCGTTTCGCGACGGCCGCATCGACCTGTTCAGTGACAGCCAGCCCCTGAACATGCTCAATCAGTTGCAGGACGATATCCTTGAGCTGCGTCCCCTGAACGAGACTCGCGAACGTTGGCCGGCTGTAGATCTGGAGACAGATCAGTCGATCCGTTTTCACATCGCGCACAGCGCTCAACGTGAAGTCGAAATCCTTCACGATCAATTGCTCGCACGTTTCAGCGCCGATGCAGATTTGCGTCCACGGGATGTGATCGTCATGGTCCCGGATATCGACAGTTATGCCCCGCATATACGAGCAGTGTTCGGGCAGCTTGATCGTCATGATCCGCGTTTCATTCCCTTCACGCTCGCTGACCAAGGCCAGCGTGGCCGCGACCCGTTGCTGATCGCCGTCGAACATCTACTCAAGCTGCCGGACAGCCGTTTCCCTGTCAGCGAAATTCTCGATCTGTTGGATGTCCCGGCATTGCGCGCTCGCTTCGGCGTCGAGGAGCGTGATCTGCCCACCCTTCACCGCTGGATTGAAGGCGCGGGTATTCGCTGGGGCATGAATGCCGAGCAGCGGGCAGGATTGGGACTGCCGCAAGCGCTGGAGCAAAACAGTTGGCGTTTTGGTCTGCGCCGGATGTTGCTGGGTTATGCCGTGGGCAGTGGGAGCGCTTGCGACGGTATCGAACCCTACGACGAGATCGGCGGGCTGGATGCCGCGCTCATTGGCCCGCTGGTGGCGTTGCTCGATGCGCTGGAGATCGCCCACCACGAACTTACGCAGCCGGCATCGCCCCAGCAATGGAGCGTGCGATTACAGGCGTTGATGTCATTGTTCTTCCAGGCCAGTAACGAGCATGACGACTATTTGCTGACCCAACTGGAAGCGTTGCGCGAAACCTGGCTCGAGAATTGTGAATCGGTAGGCTTGCAGGATGAACTGCCCCTGACCGTCGTCCGTGAGGCCTGGCTGGCCGGTCTCGATCAGGGACGCTTGTCTCAGCGTTTTCTGGCCGGAGCCGTTAACTTCTGCACCTTGATGCCCATGCGAGCCATTCCCTTCAAACTGGTCTGTCTGCTGGGGATGAATGACGGTGACTACCCGCGTGCACAGCCTCCATTGGATTTCGACCTCATGGGCAGTGACTACCGCCCCGGTGATCGATCACGACGCGAAGATGACCGTTACTTGCTGCTGGAAGCGCTGTTGTCGGCCCGTGACCAGCTCTACATCAGTTGGGTCGGCCGTAGTATCCGCGATAACAGCGAACGCCCGGCGTCGGTGCTGATCGGCCAGCTCCGCGACCACCTGGCCAGCGGCTGGCGATTGACCGACGCCAACGAGGCGCTGCTCGAGGCCCTCACCCAGGAACACCCTTTGCAGCCTTTCAGCGCGCGTTACTTCCATGAAGGCGATGCACTGTTTAGCTACGCCAATGAATGGCAGGTGCTTCATCACGCAGCCGAATACGCGGTTGAGATCGAAATACTGGAAGCCCACGTTCCGGAAGAGCCGCTGGGTCTGGGTCAACTGCAGGATTTCCTGCGTCACCCTGTGCGGCATTTCTTCAGCCAGCGCTTGAAGGTGTTTTTCGAAGCTGCCGAAGTGCCTTTGGCGGATGAAGAGCCCTTTGTGCTCGATGCACTGCAACGCTATAGCCTCAGCGACAGTTTGCTCGACGCCGCACTGACGCAACCGGGCGAAGTCGATCAGGCATTGGAGGCGCAGGCCCGGCGCCTGCAAAACAGTGGGCTGCTGCCGATGGCAGGATTTGGCGAATGCCTTCAGCGAGAGTTGATAGAGCCGTTACCCGATCTGCTGCAACGCTACCATCAGCTCCTGGCCTTATGGCCGACGCCGCTGACCAGTGCCCTGCCGGTCAATCTGGAGTTGCATGGTCTGTCTGTCGAGGGTTGGCTCAGCGGTCTGCACCAACGAGCGGACGGTGGTTTGCTCTCGGTCACAACCATCCCCAACAGCATCGGTTCGATCAAGTCGCGCAAATGGCATCGCCTGACGCGACCCTGGGTCAATCATCTGGTCGCTTGCGCCAGCGGCATGGCGATGACGACTGCATTGGTGGCCAGTGACGACAGCCTGGTGCTTGATCCGATGGAGCAGGCGTCTGCATCACGAATTCTGGGGGACCTGTTGCTGGCCTGGCAATCGGGCATGCGCCAGCCGCTGCCGATTGCCGTCAAGACTGCGTTCGCCTGGTTGGGTCAAACCGAGCCGGTCAAAGCCGAAGCGGCCGCTCGCAAAGCGTATGAAGGTGATGGCGTGAACACTGACGGGGAGCGAAGGGAAAGCGTGGCACTGGCCCGTCAATTCGCTGATTACGATGCACTGACCGCCGATGAGACGTTCGTCGATTGGTGCAGCGCGTTGTATCGGCCACTACTCGAGGCGCCTTGGCGCTCGCTGTCCAGCGAGGAGGCGCGCCCATGACCAGCAAGACGCCTCTTGCCCTGGCATTCCCGCTGCGCGGCAGTCAACTGATCGAAGCCAGTGCCGGGACCGGCAAGACCTTCACTATTTCCGCATTGTATTTGCGCCTGGTCCTTGGCCATGGCGGTGAACCGAGTGGTTTCGGGCGCGAGCTGTTGCCTCCGCAAATCCTTGTCGTAACCTTCACCGATGCTGCCACCAAAGAACTGCGCGAACGTATTCGCACACGGCTGGCAGAAGCCGCCCGGTATTTCCGTGATGAAACATCGGCACCCGATGGGCTGATTGCAGACCTGCGTAACGAGTACCCGCCCGAACAGTGGCCCGGTTGCGCGAACCGCCTGGACATCGCCGCCCAGTGGATGGACGAAGCCGCCGTTTCGACTATCCACAGCTGGTGCCAGCGGATGTTGCGTGAACACGCGTTTGACAGTGGCAGCCTGTTTACCCAGACCCTGGAAACCGATCACAGCGATTTGCTCGGCGAGGTCTTGCGCGATTACTGGCGACTGTTCTGCTACCCGATGCAAGGCGATACCCTGAACTGGGTGCGTAACAATTGGGGCGGTCCGGCCGCACTGTTACCGCGCGTTCGCGGACTGTTCGCCAGTGAGCGAGACAGTGTTGAAGGTAAGGAACCTGTCGAGCTGATCAGCGAGTGTCTGCAGGAACGACGGGCGGCCTTGCTCGAACTCAAGAGGCCCTGGCGTCAGTGGGCGGACGAGTTGCTCGCCATCTGCCACGAGGGTGTCGCCAGCAAAAATGTCGACGGTCGCAAGATGCAGGCGCGTTACTTCGAGCCCTGGTTCGAGAAACTCAAAGCCTGGGCCGAGGATGAATCCCTTGAGCAACTGGACATCGGCACCGGTTTCACGCGCCTGACGCCCGAGGGTATGGCCGAGGCCTGGAAGAAGGGCGACGTGCCCAGTCATCCTGGCCTGGACGCAATGCCCGGCCTGAAAACCGCGCTTGATCAATTGCCGACGCCCGATGCCGCCGTGCTGCAACACGCCGCCCATTGGGTCGGTGCACGCTTCGAAGAAGAGAAGCGTCGCCGTGCGGAAATGGGCTTTGACGACATGTTGCTGCGTCTTGATGCGGCGTTGCAATCCGATGGCGGCGAGCGCTTGGCCGCCTTGATCCGCGAGCAGTTTCCGGTAGCGCTGATCGATGAGTTCCAGGACACCGACCCGGTGCAGTACCGGATCTTCGAGAGCATCTACCGCATCGAAGACAACAACCCCGAAAACGGCCTGTTTCTGATCGGCGACCCGAAACAGGCGATTTACGCCTTCCGCGGTGCCGACATCTATACCTACCTTCGAGCGCGTCAGGCCACCGCTGGCCGACTGCACACCCTGGGCACCAATTTCCGTTCCAGTCATGGCATGGTCGGTGCCGTGAACCATGTCTTCGAGCGTGCGGAATCCCGTGAGTCCGGGCGTGGTGCGTTCCTGTTCCGCGAAACGAACGGCGACAACCCGGTGCCGTTCCTGCCGGTTGACTCCCAGGGCCGCAAAGAAGTCCTGTGCGTCGATGGTCAGGTCGTACCGGCCCTGAACATCTGGCACTTGTCCGCCGAGCAACCGTTGTCCGGTGCGATTTACCGGCAACAACTGGCGGCCGCCTGCGCCAGCGAGATCACCGGGCTGCTCAATGGCGGGCAACAGGGGCGTGCGGGTTTCACTCAGGATGGCAAGGACTTCAGAGGGCTGTTACCCGCGGACATTGCGATCCTGGTCCGTGATGGCAAGGAAGCGCAGGCTGTGCGTGCAGAACTCTCGGCCCGTGGCGTACGCAGCGTTTATTTGTCGGACAAGGACTCGGTGTTCGCCGCTCAAGAAGCTCACGATGTGCTGGCCTGGCTCAAGGCCTGTGCCGAGCCGGATGTCGAACGCCCTCTGCGGGCTGCATTGGCTTGTATCACGCTGAATCTGTCGCTGGCGGAACTGGAGCGGCTGAATCAGGACGAACTGGCCTGGGAATCGCGGGTCATGCAATTCCGCAATTATCGCGAGGTCTGGCGCAAGCAGGGCGTGTTGCCCATGTTGCGACGCTTGCTGCATGACTTCCAGCTGCCCCAGGCGTTGATGGCACGCAGCGATGGCGAGCGAGTGCTGACCAACCTGTTGCACCTCTGCGAGTTGTTGCAGCAGGCGGCGGCCGAACTGGATGGCGAGCAGGCCCTGATCCGACATCTGTCCGAGCATCTGGCATTGTCCGGCCAGGCCGGCGAAGAGCAGATCCTGCGTCTGGAAAGCGATGAGCAACTGGTCAAGGTCGTGACCATCCACAAATCCAAGGGGCTGGAATATCCCTTGGTGTTCCTGCCGTTCATTTGTTCGGCGAAACCGGTGGATGGCAGCCGACTGCCGTTGCATTACCACGACGCCACGGGCAAGGCCCAGGTGACCTTGAGTCCGACCGCCGAGTTGATTGCCCTGGCCGATGATGAACGTCTGGCCGAAGATTTGCGCTTGCTCTATGTCGCCCTGACCCGGGCGCAGCATGCCTGCTGGCTGGGCGTGACAGACCTCAAGCGCGGCAATAACAACAGCTCGGTGCTGCACCTTTCGGCGCTGGGTTATCTGTTGGGCGGCGGCGCTGCATTGGCTGAGTCGGCGGGGCTGAAGCGTTGGCTGGAAGACCTGCAACAGGACTGTGCCGCGCTGGCTTACGGCGAAATGCCCGAAGCCAGCGCCGAGCATTACCACCCACCGCAGAACGAAGCAGCGTTGCTGGCCCCGTTGATGCCGAAGCGCAAGGCCAGCGAAAACTGGTGGATCGCTTCCTACAGCGCGTTGCGAATCAGCGACATCCTGAGTGTCGGCAGCGTTGAAGCGCCGGAGAGTCCGCAGGCGCAGAAACTCTTTGACGACGAACGACTCGATCCACAAGCGCCCCATGAAATGGTCGCCGGGGGCGCCGATATCCATCGATTCCCTCGCGGTCCGAATCCGGGCACCTTTCTTCATGGATTGCTCGAATGGGCGGGCGGCGAAGGTTTTTCCGCCAGCCCTCAGGCCGTGGAAGATGCGATCGCCCGTCGCTGCAATCGCCGTGGCTGGGAAGGCTGGATCACCACGTTGAGCGATTGGCTGCAGCACTTGCTCAAATCGCCGTTGCCGGTCGGTACAGGGCACCCGCCGGTGGTTTTCGAGCAACTGACCCAGTACCAGGTCGAAATGGAATTCTGGTTCGCCAGTCACAAAGTCGACGTGCTCAAGCTCGACGCGCTGGTGTGCCAATACACGCACAACGGCGTGGCGCGGGTAGCCGCCGAACCCGTGTTGCTCAATGGCATGTTCAAGGGCTTTATCGACCTGACCTTCGAGCACGACGGCCGTTACTACGTCGCTGACTACAAATCCAACTGGCTTGGCGTCGACGACGCGGCGTACACCGGGCAGGCCATGGAGCAGTCGATCCTCGACAACCGCTATGACCTGCAATACGTGCTGTACCTCCTGGCGCTGCATCGGCAACTCAAGGCCCGACTGGCCGATTACGACTACGACCGGCATGTCGGTGGCGCGTTGTACCTGTTCTTGCGCGGCACGCGTGCCTCCAGCCAGGGCGTGTACTTCGCCCGCCCTCCAAAAGAGCTGATCGAACGAATGGACCGGCTGTTTCAAGGTAAGCCAGAACCCAAGGCCGAACCCGCCTGGGAACAGGGAGTATTGCTATGAGCCGCACCTTCGCTGACCTGTTGCCCACTTCATTGGCCGCCGAGAGCCTCGCCGAGCTTGCCCCCCTGAGCCGTGCTGACGACTTGCTGTTGCTGCTCACCCGCTGGGTCGAACGTGGCTGGTTGCGTGCACTGGACAAAGCCTTCGTGGCCTTTCTTCATGAACTGGCGCCGGACGATGATCCATTGGTGCTGCTGGCCGCGGCATTGACCAGTCACCAGTTGGGCCACGGCCATGTTTGCCTCGACTTGTTCGAGACATTGAAGGAGCCGGACTTCGCCCTGTCGCTGCCACCGGAGGGTGATCTGCACAGTGGCGCGATGGTGTTGCCATCGCAGTTGCTGGTCGCGCTGGACGGCGCCCATTGGTGCAAGGTGCTGGCCTCCAGCAGTCTGGTCGCGTTGGCGGCCGACGGGTGTGAGGCGGTGCATAGCCGTCCACTGGTGTTGTCCGGCAAGCGTCTGTACCTGCGCCGTTACTGGGCTTACGAGCGCCGTATCGACAACGCGCTGCGTCAACGCCTGGCCGAACACGAAGCAACCCCCGGCGACTTGTCCGAGCGCCTCAGCGGACTGTTCGGTGTGGCCAAACCGGGGGACGTGATCGACTGGCAGAAACTGGCCTGCGCCCTCGCTACCCGAGGCGCCTTCAGTATCGTCACCGGCGGACCGGGAACCGGCAAGACGACCACTGTCGTGCGCTTGCTGGCGTTGCTTCAGGCGCCAGCGGTAGAGGCGGGCAAACCGCTGCGCATTCGTCTCGCGGCGCCGACCGGCAAAGCGGCGGCGCGCCTGACCGAATCCATCAGTCAGCAAGTCAGAACGCTGAAAGTCACCGACGCCATACGCCAGAAAATCCCTTCGGATGTCACCACCGTTCACCGTCTGCTCGGCAGCCGTCCCGGTACGCGACATTTTCGCCACCACGCGGGCAATCGCTTGCCATTGGACGTGTTGGTGGTGGACGAAGCCTCGATGATCGACCTGGAAATGATGGCCAGCCTGCTCGACGCGCTGCCAGCCCATGCTCGCCTGGTGTTGCTGGGCGACAAGGATCAGCTGGCCTCGGTCGAGGCCGGTGCCGTGCTGGGCGATTTGTGCCGCGATGCCGAGGCGGGTTGGTACAGCCCGCAAACACGTCAGTGGCTGGAAGCGGTCAGTGGCGAAAGCCTGGCGGCCAGTGGCTTGCAGGAAGACACTCAAGGCACGCATCCACTGGCCCAGCAAGTGGTGATGCTGCGTCACTCGCGGCGGTTTGGCGAAGGCAGTGGAATCGGTCAACTCGCCCGTTGGGTCAATCAACAGCAACCGGATGAAGCCCGTAGATTGCTGGCGGCACGAAGCCATGACGATGTGTTTTCCCTGTCCCTCAAGAATGAACAGGACCGGGCGCTGGAGCGCCTGTTGCTCGAAGGTCATGGCGAAGGACCACAAGGTTACCGGCATTACCTGAGCCTGCTGCGCAACCAACGGCCAGCCCTCGACAATCCGCTCGATGATGCGTGCTGGATGGAGTGGGCGCGGGAAGTGCTGAAAGCCTTCGACGCTTTTCAGTTGTTGTGCGCGGTGCGCAAGGGGCCATGGGGCGTCGAGGGCTTGAACCGGCGAGTGACCGACGCGTTACTCAAGGCCCGTCTGATCGACAGCGACCAGCAGTGGTACGAGGGGCGCCCGGTGCTGATGACCCGCAACGACTACGGCCTGGGCCTGATGAACGGCGACATCGGTATTGCGCTGAAACTTCCCGAGCGTGACGGGCCTGACGCTGGCAAGCAGGTGCTTCGCGTGGCATTCCCGCGCAACGACGGGCAGGGCGGCGTGCGTTTTGTCCTGCCCAGTCGACTCAACGACGTTGAAACCGTGTACGCCATGACCGTGCATAAATCCCAGGGCTCGGAATTTTCCCACACCGCGTTGATTCTGCCCGATGCCCTGAACCCGGTGTTGACCAAAGAGTTGATCTACACCGGGATTACCCGGGCCAAGGACTGGTTCACACTGATCGAGCCGCGTGCAGGGGTGTTTGAGGAGGCCGTGAGGCGCAAGGTCAAACGCTTGAGCGGGTTGATGCTGGCGCTCAAGGAAGAAGTCGAAACGATAGGCTGAGCGAGGCGTCGCGAGGCTGCGCAAACGGCTCGAAGTACGATCGTGCACAGTCTCGCTGGTGTCTAAACGCTGTGCTATCGTTGCGGCATCAATTTGTTACGTTCGAAGAGAATCCCTGCATGAAGGTGGCTGTCAGGACGACGGGGCGTGTGGTTGGCTGCAAACAAGCGCTGCTTGCCGGTCTTCTCTTTGTGTTGTCTGGCGTGGTTTTCGCTCAGTCTCAAGCACCGGCGGGCATGGCCGACCAGCGTGCCAAATCGGTCACGCAAGTGGTGCTCGGGATTCTTAGCTATGCCCGTTGGCCGATTGAGCCTGCGCAACTTCGTCTGTGCATTGTCGGCCCCACCGAATACACCGACGATCTGGTCAAAGGCACGACCCTGGCGACCGGCAGGCCCGTGACGGTGCAGCGGCTGCTGGCTGACAATCCGTCGATTGCCAGTGAATGCGATGCGGTCTACATCGGCAAATTGACCCAGGAAGAGCGCGGACGGCTGTTCGCCTCGCTGACCGGCCGCCCCGTGCTGAGCATCAGCGAAAGCGACGATCAATGCACCGTGGGCAGTCTGTTTTGCCTGCGGGTCAGCGACGATCAGGTGTCGTTTGAAGTCAACCTCGATTCCGTTGCCCGTAGCGGCGTACGCATTCACCCAAGCGTGCTGCAACTGTCCCGCCGCAAACCGGCGGCGCCATGAGTCTATTCAAACCGGGCAGTCGCCCGGCGTTGCGTTCCGTCCTCGGCCGCGGTCATTTGATTGTCGCGCTGGTGGGTGTGGCGATGGCCAGTGTTTCGTTGACCCTGCTTGGCGTACTGGCCTTGCGCGTCTACGCCGACCACAACCTGCACCTGATCGCACGTTCGATCAATTACACCGTGGAAGCCGCCGTCGTGTTCAACGACAAAGCTGCCGCCACCGAGGCGCTGGCGCTGATTGCATCCACCGAAGAAGTGGCCGACGCCCAGGTGCTGGACGCACGTGGTCAATTGCTGGCGCGCTGGCAGCGGCCGGAAACCGGGTTGTTTTCCAGACTCGAAATGCAGATGGCCAAGGTCTTTCTGGAAGAACCCATCAACTTGCCGATCATCCATCAAGATCGGGAGATCGGGCGCATTTTGCTGACCGGCCATGGCGGCAACCTGATGCGCTTTTTGCTCAGCGGCCTGATGGGTATTGTGTTGTGTTCGGCGATCAGCACCTGGGTCGCGCTCTCTCTGGCACGCCGACAGCTTCGCGGGATCATTGGCCCACTTCGCAATCTGGCCTCGGTGGCTCATGCCGTGCGCAGCGAGCGTGCTTTCGACCAACGTGTCCCCGCCGCTTCCATTGCCGAACTCGACAACCTGGGCAACGACTTCAATGCCTTGCTCGATGAGCTGGAATCCTGGCAAACCCACCTGCAAAGCGAAAACGAAACCCTGGCCCACCAGGCCAGTCACGACAGCCTCACGGGGTTGCCGAACCGGGCGTTTTTTGAGGGGCGGTTGATACGGGCATTGCGCAACGCCAACAAACTCAACGAGCGGGCGGCGGTGTTGTTTCTCGACAGCGACCGGTTCAAGGAAATCAACGACAACTTCGGTCATGCCGCAGGGGACGCCGTATTGGTCGCCGTGGCCAATCGGGTGCGGATGCAACTGCGGGAAGAGGATCTGGTGGCACGCTTGGGCGGTGATGAGTTTGCCGTGCTGCTGACACCGCTGCACAAGATCGAAGACGCCGAGCGCATTGCCGACAAAATCCTGGCCAGCATGGAAGTCCCCATCCCGTTGCCGGGCGATCATCAAGTGCTGACCTCACTCAGCATCGGCATTGCCGTTTACCCCGATCATGGCGCTACACCGGTCGCGTTACTCAACGCGGCCGACACGGCGATGTATCAAGCCAAGCGCCTTGCCCGTGGCGCTCAACACACGGCAGGGGCGGAGCACCCTGTCGCCGATGTTCAAATCAGGAGCTAATTTCCCGTGTTCTCACTCATTCAGCGTTCCCGGCGACTGTTCACGATCACCCTGGTAATGGCGATCCTGACCCTGACGGGTTGCCAGTCGGTACCGCAAAAAGGTCTGACTCCGGCGCAGATTGCCGTGCTCAAGCAGGAAGGTTTCAAACTGACCGATGAAGGCTGGGCGTTCGGCCTGTCCGGCAAAGTGCTGTTTGGCAGTGATATCGACAGCCTCAACCCGCAGAGCACCACGATCGTCGAGCGCATTGGCAAATCGTTACTGGGTGTCGGGATCGAGCGCGTCAGAGTCGATGGTCATACTGATGCTTCCGGCAAAGAAGCCTATAACGAACAGCTTGCCTTGCGCCGGGCCAAAAGCGTCGCCACGGTGCTGGCCACCACCGGTATGAAACAGGACAACATCCAACTGCGTGGGCTTGGCAGCCGCCAGCCCGTGGCCTCCAACGACACGGCGGACGGCCGCGCGGAAAACCGCCGCGTCTCCATCGTGGTGAGCGCCAACTAATCGGCGAACAACATCTCCCGACTTTCCCCCATCAACAGCCGCTGATTTTGCTCAGTGACCGAACGGATGTAATCCCACAACAGGGTGATCCGCTTGAGCTTGCGCAGGTCTTCGCGGCAGTACATCCAGAACTGCCGGGTGATGTTGATTTCTTCCGGCAGCACCGGCAGCAGGCGTGGGTCCTGAGCGGCGAGGAAGCACGGCAGGATCGCCAGTGACCGGCCCTGCTGCGCTGCCACGAATTGCGCGATCACGCTGGTGCTGCGCAGATTGGCACTGGCGCCGGGCAACACGTTGGCCAGGTACAGCAGCTCCGAACTGAACGCCAGGTCGTCGACATAGCTGATGAATGAATGCTCACTGAGGTCGGCCGGGCGGCGGATCGGCGGGTGTTTGTCCAGGTATTCCTGGGTCGCATACAGCTGCAGGCGATAATCCGTCAGTTTGCAGCACACGTAGGGCCCGTGTTCCGGGCGCTCCAGGGCGATAACGATGTCCGCCTCGCGTTTGGACAGGCTGATGAAGTGCGGCAGCGGCAGGATGTCCACCGAAATGGCCGGGTAGGCGTCGACGAAATGGCTAAGCTGAGGCGTGATGAAAAAACTGCCGAACCCTTCGGTACAGCCCATGCGCACATGCCCGGACAACGCCACCCCGGAGCCCGACACCTGCTCGCAGGCCATGTGCAACGTGCTTTCGATCGACTCGGCGTACCCCAGCAATCGCTGGCCTTCGGCGGTCAGGACGAAGCCGCTGGTCCGGGACTTCTCGAACAGCAACGTCCCCAATGACGCTTCCAGCGAACTGATGCGCCGCGACACGGTGGTGTAGTCGACGGCCAGGCGTTTGGCCGCGGTACTGGCCTTGCGGGTTCGGGCGACTTCGAGGAAAAACTTGAGGTCATCCCAGTTCAGGGAGCCTAAGGACGTGATGTTTTTTTGCATGATGGACCGGCTTTTATGTGCGTTCTTATTAGAAGTTTGCACATCTATACTCCAAAAACAGTCCCACAACCAATTCGCGACACACGCCTCATCGCAAGGCGACTTTTTCGCCTTGGCTCCCACGATAAAAACAAACATCCGGAGACCCACATGAACGCTTCGCTTACGCCTAACGAAACCACGCTGCACAAGGTCAAGTTGTTGATCGATGGCGAGTGGGTCGAATCCAAGACCACTGAATGGCACGACATCATCAACCCGGCGACCCAACAGGTGCTGGCCAAGGTGCCGTTTGCCACCGCCGAAGAAGTCGACGCCGCGATCAGCGCCGCCCATCGCGCCTTCCAGACCTGGAAGCTGACACCGATCGGCGCGCGGATGCGCATCATGCTCAAGCTGCAGGCGTTGATTCGCGAACATTCCAAACGCATCGCCGTCGTGCTCAGCAACGAGCAAGGCAAAACCATTGCCGACGCCGAGGGCGACATTTTCCGTGGCCTGGAAGTGGTCGAACACGCGTGCTCCATTGGCACCCTGCAAATGGGCGAGTTCGCTGAAAACGTCGCCGGTGGCGTCGACACCTACACCCTGCGTCAACCGATCGGCGTCTGCGCCGGCATCACCCCGTTCAACTTCCCGGCGATGATTCCGCTGTGGATGTTCCCGATGGCCATCGCCTGCGGCAACACCTTCGTACTCAAGCCGTCCGAGCAGGACCCCCTGTCGACCATGCTGCTGGTGGAATTGGCAATCGAAGCCGGCGTTCCGGCGGGCGTGCTCAACGTCGTGCACGGTGGCAAGGACGTGGTGGATGCGCTCTGCACCCATAAGGACATCAAGGCGGTTTCGTTCGTCGGCTCGACTGCGGTCGGCACTCACGTCTACGACCTGGCCGGCAAGCACGGCAAACGCGTGCAATCGATGATGGGCGCCAAGAACCACGCCGTGGTGCTGCCGGATGCCAATCGCGAACAAGCGCTGAATGCGCTGGTGGGCGCCGGCTTCGGTGCAGCCGGGCAGCGTTGCATGGCCACGTCGGTGGTGGTGCTGGTGGGTGCGGCCAAGCAGTGGCTGCCTGACCTCAAGGCGCTGGCGCAAAAGCTCAAGGTCAACGCGGGCAGTGAGCCGGGCACCGACGTAGGGCCGGTGATCTCGAAAAAGGCCAAGGCGCGGATTCTCGACCTGATCGAAAGCGGCATCAAGGAAGGCGCGAAACTGGAGCTGGACGGTCGCGACATCACGGTTCCCGGTTTCGAGCAGGGCAACTTTGTCGGCCCGACGCTGTTCTCCGGCGTGACCACCGACATGCAGATCTACACCCAGGAAATCTTCGGCCCGGTGCTGGTGGTGCTGGAGGTCAATACCCTCGACGAGGCTATCGCCCTGGTCAACGCCAACCCGTTTGGCAACGGCACCGGCCTGTTCACCCAGAGCGGTGCGGCGGCGCGCAAGTTCCAGAGCGAAATCGACGTCGGCCAGGTCGGTATCAACATCCCGATCCCCGTGCCGGTGCCGTTCTTCAGCTTCACCGGTTCCCGTGGTTCCAAACTCGGCGACCTCGGCCCGTACGGCAAGCAAGTGGTGCAGTTCTACACTCAGACCAAGACGGTCACCAGTCGCTGGTTCGATGACGACAGCGTCAACGACGGTGTGAACACCACCATCAACTTGCGTTAAGGAGCCGGACATGAAAATCGCTTTTATCGGTCTGGGCAACATGGGCGCGCCGATGGCGCGCAACCTGATCAAGGCCGGCCATGCCCTGCGCCTGGTCGACCTGAACAAAGCCGTGCTGGCGGAACTCGAGCAGTTGGGCGGCAGCATCAGTGCCTCGGCGCGGGAAGCGGCGGAGGGTGCCGAGCTGGTGATCACCATGCTGCCGGCGGCCGTGCATGTGCGCAGTGTCTGGCTGGGTGAAGACGGCGTTCTGGCCGGTATCGGCAAAGGCGTACCGGCTGTGGATTGCAGCACCATCGACCCGCAGACCGCGCGTGACGTGGCTGCCGCTGCTGCCAAGCAAGGCGTGGCCATGGCCGATGCCCCGGTGTCCGGCGGCACGGGTGGCGCAGCCGCCGGGACGTTGACCTTCATGGTCGGCGCCACCGCGGAACTGTTCGCCACCCTGCAACCGGTACTCGCACAAATGGGCCGCAACATCGTCCATTGCGGTGAGGTCGGCACCGGGCAAATCGCTAAAATCTGCAACAACCTGCTGCTGGGGATATCCATGGTCGGCGTCAGCGAAGCCATGGCCCTGGGCGATGCCCTGGGCATCGACACCAAGGTGCTGGCGGGCATCATCAACAGCTCCACCGGGCGTTGCTGGAGTTCGGAGATGTACAACCCGTGGCCGGGCATCGTCGAAACGGCGCCTGCGTCACGCGGCTATACCGGCGGTTTCGGTGCCGAACTGATGCTCAAGGATCTGGGGCTGGCCACCGAAGCGGCGCGTCAGGCGCACCAACCGGTGGTGCTCGGCGCGGTGGCCCAGCAGTTGTATCAGGCGATGAGTTTGCGTGGGGAAGGCGGGAACGACTTCTCGGCGATCATCAACAGTTATCGCAAACCGCAATAATCGCTCGGAAAACCTGTGGGAGCGAGCCTGCTCGCGATAGCGGTGTGACAGTCGACGAAAATGTTGAATGTGAGTCCGACATCGCGAGCAGGGGCAGCATGGACCTATCGACATTTACCGGGAGATCACGTCGGGTGATCTCCCGGTTTTTTTGTATCAGGCAAACACGAAATACTTGCGCACGGTCTCCACCACTTCCCACGTGCCTTTCATGCCTGGCTCGATGACGAAAATGTCACCGGCGCGCAGGTGGATCGGCGCCATGCCTTCCGGGGTGATGATGCAGTAGCCTTCCTGGAAGTGGCAGTACTCCCACTTCACGTATTCCACATACCACTTGCCCGGCGTGCAGATCCAGGTGCCCATGATCTTGCTGCCGTCTTCGCTGGTGTAGGCGTTGAGGTTGACGGTATGCGGATCGCCTTCGAGTTTTTCCCATTTGCAGGCGTCGAGCACCGGCAGCGGGTGAGTGTCGCGAAGAACAGTAATCGGTGCGGACATGATGACTCCGAGCGTTAGGGAGAACTGAAGTCGCACCCTATAGCGCTTGGTGGTGCATCAGTTGTCTGTGCTCGACATCGAGGTATCCAGAAACGCAGCGGGCAGCGTCCGTCCGCGTAAGTCTTTCGAAGCCCTGATGCCGGCCGATGGTTATCAAAGACTGTCGAGCCGGCACTGTTCCTGAGCATTCTGCAAGCTCGCCTCTAAGTCCTCCAGCGCCCGGTGGCGTTGTTGGAGGGCGTCGATGTTGTCCATCAGCTCGCGTTTTTTGTCGGCGATGGCGACTCGCGCAAGTGCCCATGGAAAGGCCTCGCCCCGGTGCTGTTCGAACATCGCCTGCATTTCCTTGAGCCTGAAGCCCAGCTGTTGGGCACACTTGATGAACATCAGCAACTCGACGTGTTGCTGCGAGTAAGTGCGGTACTTTCCATGGCGTTGCGCGGGGGGCAACAAGCCGATGGCTTCATAGTGGCGGATGCTTTTGACGGTGCTTCCCGAGAGTCGCGCGGCTTGACCTATGTACATGAAAGTCCCTTTTTAAATGTCCCGAACAATGCGCCCGCAGGCCCTGCGCATTATCCGGGACATTCAATGAGCGGCGATAGCATGCACCTGTTCGAGCCAGGTCTGCCGTTGCGCTGCGCTGGCCCCGAGAATCGGCCCGAACGTGAGGGTTTTGGTGGGCTTGATACCGCAAAACTCCAGTGTGGTCTTGCGGACCTCGTGCAGCCCCGGCATGCGATAGATCCAGCGGTAGTACCAGGGTGGCGTATCCATGGTTACCAGCAAATGGGCGCTGCGACCGTGCAGCAGTTTGTCGGGAAAGGCCTTGCCTTCGCGGTACTTGAAGGCGAAACCGGGCAGCAAAACGCGATCGAAAAAGCCCTTGAGCAAGGCTGGAATCCCGCCCCACCAGATCGGATAGACCAGCGTCAGATGCTCGGCCCACAAGATGTCTGCCTGCGCCTGGCGCAAGTCCGCTTCCAGTGGTTGAACCTGTTGATAGCCTTCGCGCAGGATGGGATCGAAGTCCATTTTCCCGAGAAGCAATTGGCGCACCTCATGCCCGGCCTGCAGCGCCGATTGCGTGTAGCGCTCGGCGATGGCGGCGCAAAAACTGTTGCTCGACGGATGACCCAGAATCACCAGCATTCGTTTGCCCATTGCCGCTGTCCTTGAAGTTGAAAGCCCCAAGGGTAAAGTCTGCCCCTCAGGGGAGAGTCAAGGCATGCAGCAAGGCCTTGGCATAACCGGGCAGTGTCGCGAAATCCCTGGCGCAGAGCTGGAGCGTGCGTCGGGCCCAGGGTTCCTGCAGGGCGATGCAGTTGAAAGGGGCTTCCCCCGGCCAGCGTTCGACCGCCGCCAACGGCACAATCGCCAGTCCCGCGCCGCGAGCGACCATGCGCATCACGCCATCGAAACCATCCGCGCGGATGCGGATCTGCAAGCGCGCGCCGACGTGCAGCGCTTGCTCTTCGAGGTACACCGCCAACGCGCTGTTGGCGTTCAATCCAACGTAATCGTGGTGCAGTGTATCGCTGAAGGCGATCGACCGAGTGTCGGCCAGAGGGTGATGACGGGGCACGATCAACCCCAGTGGATCGTCACGAAACGGCAGGGTCTGCAGGTTGTCGGTGTCCACGGCGTCAGAGACGATACCGAGGTCGGCCGCGCCCTGACGCAAGGCATGGGTGATGCGGGCGCTGGGCAGTTCCTGCAGGTCGATGTCCAGGTTGGGATGTTCGCGCAGAAAGTCCGCGAGCAGTTCCGGCAGGTACTCGGTGAGCGCCGTGGTGTTGCACAACAGCCGCACCTGACCTTTGACGCCATTGGCGTATTCGGCGAGGTCCTGCTGCATGCGTTCAGCGTGTTGCAGCAAGAGCCGGGCGTGCTGCGCCAGCGCTTTTCCCGCCGGCGTGGGAGTGACGCCACGCCGGCCACGCTCGAGAAAATCAACGCCGATTGATGCTTCCATGGCACGGATTCGTGCGCTCGCCGCTGCCAGCGACAAGTGACTGCGCGCGGCACCGGCGGTGATGTTGCCGCTGTCGAGGATATTCAGGTGCAGGCGCAGGTCGGTCAGGTCGAAGTGCATCGTCAGCCTTTGGCTATCTGTTGTCTGAAGGGGACCCATCGCGAGCAGACCCACTCCCACAAGGGATTGGTGTCGTTCACAGGCCTCATGTAGGAGCGAGCCTGCTCGCGATGGACTTAAGAGCGCCGCGTTTAACCAGTAAACACGCGTTATCGTTAACGACCATCGCGGGCAGGCCCGCTCCCACAGGGGATTGGTGTCGTTCGCAAGTCTCATGTAGGAGCGAGCCTGCTCGCGATGGCGTCATTCGTTGGCCTCATTCCTCAGCCTCTTGTTTAAAGAGAGGCAGCCTCAGTATATGGCAGATTTTCAAGCGACCACGGCGGGCTCACCATGGCCCCATGAATACACTTGCCTCGTTTTACCAACATCTCGGTTTCACCCTGACATTACTGGTCATGGCGACCTTTCTGCTGGCCGGCACGATCAAGGGTGTGATCGGCCTGGGTCTGCCGACCATCGCCATGGGCTTGCTCGGTCTGGCTATGGCCCCGTCACAGGCTGCTGCGCTGTTGATCATTCCCGCGACGCTGACCAACGTCTGGCAATTGGCATTCGGCGGACATTTGCGCGGTTTGATCAAACGACTCTGGCCGATGCTGCTGGCGATTTTCATCGGCACCGGGGCCGGCACTGTCTGGATCGGCATGGCTGGCGGGCACTGGGTGGTGCGGGGATTGGGGGCGGCGCTGTTGCTCTATGCGTTGAGCGGGTTGTTTCTGCCGACCTTGCGCGCAGGTGCCCGCAGCGAACCTTGGCTCGGTCCACTGTGCGGTGGACTGACGGGCGTCATCACCTCGGCCACCGGCGTGTTTGTGATCCCGGCGGTGCCGTATCTGCAAGCGCTGGGCTTGAGCAAGGATGAACTGGTACAGGCGCTGGGCCTGTCGTTTACCGTATCGACACTCGCCCTGGCGGGTGGCTTGTTATGGCGTGGCGCGCTCGGTGGCGGCGAGTTGAGCGCGTCCTTGCTGGCGCTGATCCCGGCAGTGCTCGGCATGTGGCTGGGGCAATCGCTGCGCCAACGGATCAGCGCCGCGTTGTTCAAGCGCGTGTTCTTCATCGGCCTCGGCGTGCTCGGCGGCCACTTGTTGATCAGCGGCTAGCGGACGACGGGCTGATCATGTCGATGGCGCGGATCTCGAAATCCCGCTCCAGGTATTCGTCGCGTTGATCGAGGAACTGTTTCATGTGCGGCAGATTAGAGTGCACGTCGAGGTGGGCCTGGGACTGCCAGATCTCGTAGAAGATGAACAGGGTCGGGTCCTGTTTGTCGCGCAGCATGTGGTACTCGATGCAACCGGGTTCGGCGCGACTGGCTTCTACATAGCCGCTGAAAAAAGCTTCGAAGGCGTCGGATTTTTCCGGGCGGGTCTTGGCGTGCAGGATGAAGCCTTGCAGTTCACTCATCGAAAATGCTCCTCAAGTCAGAATGGGCATCAGTCTAAGTCAACAATCAGCCGTCGATTCGTGCTTGTGGGTCAAATGAATTTTGCGATGAAGGCGCTTATTCCACGCGAGGCGAATCGGTACGCTGCCGCCATCCATTTCTGACCCTTTCCGAGATCCCTCATGAAAAAAGTCCTGTTGCTCAATGGCGGCAAAAAATTCGCCCACTCCGATGGCCGCTACAACACCACCCTCCACGAAACCGCATTGAGCGTGCTGGACCGTGGTGGCGTGGATGTCAAAACCACGTTCATCGACGAGGGCTACGACATCGCGGAAGAAGTCGCCAAGTTCCTCTGGGCCGACGTGATCATTTACC
The DNA here is from genome assembly GCF_900105115.1 of Pseudomonas mohnii. Lineage (NCBI taxonomy): Bacteria > Pseudomonadati > Pseudomonadota > Gammaproteobacteria > Pseudomonadales > Pseudomonadaceae > Pseudomonas > Pseudomonas mohnii. The sequence goes on from NZ_FNRV01000001.1 coordinate 4,284,654, forward strand.
AGATGCCCGGCTGGTGGATGGGCGCGCCGTGGACCGTGAAGAAGTACATCGATGAAGTGTTCACCGAAGGCCATGGCAGTCTCTATGCCAGCGACGGTCGTACCCGTTCCGACGCATCGCAGAAGTACGGCAGCGGCGGCTTGATCCAGGGCAAACAGTACATGCTGTCCCTCACCTGGAACGCACCGCAGCAAGCCTTTGACGACCCGACCGACTTCTTTGAAGGCAAAGGCGTGGACGCGGTGTACTTTCCTTTCCACAAGGCCAACGAATTCCTCGGCATGACCGGATTGCCGACATTCCTCTGTGTTGACGTGATGAAACGCCCGAACATCGAAGCCGATGTGGTGCGCTACGAGCAGCATTTGATTGAGGTGTTTGGCCTGAAGGCTTGAGGCTCCGCTACTATCGATAGCTGGAGCAGGCAACACAGCAGACCTGTGCAGGACTATCGATAAGGAACACACGTGAAAGCCAGATCCGATGAATTGCAGATTTTCGTCTGCGTGATTGAGTGCGGGTCGATTTCTGCGGCGGCCGAACAGGTTGGGCAAACGCCTTCGGCGGTCAGCCGCACGCTGTCGCGGCTGGAGGCCAAGCTTGATACCACGTTGATCAACCGCACGACGCGGCGCATGGACCTGACCGAGGAGGGCAAGTATTTCTTCGAACAGGCCAAGCTGATTCTCGATCAGATGGACGAACTCGAAGAGCGCCTGTCTTCGCGCCAGCAAACGCCGTCCGGGCGTTTGCGCATCAACGCCGCATCGCCATTCATGCTGCACGCGATCGTGCCCTACATCGATGAGTTCCGCCGGCTCTATCCGGACATTCAACTGGAACTCAACAGCAACGATCTGATCATCGACCTGCTCGAACAGAGCACCGACATCGCCATCCGCATCGGCACCCTGGCCGACTCGACCCTGCATGCCCGCTCCCTGGGTTGCAGTCCGCTGCACATCGTCGCCAGCCAGGCGTACCTGGAAAAGCACGGTACGCCCACCGCCGTGGCCGACCTCGCCGCCCACACCTTGTTGGGATTCACCCAGAACGAAGGCCTCAACCAATGGCCGCTGCGCTACGTGCACGGTGACCGCTGGCCGATCCAGGCCTCCCTCAGTGCCTCCAGCGGCGAAACCATTCGTCATCTGGCGCTGGAAGGGCAGGGCATCGCCAGCCTGTCGCATTACATGACCATCGACGACATCCGCGCCGGACGCTTGAAAGTCTTGCTGGCCGAGTTCAACAGTGGTTATCGCCAGCCGATCAACGCGGTGTATTACCGCAACTCGCAACTGGCCCTGCGAATTCAATGTTTCCTGGATTTCATCCAGAGCAAATTGGCGCTGTACGCAGCCGACGATTTCAGCGACTGATTCGTGACTCCTGCGCAAGAGTGAATTGGGTCAGCAGGGATTTTTCGTCAGGGATCGCTGCTTGATACTCGGTGCATCACTTATCAACGCAGGGAGTTCCTCCATGAATGTATTCGTCACCGGCGCCGCCGGCTTCATCGGCGGCTCGATCGCCACGGGCCTGATCCGCGCCGGCCATCGGGTCACCGGTCTGGTGCGCAGCGCCGAACAAGCGGATGAACTGACAGCGCTGGGCATCACCCCGGTCATCGGCACTCTTGACGACAGCGCACTATTGGCCGATCAGGCCCGCACCGCCGACGCGGTGATCAACGCCGCCAGCAGTGACCATCGCGGTGCGGTGCAGGCCCTGCTAGACGCCCTGCGCGGTTCCAATAAGGTATTCCTGCACACCAGCGGTTCGAGCATCGTCGGCGATGCGTCGGGCGGTAAGTCCAGCGATGTCATCTACTACGAAGACAACCTGCCGGAACCGACCGTCGACAAGGCTGCACGGGTGGCCATCGACAACCTGATCCTGGCGGCGGCCGGGGACGGCGTGAATTCGGCGGTCATCTGCAACACCCTGATCTACGGCCACAGCCTGGGCGTCCATCGCGACAGCGTGCAGTTGCCGCGTTTACTGAAACAGGCGCGTAAAAGTGGCGTGGTGCGCCACGTCGGGACCGGCCAGAACATCTGGTCCAACGTGCACATCGAAGACGTGGTGGCCCTGTACCTGCTGGCGCTGAGCAAAAACGTCCCCGGCACGTTCTACTTTGTCGAAAGCGGCGAAGCGTCGTTCATCGACATGACCACGGCGATGGCCGAGGTGTTGAAACTGGGCAAGCCGCAAGACTGGGCGCTGAAAGACGCCGAAGCCGAATGGGGTTATGAAATGGCCAACTATGGCCTGGGCTCCAACAGCCGGGTTCGCGGCAAGCATGCGCGGGAGTTGCTGGGCTGGGTGCCGAAGCGTACGTCGGTGGTTGAATGGATTCTTAACGAGATGGTGTGAGTTCGCGCTGGACCGCGTCATCGTTCATCGCGAGCAGGCTCGCTTGTATGTTTAGACTTGAAGGGGTGGGTGGGACTAAAGCTCGTCATCTGACTCTAGCCAGTACAGACCGTGGGAGACATCGTCCCACCCCTTCACCTAATGCGCCGATAAGGAATGCATCGGCTCGGACCGACGATAGCGACAAGCCAGCGCAACGGTGAACCCCGACAAGTTTCTAAACCCTAGCTCGGAGGGTGGGCCATGACAATCCTTGATTCGCAGGTGGTCGTTGGTGTGGATGTGGCGAAGGATGAGATCGTTGTCTATCGATGCGACGAAGAGAGCACTTTGATCGTCGCCAATGAACGATCAGCACTGAAAAAGTGGCTTAAGTTATTGCCAGACAACTGTGCACTGGCGCTTGAAGCGACCAACACCTACCACCTCGACACGACGGAAATCGCTCATGAACTGGGTCATGACGTTTACGTCATTGATGGCAGCCGCCTTAATAAATACCGCGATGGGATAGGTGTCCGGGCAAAAACAGATGCTCTGGACGCGGTCTTGCTGGCGCGTTATTTGGGCAAGGAGTCCGACAAGCTCAGGGTCTGGAGTCCGCCTCCCAAGGCTTACACGCAGCTCAAAAGCTTGCTGCGACGCCGGGCTGAGCTTGTTCGACATCGGGTGGCAATCAAGCAAAGTTGGAGGGACGAACCCTTGCTCGAAGAGGCGCTGGGTGAATACCTGCGCTGTGTAGAGCAGATTGAAAAAGGCATTCAGAAGGCGCTGAAGAACATCGTTAGCGAAGCGGGTATGGACGCTCAGGTAAAACGCTGCCAAGCCGTTGAAGGCATAGGCGTCCTGACGGCCACAGCGGCGGTAACAGCTTTCATGCGCGGAGAGTTTTCCGACAGCGATGGCTTCATCGCCTTCCTGGGAATGGATCCGCGAGTGAGACAATCAGGCAAGAAAGATCAGAGACGCTACTTGTCCAAACGGGGCGATTCGGAGTTCCGGCGCTTATTTCACAACAGCGCAATGGCTGCCAGCCGCTCACCAACCTGGAGACCGTTCTATCAGCGTTACCTGGACCGAGGCCTCAAAGGTACCCAGGCCTTGGTGATTCTGGCTCGCAAACTGGCCAGAGTGGTGTTTGCCTTGATGAAAAACCAAAGTGAGTACCAACCAAATTCTATGTTTGGGGGTTCCCCCCAAACATAGAATCTCCCACATTAGACCGCGCCGGTATGGAGAACGCGGTTCACTGTGGGAGCGAGCCTGCTCGCGATAGCATTTTCGAAGTCGCATAAACTGGCCGGGCCCCCCTCGATTCCGTAACATCCGCAAACTCTTTCTTGCGACTCCCTGTATGCGGTCCCCATGAAACCAAAACATCTACGCGCCGATGCCCTGGCCGGCCTCACCACGTCTTTCGCCTTGCTGCCCGAATGCATCGCCTTCGCGCTGGTGGCCCACCTCAACCCGCTGATGGGCCTGTATGGCGCGTTCATCATTTGCACCCTGACCGCGCTGTTCGGTGGTCGGCCGGGCATGGTCTCCGGGGCCGCGGGTTCGATGGCGGTGGTGATTGTCGCGCTGGTGGTGCAGCACGGCGTGCAGTACTTGCTGGCCACGGTGTTGCTCGGTGGCCTGGTCATGCTGGCGTTCGGGCTGCTGCGGCTGGGCAAACTGGTGCGGATGGTGCCGCACCCGGTGATGCTCGGCTTCGTCAATGGCCTGGCGATCATCATTGCCCTGGCGCAACTGGAGCACTTCAAAAGCGGTGAGGCCTGGTTGAGCGGTGCGCCGCTGTACATGATGATCGGCCTGGTCGCGGTGACGATGGCGATTGTCTATGTATTGCCGCGCCTGACCCGCACGGTCCCGCCAGCGTTGGTGGCGATTCTGGGCGTTGGCCTGGCGGTTTACCTGCTCGGCCTGCCGACCCGAACCCTGGGCGACATGGCGCACATCGCCGGTGGCCTGCCGACATTTGCCCTGCCGGACCTTCCCTGGAACCTGGACACCCTGCGCATCATCGCGCCCTACGCGATCCTGATGGCGCTGGTCGGTTTGCTGGAAACCCTGCTGACCCTGAACCTCACCGATGAAATCACCGAGAGCCGCGGCTACCCCGATCGCGAATGCGTGGCGTTGGGCGCGGCCAACGTGGTGTCCGGCCTGTTGGGCGGCATGGGTGGTTGCGCGATGATCGGCCAGACCGTGATCAACCTCAGTTCCGGTGGTCGTGGTCGCTTGTCCGGTGTGGTCGCCGGGGTGGCGATCTTGCTGTTCATTCTGTTTCTGTCGCCGCTGATCGAGCGCATTCCGCTGGCAGCTTTGGTCGGGGTGATGTTCGTGGTGTCGCAGCAGACCTTTGCCTGGGCCTCGCTGCGGGTGCTGAACAAGGTGCCGCTCAATGACGTGCTGGTGATCATCGCAGTGACGGTGATCACGGTGTTCACCGATCTGGCGACGGCCGTGCTGTGCGGCATCATCATCGCGGCCCTCAACTTCGCCTGGCAGCAAGCCCGTGAGTTGTATGCCGACACTCACGTCGAAGCCGACGGCAGCAAGCTGTACCTGCTGCATGGCACGCTGTTCTTCGCCTCGACCACACCCTTTCTCAATCAGTTCGATCCTGCCAACGACCCGTCCGTGGTGACCCTCGATTGTCGCCACCTGAGCTTCGTCGATTACTCGGCCATCGCCGCGCTCAAGACATTGCGCGAGCGCTATGAAAAGGCTGGGAAGCACCTGCGGGTGTTGCACTTGTCCGAACGCTGCAAGAAGCTGCTCAAGCGGGCGCGCGTGCAGCACGACTGAGGTCCCGCCCGTGGCAGGTGCGATGAAAGTCCACCATCAAGAACGTCTGCGGCGGATCAAACTCGCCCTGGACGATTACCGCGGCGGCGATGATCACTTGCCGTTGGGAGACTGAGATGATGTACGACACGCTGATTCGCAACGCGCTGATCATCGATGGCAGTAACAGCCCCGGCTACCCCGCCGACCTGGCGATACTGAACGGTCGCATCGAGCGCATCGGCGACCTGCGCGACGCCCGCGCCACCCAGAAGATCGACGCCGCCGGTCGCGTGCTGGCGCCGGGTTTCATCGACGTGCACACCCATGACGACACCGTGGTGATCCGCCAGCCGCAAATGCTGCCCAAGCTCAGCCAGGGGGTGACCACGGTGATCGTCGGCAACTGCGGCATCAGTGCTTCGCCGGTGAGTTTGCGCAGCGATCCGCCGGACCCGATGAACCTGCTGGGCAGCCGCGCCGCCTTTGTTTATCCGACGTTCAGCGATTACCGCGCGGCGGTCGAAGCGGCGAACACGACGCTGAACGTCGCCGCGTTGGTGGGCCACACCGCGCTGCGCAGCAACCATCTCGACGATCTGTATCGCACCGCCACGGCCAGCGAAATTGCCGCGATGCGCGAACAGCTGCGCGAGAGCCTGAAGGCCGGTGCGCTGGGACTGTCCACGGGCCTGGCTTATGCCAGCGCGTTTTCGGCGTCCACGGACGAAGTCATGCAACTGACCGAAGAGCTGACAGCGTTCGGCGCCGTCTACACCACCCACTTGCGCAGCGAATTCGAACCGGTACTGGAGGCCATGTACGAGGCGTTCCGGATTGGCCGTCATGCGAAAGTCCCGGTGATCATTTCCCACCTCAAATGCGCCGGCGCCGGTAACTGGGGCCGCAGCCCGCAGCTGCTGGAAGCCCTTGAGCGTGCCGCGCAAACCCACCCGGTGGGCTGCGATTGCTATCCCTATGCGGCGAGCTCTTCGACCCTGGACCTCAAGCAAGTCACCGACGCCCATCGGATCACCATCACCTGGTCGACGCCGCATCCGGAGATGGGCGGCCGCGACCTGATGGACATCGCTGCCGAGTGGAACCTGTCGTTGCTCGATGCCGCCCGCCAACTGCAACCGGCCGGTGCGGTGTATTACGGGATGGACGAGGCGGACGTACGCAGAATCCTCGCGCATCCGCTGTCGATGGTCGGCTCCGACGGTTTGCCGGAAGACCCGTTTCCCCATCCTCGTTTGTGGGGCGCGTTCCCTCGGGTGCTCGGACATTTCAGCCGCGACGCAGGACTGTTTGCGCTGCACACCGCCGTGCACAAAATGACCGGGCTATCAGCCGCGCGATTCGGTTTGAAGGAGCGGGGCGAGATCCGCGAAGGGCATTGGGCCGACCTGGTGTTGTTCGACCCGGCGACTATTCGCGACGTGGCGGACTTCAATGATCCGCAACGGGCGGCCGAAGGCATCGACGGCGTGTGGGTCAACGGGGTTCTGAGTTACTGCGACGGTCAGGCGACCGGGCGCAGGGCAGGGCGGTTTCTGGCGCGGGAAGGGGATTTGCGAGACGGGTTTGAGTGAGGTTTGGGCGTTGCATCACAGTAGTGGCACATTGAGATTAAAGAATGCCATGACCAAGCCGAATTGCTGAGGTACAGCCCGTCTACACGCCGGGCAATTTCCGTCTGGGAGCAACGCGATGAGCTTGGGCAAAACCACCCCGATCCTGCGGATCTTCGATGAAATCAAGGCCGTTGAGTTCTACGTCGACTTCCTCGGGTTCAAGATCGATTGGCAGCATCGTTTCGAACCCGACTCCCCGTTGTACCTGCAGGTTTCCCACGGTGAATGCGTGCTGCATCTGTCCGAACACCAGGGTGACAGCACGCCGGGCTCGGCCCTGCGCATCGAGACCGATGAACTGGAAGCGCTCCAGCAACAATTGCTGGCCAAGCAATACCCCTTCGCTCACCCGCAGATCCAGGCGATGCCGTGGGGCAGCCAGGACATGACCATCGCCGATCCGTTCGGCAATCGGTTGGTGTTTACCAATGCGATCAGTGTGTGAGCATGTGCGGTGACAATCAGATCGCCATCGCGGGCAAGCCCGCTCCCGCAGGGTACTCACTGAACCTGTGGGAGCGGGCTTGCCCGCGATGGGATCTGTGGTTCAGCGCTGATCCAGCGTCAGACCCGGAAGTGGCTCACCATCGCTTGCAGCTGATTGCCCAACCGCGCCAGTTCAACACTGGACGCTGCGGTTTCGTCGCTGGCCGCAGCGGTCTGTTCGGAGACGTCGCGCACGTTGATGATGCTGCGGCTGATCTCTTCGGCCACGGCGCTTTGCTGTTCGGCGGCGGCTGCGATCTGCTGGTTCATCGACTGGATGTTGGACACCGTGCGGGTGATGTTTTCCAGTGAAGCGCCGGCCTTGCGGGTCAGGGCCACGCTGCTGTCGGTCAGGACGCGACTGTTGTTCATCACCATTGCCACTTGTTGGGTGCCGTTCTGCAGACCCGCCACCAGGCTTTCGATTTCTTCGGTGGATTTTTGCGTACGCTGGGCCAGGCCGCGGACTTCGTCGGCCACCACGGCAAAACCACGTCCGGCTTCACCGGCGCGCGCCGCTTCAATGGCCGCGTTGAGCGCCAGCAGGTTGGTCTGTTCGGCCACGGCCTTGATCACGTCCATGACGCTGCCGATCTTGTCGCTTTCCTGTTGCAGCACGCCCATGGCTTCGGTGGATCGCACCACTTCGCTGGCCAGGCGTTCGATCTGGTCGATCGCTTCGGCCACCACTTTGTCACCTTCGCGAGCTTCACCGTCGGCCGCGGCTGCCGCTTGCGAGGCCTGCTCGGCATTGCGCGCGACTTCCTGCACGGTGGCGGTCATTTCGTGCATGGCGGTGGCGACCTGATCGGTTTCGACTTTCTGGCTGTTGACCCCGGCGCTGGTTTGTTCGGTCACGGCCGATAATTCTTCGGCAGCGCTGGCGATCTGGGTGACGCCGTCGCGGATGCCACTGATCAGGTCGCGCAGGGTCACGCCCATGCGCGCGATGCCTTGTTGCAATACACCGAGTTCGTCGCGGCGCGTCACCTGGACATCATGGGACAAGTCGCCGCTGGCGATGCGATCGACCACGGCCAGGGTGTCGCGCAGCGGGCCGGTAATCTGTCGGGTAATGACGACGGCGGCAATGATGCCCACCAACAATGCCAGCAATGTGCTGACCAGTTGCAGGGTGCGGGCGTTGTCGCTTTCGGCGTCACGGCGGTCGAGTTGAATCTGATACAGCGCCTCGCTCAGGCTGACGATGGCGGCACCCTCGTCAGTCATTTCCTTGCGTGCCTGCACCACGTCACCGTTTGCGGTTTTGTAAGCCTGCAAGGCGCTACGGTAGTTGCCCAGCGCGGTTTCCAGTCGCTGCAGGGCGTCTGGCTGAACGTCGGCGAAATGCGCGTTGAGCTGTTTCAGGCTGGCGATGGCGGCGTCCAGTTGGGCGACGGCCTTTTGCTCGGTTTCGGCGTTGGTGGTCGCGGTGTAGCCGCGTACTTCGTAGCGGGCCAGCAAGAAGGCTTCCTTGGCGGCGGTGATGGCCTGGAACTGTTCGAAGCGCTGATCGCCCGGCGGCAGTTGTTGCACGCGGTTATTGAGATCGTTGATCAGCGTGTTGGCCGTTTCAGCATTGGCGGTCATGGCATCGCGGGCGCTGCTGCCGGCACGGTAGGCGCCGCGCATTTTGTTCAGGGACGTCTTGTAGGCGTCGATGACGGTGCCTTGCTCATTGAGCAGCTTGAGGTTTTCCGGGCTCTTGAACTTCACCAGCAGCGCTTGTTGTTGAGCGGAAAAGGCTTCGAGGGTGGTCTGCACGTTCTGGGCGGTGGCTTCGTCGCCGTTGGTCAGCATGTATTGCAGGCGCGCCACGCGCAGCTTGGTCAGGCTGGCGTTGAGCTGGGTGATGTCGCTCATCCAGTTGCTGCGGTCAATCAAACTGCCCAGGCTGGTCCAGCCGGTCAAGGCGAGGACGCAAGTCAGTGCCAGAACCAGGCCAAAGCCCAGGCCCAGTTTCAGGTTCACGCTGATGTTGCCGAACCAGCTATTCATGAAAATTCCTCCAGTAACGCAGTGCTTCTTGATCGTGGTTGGCTGGAAGATTGTTGTTTTTGGGAGCCACCAAGCTATGTAAGCAGGGTGTATCGGCAGCGATTCCTGGAGCTGAAACGTTTTTTGAAATGGCTTTTGCGCGAAAGTGTTGCACTTTGTGTATGGGCCGACCGTGCGTCGGACCGCGCCAATTCTTAAGCTTTTTTTCACATGGGTTTCACCTGTAGACGACGCCCGCCTCTCTAGCCTCGCCGCATAAAAATAATGGTGCATGCCGGCGAGGCGACTAGATATGGAATTGAGACTCACTCTGTTCGGAGTAAAACGCTCGATCGACCTGAGCCGATTTGCCCGTTATCGCAATGCAATCGTGGTGCTGGCCTCGGCATTGCTGGTGGTACCCCTGATCCTTTTTCTGCTGCGGCCTGCCGCCGCGCCGGACCTGGCCCATGGTAATGTGGCCGGCTTTCAGGCATTGCTGGCCGGTTGGGCCAAGGGCGACATGATCGTGCTGGTACGTCATGTCGAGCGTTGTGATCACTCCAGCGCCGCCTGCCTGGTGGGCAACGATGGCATTACCGAACGTTCGCGTAGCGTCGCGGTGGAAGTCGGCAAGCACTTCGAGCAGTTGGGGCTGAGCAAGGCCGACATCTACAACAGCCCGATGCTGCGTACAGCACAGACAGCGGCCTACATGTTCAACAAGGTCGGCACCGGTGAGGACTGGCTGATCAGTTGCAAGGGCACTATGCTGCGCGACGCTTTGGCGCATAAAGTGGCCGGACGCAACCTGATCCTGGTGACCCACAGCGAATGCATGGAGCAGCTCGAGAAAGACCTCAAGTTGTCAGGCTCCACTCCGGGCTACGGCGCTTCGTTGTTCATTTCCGCCGAAACGCCACAGACACCTCGCATGCTAGGGTTCATCGACGCCTCGGACTGGCAATCGGTGACGAGTAAATGAATTCATCTTTTTGATCAGGACGCACGATGCAGAGTACTTCCCACCGTTTCTACTGGTTGAATTTCGGTATTCCGCTGGCCTGCGCCGCCGTGGTTTTCCTGATGTTCGACATGACGTCAATCGACATCGCGTTCAGCAATCTGTTCTTTGATCCGATTACCCAAACCTTCCCAATCGACCAGGTTCACTTCTTTGAGAAGCTCACCCACAAGTGGGCGCGGATCATTCCCAACTGGACTGCTGAAATTGCGTTGATCGGCGCGATCCTGTCGTTTGTCTGGCCATTGGTCACCCCGCAAAAACATCCGCGCCTGGGCAACTTTCTGGAGCGGACCAAAGCCGCCCCTGTGCTTCGGTTTGCCAGGGACCATCGTCGGGATTTTCTGTTTGTGGTATTTGCGTTCGCGATTTGCACGGGAGTGATCCATTTCCTCAAGTCGCATACCAGCGTGTACTGCCCGATTGAAACGACGCTTTACGGTGGAAAAATCGCCCACATCGAGTGGTACCAGAACTTCCAGCTGTTCAGGGAAGCAGGCGATGGCCGTTGCTGGCCAGGCGGCCATGCCTCGGGTGGTTTCACCATGCTGGCGTTGTATTTCGTGGCACGTCGCTACCGCTGGCGCTTTTCCAAAGCGGTGATGTACGGTTCGCTGCTGCTGGGTTTCGTCTACGGCACCACGCGTGTTCTGCAAGGCTGGCACTACATGTCCCACACCTTCTGGGCCGGGATCTTCGTGTGGCTGGCGTGTTTGCTGACGGCGCTGGCGTTTTACGGCCGGGTGCGGCTGGATCAGCCGGTTCTGCAAAAGCACGAGCGGCGGGTAGCTGTAGCGCAGGCTCAGGCGGCCAGTTAACTTCAGGCGCCGGATACGAAAAACCCGTGATCCCCAGGGATCACGGGTTTTTTATTGCCCGACAAAGTAGTAATGCTGTTTCCCGACCGTCATGGATTTGAGCACTTTCAATGGCGCGGGCGGTTCTGCATCGGCGCCAATGACCGCCACGTTGGAAGGCGACGCGGTCAGGAACTCATGCAGCTGCGCCTCGGTATCCAGTCCTTTGAGCACGCGGTGGGTGTAGAACACGCTGGCGCCGCCCAGTCGTTCGTTGGCCTGATACAGCGCGACTTGCTGACCGTTGGCCTGCAGGGCCCGGATCTGCTCGGTCAGCGGCAGGAACGACAATGTGCGATCGGCGTGGGGGAGCGCCCATTGTGCCGCGGCGAGGTAGCTGGCGATTACCACGGACAGCGTGCCAACCGCCACGCTGCGACGATGCCGGAGAATGCTGCTCGCCAGGGGCGAGACGTCTTGCCGGGCCTTCAGTTTTGCGTACAGGACGCTCGCGTACTCGGCGGCGATGACGGCCGCTGCCGGTGTCATCGACATCAGGTACACCGTGCGTTTACTCGACGCCAACGTCAGCATGACGAACTGGGCCAGTATCCACAGGGTGAAGAACAGCAGGTAACGGTTGGCCATCAGGCTTTTACGGAAATGCCAGAGCCCCAGGTACACCAGAATGTTCCAGGGCAAAAATGCCTCGGGCAGTTTGGCCAGGTAGTAGTAGATCGGTTCGAAATGACCGGCTTCCACGAAGGAGCCACTGAAGCGTCCGACGCTGTTGGTCAACAGCAGTTCCGTCACTGCCTGGATGCCGCCGCGCTGATACAGCAGCGCCAGCCAGATCATCAGTGGCAGCAATCCCAGCAGCGTCAGCAGCCCTGGACGAAGCCAGTGCGCCAGGTGCAGGCGCTTGTCCATCAGGCTTTCGGCCAGCAAAAAGGCGAAGATCACCACCCCCGGCATCGCCAGCCCCAGGATGCCTTTGCTCAAGGTGGCGATGGCGATTCCCAGGGCGAACAACAGCGCATTGCTCAGGCTCGATTGTCGGTGCCCCTGGAAGAACGCCAGTAGCGTCAGCGTCACACCGAGGGCGAGCAACGCGTCTTCGCCGACGCCACGCACGTTGCTCCAATAGCTGGCCATGGTCGCCAACAGCAATGCGGCGGTCCAGGCGAGGGTTGTTGGCCGGCCGAAGCGCCGCAGCATCGCGAACAACAGCATCACGCTGAACAACCCGGCAAAGGCCGAGGTCAGCCGCACCGCCCACGGCGTGCTGCCGAACGCGCCGATGGCTCCGGCGTCGAGCCACAGGCTCAGGGGCGGTTTTTCCAGGAAGGGTTCGCCGAACAGGCGAGGGGTTACCCAGTCGTTGTCCAGGTGCATTTCCATGGCAATGCCGGCGACCCGCGCCTCGGTGGAGCCTTGCAGCTGGTGATTGCCCAGGGCGAAGAAAAACAGCAGCACGGCAAGCAATAACAGTGAGGAAGTGGAGCGCGACATAGGCGTTCGGGGACCGGGGAGGGAGTACGAATCCCGAGCATACGAAGCGAATCCTTAACAAAACGTGAACGAGGTGTGAAAGCTTAGGAAAGCTGTCTTGACCAGCATTGATCAGGGTCTTCGTAGACCTTGCTGACCAGCGCCGTCAGCACATGATCCTGCCAGCGCCCGCCGATGTTCAGGTACGCCTTGGCATAGCCTTCGCGCTCGAAACCCAGGCGCTCCAGCAACCGGGCGCTGCGCTCGTTGTCGGGGATGAAGTTGGCCATGATCCGGTGCAGGTTCATTGTCTCGAACATGTAACGGATGCCCGCTTGCAGGGCTTCATGCATCAAACCCTGGCCCTGGTGGGCTTGGTCGATGTGATAGCCGAGGTAACACGCCTGAAATGCCCCGCGAATGATGCCGCTGAAATTGCATGCGCCGATCATCTGCTGGCCGTCGCGATCCAGCACTGCAAAGTGCACCGCGTAGCCGTCTTCGAAGGCAAAGGCCTGTTGCGCCAGGCGCGAGCGGATTTTTTCCGGACGGTAGTAGTCGTCGGGGCGAACCGGTGACCAGGGGGCGAGGTGTGCCTGATTGCGCTGGTAGAAGTCGCTTTCCAGCGCAGCCTGGCTGGGGCTGAGGATGGCCAGCGTCAGGCGTTTGCAGGGGAGGGTGAGGATCGTCATCGGGCGCTCGAGGTTACGGTGGACGACCCACAATTTACAGGCAAAAAAAAGCCCGCGGGAGGGCGGGCAAACCGTAGTTTCTTGAATGAGCGAGAAAAATGTACAGGTTGCGGCCAATCGATGGGGTGAAGAAAAGTTCATCTGTCAGAGGGTTGGCGCTCCCCCCAAGGCCGTACAAGTGATCCGGCACGAAATCTGGATAAATGTCGTCAAAAAAATGGCTGTTTTTCTATTGTTTTGAGGGTGATGAGAAAAATAGACGGTCTATTGACAGTCGTCGACCGATCTCCCATTATCGGCGGCGTTTTGATGGCCTACCGCCATAAAAATGTCACTCGCGACTGGCAAGTTTCACGGGGCATTCGCGACTGTGATGGCGCGAGCTCAAACCGTTGGCGGACTTCAAATCCAAGTATCCGCTTGATTTTTCAGGAAGAATTTTCATGTTTGTGGAGCGAATACTCGTTACTGGCGGTGCTGGTTTCATCGGATCACACCTGGTGGAAGCGTTGCTGGCGAAAGGTTACAAAGTGCGTGTGCTGGATAACCTGTCCTCCGGCAAAGTCAGTAACTTGCCAATGGATAATGCCAACCTGAACCTGGTCGTCGGTGATGTCGCCGACAGCGCTACGGTGGGTCAGGCCATGCGTGATTGCAGCGCGGTCGTTCACCTGGCCGCCGTGGCCTCCGTTCAAGCGTCGGTGGACGATCCGGTCAGCACCCATCAAAGCAATTTTGTCGGCACGCTCAACGTCTGTGAAAACATGTTGAAGGCCGGGATCAAGCGTGTCGTGTTCGCCTCCAGCGCGGCCATCTATGGCAACAATGGCGAAGGTTCGGCCATTGATGAAAACACCGCCAAGTCGCCGCTCACGCCCTATGCCAGCGACAAACTGGCCAGCGAGTATTACCTGGATTTCTATCGCCGCGAACACGGCCTGGAACCGGTGATCCTGAGATTCTTCAACATCTTTGGCCCGCGCCAGGATCCGTCTTCGCCGTACTCCGGTGTGATCAGCATTTTCACCGAGCGGGCGATGAACCGGCAGCCGGTTTCGATTTTCGGTGACGGTGAGCAGACCCGCGACTTCGTCTACGTCCTGGACCTGGTGAGCATCCTGCTCCAGGCGGTGGAGGCGAGCGAACCGCAATCCGGTGCGGTGAACATCGGCTTGAGCCGCTCCACCAGCCTCAATGATTTGATCGCTGAACTGGGCGCGGCCACCGGCAACCCCTTGACGGTGAATTACCTGGCGCCACGTCAGGGCGATATTCGCCATTCGCGCGCCAACAATGCGCGCCTGCTCGCACGCTTCAATCTTCCGGAACCGACGTCCATCGGCAATGGTCTAGCGCAACTTATCCGCAGTCTTTGATTCGGCCGGTTTTACTGCCCGATGTTCAAGCGGTAACGGTTCAGTCATTTCAAGAGTGAGTTATGGAAATCGTTTTTCGCAGGACGCGTGTCCGCTCGGTCGCCAAGCGACTGTTAGCCGCTCTGGCATTGTGTGTCAGTGGCCCTGCCGTACAGGCTGCCGCATTGGCGCCACCCTCCAGCGTGACCTTTTGGTATGCCGACGAGCCGCCGATCTCCGAGCTGGCCCAGTTCGACTGGTCGGTGGTCGAGCCGGGGCATGTGTCGGCGGGGGACGTCAAAACCCTGCGCAAGTTGGGCAGCCAGCCGTTTGCCTACCTGTCCGTCGGTGAATTCAGCGGCAACAAGGCGGCCATCGACAAGGCCGGCCTGGGCAAAGCCGTCAGCCCGGTTCGCAACGGCGCCTGGGACAGCCAGGTCATGGACCTCGCCGCGCCGGCCTGGCGTGAGCATTTGTTCAGCCGCGCCAAGGCACTGCAAGCCGAAGGTTATGCCGGGCTGTTCCTCGACACGCTCGACAGCTTTCAGTTGATGCCGCAAGCGGAGCAAGAAGCGCAACGCCATGCCCTGGCCAGTTTCCTGCGGGAGCTGCACCAGCGTCAGCCAGACCTGAAGCTGTTTTTCAATCGCGGTTTTGAAGTGCTGGCAGAGCTCGATGGCGTGGCAGCCGCCGTGGCCGTCGAGTCCATCCATGCCGGTTGGGACGCGTCCGCCAAACGGTATCGTCCGGTGCCCGAAGCTGACCGCCAGTGGCTGGAAACCCAGCTGCAACCCTTGCGCGCCAAAGGCATTGCGCTGGTGGCCATCGACTACTTGCCGCCAGAGCGCCGCGAGGAAGCGCGCAAGCTGGCCAAGCGTCTGCGTGAAGAGGGTTTCATTCCGTACATTGGCACCCCCGATCTGGATTCGATGGGCATCAGCAGCATTGAAGTCCAGCCACGTCGCATCGCCTTGATTTACGACCCGCGTGAAGGCGATGTGATTCGCAACGCCGGGCACACGCTGTTGGGCGGTCTGCTCGAATACCTGGGCTATCGGGTCGACTATCTGGCGGCTGACGAAACGCTGCCGGAGCACCGTTTCAGCGGTTTGTATGCGGGCATCATTACCTGGATGACCAGCGGCCCGCCGCAGGACAGTCCGGCGTTCAATCGCTGGCTGGGCAAGCGTCTGGACGAACAGGTGCCGCTGGTGTTTTTCGCCGGTCTGCCGGTTGAAGACAAGCTGCTGCTCAAGCGCCTGGGCCTTGAACGCCGGGCACCTCCGGCCACTCAAGCGCTGACGATCACCTATCAGGACAAGTCGCTGCTCGGGGCGTTCGAAGCACCGGTGCAGCCGCGATCCCGTGACCTGAGTGCGGTTTCTGTGCTGCCCAATGGTCCTAAAGCATCGTTGCTGTTGACTGGCGAAGGCGGCCAAACGTTTACCCCTGTCGCGGTAGCCAGTTGGGGCGGTCTGGCACTCGCGCCGTACATCCTGGAAACCAACAACGAGCGCAGTCGCTGGATTCTCGATCCGTTCGCGTTTCTCCAGGCCAGCCTGCGGCTGCCGGTGCAGCCACGGCCGGACACCACCACCGAAAACGGGCGGCGCATCGCCACGGTGCACATCGATGGCGACGGCTTTCCCTCGCGCGCCGAGGTGCGTGGCACGCCTTACGCGGGCAAACAAGTGTTGGATGATTTCATCCGGCCCAACCCGTTCCTGACCTCGGTGTCGATCGTCGAGGGCGAGATTTCCCCGCGCGGAATGTTTCCGTTTCTGGCCCGCGAGCTGGAGCCCATCGCCCGCGAGTTGTTCGCCAACCCGAAAGTCGAAGTGGCGACGCACACCTTTAGCCATCCGTTTTTCATGCAGCCGGAAGTGGCGCAGAAACGCGAAGGCTTCAATCCGGAATATGGCTTGAAAATGGCCATTCCGAATTACGACAAACTGGATTTCCGCCGCGAGATTTTTGGTTCGCGTGACTACATCAATCAACAACTGACGACCCCGGAAAAACCGGTGAAGCTGGTCTTCTGGCCGGGCGACGCCTTGCCGTCGGCGGCCACGATCAAACTGGCCTATGACGCGGGCCTGAAAAACGTCAACGGCGCCGAGACCATGTTGACCAAGGCCAACCCGTCGCTGACCGGTCTGAACCCGCTGTTGCGACCGACCTCGGGCGGTCTGCAGTACTACGCGCCGATCATCAACGAAAACCTCTACACCAATCTCTGGAAAGGACCGTATTACGGTTTTCGCGATGTGATTGACACCTTTGAGCTGACCGACAGCCCGCGACGCCTGCGCGGCCTGCACCTCTATTACCACTTCTATTCGAGCACCAAGCAGGCCTCGATCAAAGCGATGAACGAGATCTACGGCTACATGCGCGAACAGCAGCCGATGTCGCTGTGGATGAGCGATTACCTTGATCGCCTGCACGGTCTGTATCAGGCCAGTCTGGCGCGCACCGCCGAGGGCGACTGGCAGATTCGCGGCATGGATGCGTTGCGCACCGTGCGCCTTGATCCGCAAATGGGGTGGCCGGATCTGCGGCGTTCCCAAGGTATTGCGGGGGTGCGTGATGTGCCTCAGGGACGCTACGTGCACTTGAGCAGTGACCGTGCATTGCTGGTGTTGCGCCCTGACCGGGATTCACGCCCGGCCCTTGAAGAAGCCAATTTGCCGTTGCTGGACTGGCGTTACCTGGATGACCAACACGTGAGCTTTTCGTTTGCCGGTCAAGTCGACCTGAGCTTCTCGGTGCGCTCGGCGAGCGCCTGCCGGGTCGAAGTGGATGGACAGCGTTTTACAGGCAAGGCGTCCGCCGGCCTGTGGACTTTTCAATTACCGATGAAGCAGGTGAGTAATGGTCAGCTCCTCTGCAACTAACGCCTCAGTCACTAAAGGCAGTCGCCTGCTCAATCCATGGGCATTGGCGGTGGTGGCGGTCACCGTGGGTGGCCTGCTGTGGGCGACGTTCCAGCGCGAAGAAGTGTTCCAGCCCGATGGCCGTGAACCGGATGCCGTCTCGGCCAACTATGCCGAACTGCTGCTGACGGCCCACCCCGAAGACGATCGCCTGCGCCTGCAACTGATCGATCTGTTGATCCGTCTCGGCGATTACCCCAAGGCCCGTCAGCATCTGGAGAACTGGCCCAAGCCGAACCAGGAGTTACAGGCCTATTACCGGCTTGAACTGGATGCGCTGGAAGCGGCCAAGGGCAGCGATCTGATCACGCAGCAGGCGTTGGTCGAACGCTTGAAAAGTTTCGATCATCACCTGTTGCCGCTGCCGCAATTGCAAAGCCTGGCCAAGCTCGCGTTGAACTTGCAGGCGCCAGCCTTTGCCGCCAGCGTCTATGAAGAGATCGCCGCGCGTGATCCGCAGCAGCGAAGCGATGCCCTCAAGTCTGCCGCGCAGTGGTACCTGGCCGGCGAGCAACCGGGACGTGCCGCCGAGATTTACCTGGAGCTGAAAAAGGCCACCGAACAGGCGGCCGAGCGCCGTGAATACGCGCAACTGGCGTTCAACAGCCTCCTGGCCTCCGGGCAGGGCGACCAGGCCGTGCAGGTGCTCGCCGATGAAGTCGACCGGCTGATCAATCCACAAACCGATACGGCTTGGGTGCAGCAGGGCGTCGATGTGGCGATCGCGAGCAAGCGCTTCGATCTGGCGCAACGCTTCCTGCAACAATGGCGCGTCTTGCAACCTGACGATCCGCAAATCCTGCAAAAGGATTTCAGCATGCGTCTGGCACTCGGCGATTTGCCGGGCGCCTGGAAAAGCGGTCAGCAACTGCTGCTCGAACATCCTGAAGACCCGCAATTACTGGAGCAAATGGCTCAGCTCGGCGAGTGGAGCGGCGAAACCGAGACGGCCCTCGACTACTGGATTCGCCTGCTGAAATTGCGCGAAGACGCGCAAACCCGTGAGCACGCCTGGCGCCTGGCGAGTCAGCAGTTCGACTTCGACCGCTCGATTCCATTGCTCGCCGAGATCATGGCGCAACGGCCGCTGACCGACATCGAGCTGGACGCGCTGATCTACGGCCACGAATCGCGAGGCACGCCGCAACAGGCTGAAGCCTGGCTGCACGCTTACCTGCGCAAGTACCCCCAGCATCGCCTGGCCTGGACGCGTCTGCTGCAAAACCTGGAAAACACCGGGCAGTACGCGTCCAAGGCCAAGGTCTACAAGGACTACTCGAAACGCTTTGCCCTGACCACCACCGAACGGGTCGATTGGGTCGATACCTACCTGAAGCTGTTTGATAACAAAGCCGCGTGGCAGGTGTTGCAGGTCGATAACCGCACTATCACCGATCCGAATTACTGGCGATCCCGTGCCGCGCTGGCCTGGGACCTGGAACTGGACGATGAACTGCAGGTGTCCCTGGAAAAAATGCTGGCGCTCAAGGGCTCGCTCAACAGCGGCGACGAGAGTCAATTGATCACCCTTTATCGCACCAGCAATCCCCGGCGCGCCTTGCAGTTGATGGTCGGCGGTTGGCAGCGCAGCCATGACCCGCAGCGCCTGGTCGAAGCGTTGCAGCAAGCCGAGGAACTGCAGGACTGGTCACAAGTGGAGGCGTTGCTCAAGGGTGCCGAGCAATACCCGGCCGCTTACGGGCAGGCTCAAGTGTTGGCCGTGCGCGGCGCACTGGCCGTGCATAAAGACCAGCCCGAAGAGGCGCAGCGCCTGTATCAGGAAGGGCTGGCGCGATTCCCCGAGGACAACCTGTTTCGCGAGCGCTTGATGTGGCTTTACGTCGATCAGGGCAATACCGCCGAACTCAAGCCGTTGCTGACCCAATGGAAAGCCCGGGCACGTGAAGACCGGATTTTGTGGCTACCGTTCGCCAGTGCCAGCCAGATGCTCGGTCGCGATAGCGAAGCGCTGGCCTGGTATCGGATGTACCTCAAGACCAGTCCGCAGGATTGGCTGGTGCAAGCGGCCTACGCCGATGCGCTGGAGAGTGCCGGCTATCAGGATGCGGCCCAGCGCCTGCGCCTGAAGTTGCTGCGCAGCCCCGAGGTGGACAATGTCCAGCCGTCGTCCGGGCGCTACGGTATCTGGTTGCGTTTGATGGCCAGCAGTTACTCGCCGAAAAAGGCCCAGCACGAATTGCTGAAGTGGAAGGACGGCTCGCCGGCGATGCTGCAATTGTGGTTCGAACGGTTGCTGGCGCGTCTGGATGCGACCAACCAGGACTCGCAAAAGGACCAATGGCTGGACTGGGCGCGCGGTCAGGGCTTGAAGGTCGAGCGTTATGAGCAGATTCAGCAAGCGCTGCGTAGCCGTAACAACGAACAGGTCGAAACGCTGTTGGCCAGTAGCGATCTGAACCCGGCGCAACGCGCGCAGGCCCTCAGTCGTCTGGGTCGGCTGAACGAAGCCCTCGACACCAGCCTGACGGCGCTCGGCGACGAGCAGCCGCAAGCGGTGCGCGAACAACTGCGTCGTCAGGCCGTGGAAATCCAGGAACGCACGCCGCAAGGTGCGCAGCTGTCGTGGCATGACCAGGATTTCGGCGGTCTCGCGTTCAAGGCGCCGCGCCTGGAAATTGCGCGCAACCTGGGTGATCAATGGTACGCCGATCTTGAGCTGGAACAGGGCGACTACAGTGGCGACGAGATCGAGCCATCGAAAATCGGCGAAGAGCGTAACGCTGCGCTGACCTTGCAACGTTCGGTGGAAAACGGCAGCTACAAACTGTTCGCCGACACCAGCCAGCGCAAGGACGACGACCGCAATGGCCTGGGCCTTTCCCGGACCTGGCAGTTGGACGTGAGTGATGAACTGGAGACCGGCGTCGACTGGCATCGCAAGAGCGAAGACAGCGGCCTGATGCGTGCTTTCGGTCAGCAGGATCGGGTGTTCCTCGGGGGACGTCACAGCCTGACCGCTCGCGATCAGTTCAGTTGGGAGGTCGCACAGCGGTCGTTTTCCACCCGTGCCGGTGACGACCTCGGCAATGGTCACGCGCTGAAAATGGAACTCAACCACACGCTGGAATTCGCCGGTCCCAACTGGACCGTGCGCAGCGGTGTCGACTATCAGAAAAACCAGGTCAAGGATAAGTCGCTGAATTACCTGTCCAGTAACTTTGGTGGCCCGGTCATCAGGGCAGCGCCTGTGCAGACGTTCGACCCTGATACGGGTTTGCCTGATCCGATCAATCCACTGGACATCGAAACCGTCACCGCCAGCGACCTGCTGCAAAGCCGCTACGGCCAACTGTATTTCGGCAGTTCCTGGCGTCGTGGTCTGCCCGGCGCACTGGTACGGACCAAGCCGCAATACACCTGGCTGGTGGACCTGACGGCAGGCTGGCAATGGACGGATCAAACCTTCAACTACGGCATCAACACCGGGATTGGCGTTGAAGTGCTGGGTGACGACGAACTGGCCCTGACCTTCGGCTACCAATCCGCGCCACAGGGCGGGGATGGCAAGTCAGGCGGAACACTGGGTGTGAGCTACGGCGTGCGTTTCGGACGCTGATCATGGAATTTTCTACGGGAGAAAAACGTATGCAAGCAATTCGTAATCTGGGCCTGGCGCTGGCGGTCCTGTTCGTCGCTGGTTGCGCGAGCTTCACCGGCGACGCCAGCCCGAGCCTGCCGCGCACTGCGCAGTGGGGCATCGTGCCGATGGTCAACTATTCACAGACGCCGCAGGCCGGTGAGCGCAGCGAGCAAATCCTGCTTAGCGTGCTCAGCAGCCATGGTTTGCAACCACGGGTTTACCCGGCCAGCACCCAGGGAGAACAAGCGTTGATGGATGACAACGAGCGTCTGGCCGGCGCGCTGGATTGGGCGCGTGAGCAGAAACTCGATTATGTGGTCACCGGCAGCGTTGAAGAGTGGCAGTACAAGAACGGCCTGGATGGCGAACCGGCGGTGGGCATCAGCCTGCGCGTGCTCGATGCGGACAGCGGTCGGGTGCTCTGGAGCAAAAGTGGCGCACGTGCCGGCTGGTCCCGTGAAAGCCTCGCGGGCACTGCGCAAAAAGTGCTCGATACGCTTGTTGGCGCCCTTCGGTTCGAGTGATCGCAATGAATTCTCCACACAAGGATTACAGCCTGGCGCCTCGCGCCAGCGGCCCGGTGTCTTGGCTGGAAACGTTCCTGGTGACAGGCCTGGCGATCGGCCTCGGCTTGTGGCTGACGCCGGAAGACCCGATGCAAATGCACGGCGGGTTCCCCTGGCCGATCCTGGCGCCGCTGCTGTTAGGTGTGCGTTACGGATTTGTCCGCGGTTTGCTCAGCGCGGTGTTGTTGGTGATGGCGGTGTTCGCGCTGCGCTTCAGCGGCCATGCCGGTTATGCAGCGCTTGAGCCGTCCTGGATTGTCGGCGTCCTGGTCTGCGGGATGTTGGTGGGCGAGGTGCGCGATCTGTGGGAACGCCGACTGGAGCGTCTGCAGATGGCCAACGATTACCGTCAATATCGACTCGATGAATTCACTCGCGCCCATCAGATTCTGCGGGTCTCCCACGATCTGCTGGAACAGCGCGTGGCGGGCAGTGACCAAAGCTTGCGCAGCTCGTTGCTGGGCCTGCGCGAAAAACTGCGGGTGATGCCGGAGGAAGGCGATGCGCTGGGTGCATTGGCCGACCCGATCGTGGCGGTGCTGGGGCAATACGGTGCGCTGCGGGTAGCCGGTTTGTATCGCGTGGACGATCACGCCGGGCACTTGTTGCCCAAGCCGTTGGCGACCATCGGGGTCATGGGGGATCTGGACACCGAAGACGGTCTGGTCAAGCTGTGCCTGGAGCGCGGCGAGCTGGTGAGCGTGCGCCAGGAACTGATCGATGCCGGCGGTTCGGCGCAATTCTCGTCATTGCAGGCGTGTATTCCGTTAATCGATGCCGAGGGCCGTTTGTTGGCGGTGCTGGCTGTACGACACATGCCGTTCTTCGCTTTCCAGGATCGCACCCTAAGCCTGTTGGCGCTGCTGGCCGGGCATATCGCCGACCTGTTGCAGCGCGACACGCAGGTGCTGCAATTGGTCAATGCCGATGCGCAGCACTTCACACTGCAACTCAAGCGTTCGCTGGTGGACGTCGAGCAGCACAAGTTGTCGGCCGGCCTGTTCGCCTTTGAAATGACCCGGGCCAACGAAGAGCTGACACGCTTGCTGGAGCGCAGTCAGCGCGGTCTGGATTTGCACCTGCCGCTGCGCAACAACCGCGACCATCAGTTGCTGCTGGTACTTTTGCCGTTGACCAGCCCCCAAGGCACCGAAGGCTATCTGTCACGCATCAACCTGCTGATACACGAACACTTTGGCATTGAGAGTGACATGGACAGCCTCGGCGTACGGGTCATGCCTTTCAACCTGGAGCCTGGTGAACACAACGGGCTGCGTAACTTCCTGTTCAACGAGTGTGGTCTGAATGATCAGCAAGTGGCTGTTTAGCGGAGCCTTGTTGTTAGAGGCAGGCAGTTGGACCAGTCTGTGGGTGGACGTGCCCGAGGTGCAGCAACTGCTGGTGTTCACCCTCACTCATGGCCTGGCCTGCGTGATGTTGTGCGCGGCAGTGTGGCTGCTGTTGCCGGCGCGGTATCGTTCGCCGCTGCCGTGGAGCCCGCTGTTCATTTTCAGCATGGCGTTCTTTGTCCCTGTGCTCGGCACGGTGGGCGTGGTCGCAGCGATTTTTCCGGCGCTGTACCTGCCACGCAAACGCGACAAACAAGCCTGGCAAGCGGTCGGCATTCCGAGCCTGCCATATCGGGCGCAACAGCAACTGCATAAACCGATTTTTGCCGACGGCGGTTTGCAGGACGTGCTGCGCCATGCGCCGGACCCCGATCAGCGTCTGGCCGCTCTATTGGCGACGCGACGCATGCGCGGCAAGGAGGCGGTACCGATCCTCAAACTGGCACTGGGCGACCCAAGCGATGATGTGCGGTTGCTGGCGTATTCGATGCTGGACAAACAGGAAAGTGACATCAACTTGCATATCCAGATCGCCCTTGGCCAGCTGAACGGCGCAAAGGGCAAAGCCGCCGGCGTGCTGCATGGCACGCTGGCGCGCTGGTACTGGGAGCTGGCGTATCTGGGGCTGGCGCAAGGCAGCGTACTCGAGCACGTGCTCAATCAGGCCAGCGAGCATGCCGAGCAGGGCCTGGAAGCGGGTGAGGGCGGTGAACTGTTTCTGCTGGCCGGACGCATTGCCCTGGAGCGTGGTGATATCGCGCGTGCCGAAGTGTTACTCCAGGAAGCCCAGGACAACGGTATGGGCGCGGCGCAGATTCTGCCTTTCCAGGCCGAGTTGGCATTCGAGGCGGGTCGTTATCGCGAGATTCCCGGGTTGCTGGCGAGCCTCCCCGAGAAAACCCGTCAGCGACCACCCTTCGCTGACCTGGTGAGGAGCTGGACATGAGTCACAAGCAAGAGGCACCGATGGCCGACATCTGCCTGCTGCTCGAAGGCACTTGGCCTTATGTGCGCGGCGGCGTGTCGAGCTGGATTCACCAGATGATCCTCGGTCTGCCGGAACTGACGTTTTCGGTGATGTTCATTGGCGGACAGCGTTCGGCGTATTCGCAGCGACGTTATCAAGTGCCGGCGAATGTACTGCACATTGAAGAAGTCTTTCTCGAAGACGCCACGCATCCGACCGACACCCGAGGCACGCCACGGGACGCCGATCTGCAACAGTTGCAGGGTTTGTATCGCTTCCTGCATCACCCGGACGCGCCGGAGCCCGAACTGGGTGAGCGCTTGCTCGATAACATCGCCCAGGGCCATCTGACCCTCGACGATGTGCTGC
The DNA here is from genome assembly GCF_900105115.1 of Pseudomonas mohnii. Classification (NCBI taxonomy): domain Bacteria; kingdom Pseudomonadati; phylum Pseudomonadota; class Gammaproteobacteria; order Pseudomonadales; family Pseudomonadaceae; genus Pseudomonas; species Pseudomonas mohnii. The sequence continues at coordinate 4,309,067 of NZ_FNRV01000001.1, forward strand.
GTAGCCGCGCCAGTTGGGAGGCGTTGAGCGAGGGTTATCGCCTGCATTGCGCCGACCCGTCCTTCATCAATTATTTCTGGACCTTGCGCTCGATGCAGTCGCCTTTGCTGATGCTCGCCGAGGCGTCGCGCAAGATGCCTCGGGCGCGGGTGCTGCATTCGATTTCCACCGGTTACGCCGGGCTGTTGGGCTGCATTCTCAAGCAACGCTGGAACTGTTCCTACCTGCTCAGCGAGCACGGGATCTATACCAAGGAGCGCAAGATCGATCTGGCCCAGGCCAGTTGGATCGCCGAGAGTTCGGGCCAGGCGCTGAACCGCAGCCTCGATGCCGGCTCGGGTTACATCCGTACGTTATGGGTGCGTTTCTTCGAGCGCATCGGGCAACTGACCTACAACAGCGCCGACAGCATCATTTCGCTGTATGACGGTAATCGACAGCGGCAAATCAAGGACGGCGCCGATCCGCTCCGCACCCGGGTCATTCCCAACGGTATTGACCTGCCGCAATGGACCGCCGCCCTCGAATCCCGCGCTCCCGGCATTGCGCCGGTAGTGGGTTTGATCGGGCGTGTGGTGCCGATCAAGGACGTCAAAACTTTCCTGCGGGCGATGCGCGGGGTGATCAGTGCCATGCCCCAGGCCGAAGGCTGGATCGTCGGTCCGGAAGAGGAAGATCCGGAATATGTCGGCGAATGCCGCAGCCTGATGGCCAGCCTGGGGTTGGAGGGCAAGGTGCGTTTCCTGGGCTTCCAGCGCATCCAGGACATCCTGCCGCAACTGGGCTTGATGGTGCTGACCTCGATCAGCGAAGCGCAACCGCTGGTGATTCTCGAAGCCTGGGCCGCCGGTACGCCGGTCGTCAGCAGCGACGTGGGTTCCTGCCGCGAGCTGATCGAAGGCGGCAGCGTCGAAGACCGCGACCTCGGCCTGGCCGGCAAAGTGGTTGCGATTGCCGACCCGCAAGCCACCAGCGTGGCGATCCTCGAACTGCTGCGCAGCCCGCAACGCTGGGAAGCTGCACAGGCCAGCGGCTTGCTGCGGGTCAATCGCTACTACACCGAAGCCTTGATGCTGCAGCGTTATCGCGACTTGTATCAAGCCGCCATGGAGAACAGTTAAATGGCCGGGATTGGCTTCGAACTACGCAAGATCCTGTCGCGCGATTCTTACACCGCGACTTTGCACGCTTACGTCTACGCCGGACTGATCAGCTCCGGGCCCTGGGTGCTGTCGATCATCAGCGTGATGCTGGTGGGCATCATCAGCCTGGGCCTGTTGCTGCCGAATGTGCTGGTCGGGCAGTTTCTGGTGACGGTGACGTACCTCATGGCCAGCTCGCTGATCCTCACGGGCGGTCTGCAACTGTTCTTCACCCGATTCGTTTCCGACCGGTTGTTCGAGCACAAGTACGAGCAGATTCTGCCCAACCTGCTGGGCGTGCTGTTGCTGGTAACCGTCGGTGCCGGGGTGCTGGGAATCCTGGTGCTGAGCCTGTTGTTCGACCAGCCGCTGATCTACCGGTTGCTGGTGCTGTCGAACTTCGTGGTGTTGTGCAACTTGTGGCTGGTGATCATCTTTCTTTCAGGGATGAAGGCCTACAACCGCATCCTGCTGGTGATGCTGGTGGGTTACACGCTGATGGTCGCCAGTGCCTACCTGCTGAGCTTCCTGCAGATGCCGGGCTTGTTGCTGGCGTTGCTGATCGGGCACAGCACGCTGCTGTTTCTGTTTCTCTACGACATCCTGCGTGAGTACCGCGCGGAGAAGCTGATCGCCTTCGACTTCCTGCAACGCCGCCAGGTGTTTCTCAGCCTGCTGGCGACCGGGTTCTTCTACAACTTCGGTATCTGGATCGACAAGTTCCTGTTCTGGTTCAACCCCGGTACCTCGAATCTCGTTGTCGGCCCCCTGCGTGCGTCGATCCTGTATGACTTGCCAATCTTCCTCGCGTACCTGGCGATCATCCCCGGAATGGCGGTGTTCCTGGTGCGCATCGAAACCGATTTTGCCGAGTGGTACGACCGCCTGTTCCGGGCCATCCGCGAAGGCGAAACCCTGCAACACATCGGTTCGCTGAAAACCGAAATGACTTTGTCGATCCGCCAGGGCCTGCTGGAAATCTGCAAGGTACAGGGATTGACGGTGGTGCTGCTGTTCCTGTTCGCTCCGCGCTTGCTGGATTGGCTGGGCATTTCCAGTTACTACCTGCCGCTGTTCTACATCGACCTGATCGGAGTGAGCATCCAGGTGGTGTTCATGGCGCTGCTCAACGTGTTTTTCTACCTCGACAAACGCGCCGTGGTGCTGGAACTGTGCGTGATTTTCGCGGTGCTGAACGCCGGGTTGACCCTGCTCAGCATGCACCTGGGGCCGAGCTTCTTCGGCTATGGCTTTACCCTGTCATTGCTGGTTTGCGTGTTGCTGGGGTTACATCGATTGTCCACGGCACTGGAAGATCTCGAGTACGACACCTTTATGTTGTCGCGCTGAAACACTTTCGAGGCGCTGAAAAGGCACTGGCGATCATCGTCAGTGCCTTTTTTGTTGGGCGTGGCTGCATCCGATGACAGGGTTTGTGAGCCACGATACCGACGCAAGACGACTCGCTCCGGCCACTCCTTGATGGACCGTTCGAGCCGGCTACAGCACTTCATGGCGCCAATTCGGGTCCGACTTTGCCACTCAGAATGCCTGGCTGGTGGGGATAAACCCCAGCACGGTAGACGGTGCTGATTATTACCATTTTTCCAATAATGCATTTCAGTCTTTGGTCTTTATCAAAAACACCACCGGAATAAAATGGGCCCAGCTTCCAAACAAAGCCACGAAGCGCAAGCTCATAAGGGTCCAAGCAAACCACCCTGCCGCGCATCGTAGAGCCTTCGGCCTTATTCATTCCGACTGAAGACGTGAATCGTTTGCATCGTTGGGACACTTGAAATGAAATTGTTTAAGACATTGATTGCTGCTTCTTTTGTAATGCTGGGTAGCCAGATGGCGTTTGCCGATCAGTCTGCGGTAGAGCAATACACCTACGGCTCTCACCTCGACATCGCCAAAGTGATTCACATGGACGCCGTTCCCGATGACGTCTGCGCCGTGGTCCCTCTCCAGATGACTTACCTGGACCACCAGGGTCAGCAACACGTCATGCAATACAGCGCGATGGGTAACGGTTGCTCAGGCAACTAACCGAGTCCCGACAAAGCCTGCCTGTGGCAGGTTTGTTCAAACGCCCCAATGGGGCAGGCCGGGGGAAGATCCCGGCATCTTTGAAACGCCTGTGTCCATGATGCAGGCCAACCCCGCCAAGTGCGGGGTTTTTCATGTCTGGAAGATGACGTCCGGTGGCGGGCTATCCGGTGTGAACCCGGAGCGACTGGAAACGGCCAGGGTTCGAGTCCTTCGCCTTTCGCCAGATTCAAGGCGCCTTCATCGTCCGGCTCTGTCCCACTTGCTGCCCCGCCTACCGCACCGATCAATCCACCTGCTTGTTTGCCAAAGTTTTCGTGATGACAGTGTTAGGTCAGCTTGGGTAGATATAGACATCCCTGTGATTTTTCTGACTCATCGGGTCATGGAACTTTACAGCTGAATCATATCGTTTCGATTTCTCTGAGTGACGACGAACTGGTCAATGTGAACTGGGCGATTTCGTCCTTGCGCATGAATTTTACGCCGGCATGGCTGTTTACGTACTTAAGGAACTCATCCCAGACTCGTACCATTTGGGGCGAGCCGCTGATGCGGTCGTGGGCGCTGATGGACATCATGCGGCGGCGGGAGCTGCTTTCTTCGTAAAGTTGATCGAAGTCGAGTTTGACCTGTTCAAGAAACTGACCAGGCGAGTAGTTTCGGCCCTCAATTAGGAGGATATCGTTGTTGCGCAGAGTGTACGGAACGACAACAAAATCTTTTTCGTTCACTTGCTCAATGAAGGGCTCATCGCGGCTGAGATCATCGATGTGATATAGGTATCCGAGTTCCTGGAGCAGCGACAAAGTATTTGGACCACGTCGCAGCCAGTTGCAGTTATAACCGACCGGTTTTTGACCGGTGATCTCTTCGACCATGTCTCGCGCTTGTTGCAGGAAGAGTCGTTCTTCATCAAGGCTCATGGCGTATTGTGAACTCCATCGTGGCCCGTGCCCTGCTGCTTCATGACCACGTTTGACGATTTCTCTCGCCAGTTCAGGGTGGCGCTTTGCGGCTTCGCCGATCATGTGGCAAGTGACCTTGACCCCATGACGATCCCAAAGGTCTAGCATCCTTGGGATGCCTTCCCGGTAACCGTAGGCGAACCAGGTGTTGGTCGCGGCGTCAGAGGGCACACTATCGGGGAAATCAACGTGAGGGAAAGGACTGTCAGTTCCTTTTGGCGGTTGGCCGCCCGCTTCGAACTGCATGGATACCGACACCACTAGACGGGTATCTCCGGGCCAGAACTTACCCTTTTGGTTTGGGATCTTGCTCGTGCTGGTGCCACCCGCTGTAGCCGCCATGGCGGGTGTCATCAATGAACCTGCCGCGAGAATGGCTGCTCCGGCGCTGGCGTGCTGGATGAATGTCCGTCGCTCCGGGTTGGTAGGCATATGGGGATCGGCAGGCGCTGAGTCATACGGTTTCATGGGATTACCTTAGTGTTGGAGTGACATGCCATGTCACGATATCGGTTCAAATCCTTTGGTTACGCGTGGTTGTGTTATTCGCGGAATAAAGCAGCGTCAGTACGCCGGCCAACAGTGCCGTGATGCTTAGAAACAGGATCCCGGCGCTGGTGTGTTGGGTTCGGTCAATCAGCCAACCTATGACGCTGGGGCCGACAAAACCGGAAAGGTTGCCGATGGAATTGATTAACGCTATGCCCGCAGCGGCAGCCACGCCGGTCAAACGTTGAGTTGGGAGGTTCCAGAACAGCGGCAATGCAGACAGGACGCCAGCGCTAGCCAGCGTTAACCCGAACAGAGACATGGCAATTTGCTGATCACTCATGACTGTAGTGAAAAAACCGGCACTGGCGACCAGTGCGCTGAGCCCAACATGCAGTCCCCAGCGACGGGTTTTGTCGGCACTGCGAGCGACCAGGTTCATTACCACTGCCGCACACATATAAGGGATTGCCGACAGCCAGCCGATGGTTAGTGTGTCGTTGATACCAGAGCCCTTGATGATCGTGGGTAGCCAGAAATTGATGCCGTACAGACCCATCAAGAGCAGGAAATAAACAAGTGAAAACATCAGGGTAATAGGGGTGAACAAATCCTTGAGGCGATGCTCGTGTTTCTGTTGTTCTGCCACTGCAAGGTCGGTCTCCAGCAGGGCCTTCTCATCTCGATTTAACCAGTTCGCCTGTTTCGGCGTACTCGGTAACACCCAATAAACCAGGCCGGCCACTAACACGGATGGCAGTCCTTCGATGAGAAACATCCAGCGCCAACCCGACAAGTCTTGGACGCCGTCCATACCTGACATGATCCAGCCTGAGACGGGGCCGCTGACCACGCCCGCCAATGCGCTGGCCGTCATGAACAGAGTGGTCATTCGTCCGCGTCGATGTGCAGGAAACCAATAGGTCAGGTACAGAATTACACCCGGAAAGAATCCGGCCTCGGCAATGCCTAGAAAGAAGCGCTGGATGTAGAAACCAGTAGGCGTCTGAATAAACATCGCCGCTGCGGAGACGAGGCCCCAGCTCAGCATGATGCGTGCGATCCACGCGCGCGCGCCCAAGCGGTGCAATAGCAGATTGCTCGGCACTTCGAAGATGAAGTAACCGATGAAAAAAATACCGGCACCTAGTCCATAAGCGCTGGCACTCAGTTGCAGGTCGGTTGCCATCTGCAATTTTGCCGTACCTACGTTGACCCGATCCAGAAACGCCAGAACCTGAGCCAGCAACAACACCGGCATCAATCTCCAGGTAATACGCAGGTAGATTGAGTTAAGCACTTGGGGGAAGTGGGTAGATGGTGAAGCAGAGGTCAGGCTGTCGCCTCGCGATGGAGTTTCAAACAAGGGGACGCTGGGTGATGACGAATTATTTGAGTTGTATGTCATGACGACCTTCCGAAAGGGCTGTGTTGCGTGTCAGGGTATTTGAGGGGCAGTGAGTGTCACGCCGCAGTGGTGCTTCGAATCGGTTTTCAGATAGGACGAGCGCTCGACACTTTCGATGAAGACGCAGCACTGCCAGCAGAACTTGGCATCGAATGCGTTGATTGCCGCCACCAGTGTGTCGTGGATGATCTGCGCCATCTGTCGCTGGACCCCAGTCGGGCGAGGGTTGGTGGTGATCAGCGTGGCGATTACGAACTCTGCATCAGGATCGACTCCAGCGAGCGTTGCGTGGCAGGCATGAACCCTGCTTTTGAAGTCACCTAACTGCGCATGGCCTGCAGCCGCAATGTCGGTGTGAATAGTGCTCATCACTTGCACGAAGTTCAGTCTGCTAAGAAGTCCGCTCGTGCTTTCAAATACGATGTGGGGCATGGTTATTTTTTACCCATATGCAAGTGAGGCTTCATTTAAGCAGTCCTTTTATGCACAATAAAATTATGTTTTTCTTTGTGTAATATAAGCTTCCGTTATGAATATATCCGCGATCGATCTTCGTTTACTGCGTAGTTTCATTGCCACTGCTCGGTTGGGTTCTGTGACCCGTGCCGCCAATTTGCTGCATTTGACGCAGCCCGCCTTGTCTCAGCATTTACGTGAATTAAGAGGCTTGATGGGCGTTCAACTGTTGGATCGTGTCGGGCGCGGTGTGGCGCTAACACCTGCGGGCATTGAGCTGTTTAGTTTGTTGGAGCCCTTGCTGGAGGATCTTGATACCGCTCTGGCTTCGGTGCACGGACGATCAAGGGAGGTGAAGGGCAGGCTGCGCATCGGAGCGATCGACACCTACTCACGGGCATTGGTGATCCCTGCGGTGGCCGAAATGCTGGTTGCACATCCCGAATTGAAAGTCTCGATTGAAGAAATGCCCGCCGCACAAATAGATCGGGCCCTGACCGAAAATGAGATCGACATCGGGCTGGCATTTTCAAATCTGTCGAGCGCCGACATTAACCAGTGCACGTTGTTCGAGGAAAACCTGGTGCTGATCCGCTTGCGCGCGATGAGTGAGGGCCGCTGTAGCGAACGCGTCTCCATGGAGGAACTCGCGGATTTGCGATTGGCCTTGCTCAATCGTAACTTCGCCATGCGACGGCAAATCGATTCTGCGTTCTCGCGGGCCGGCTTACCGTTGGATGTGCGCGTTGAGGCCGCGAACGTCGATTCGCTGGTGCGGCTGGTGGGTAGAGGCGATTGGGCTACCATTGCCAGCCGACTGGCAATCGACGATGCCAAGCGGTTTGAAGTTCGGGAAATCGATCATGCAGACTTGAGTCGTATCGCTGCATTACGCTGGCGCCGTGGTCGCTCATTCTCGGCAGCCACGTTGGCCTTCATTCACTTGCTGATAGACCGACTCCAACGATTGCCCGGCATCGCGTTGTCCAGGGAGGCGCAAGCGATGTTGAACGCTTGATGCCGCTCAACCGCTTAAGCCTTGTGGGTCTTTATTCACCGAGCATTGTTATTGACGCTTCTAGAGTCTGGTTTGGAACGGATGGATCGCCTTTAAAAATCAACCGCCGCGCCACTCGACTATTCGCGAAAAGCCCTTCGCCTACATCAGTTCGAGCAGCGACCAAACTGCTACTTGAAATTGTCCAATGAGTGGTGATTACTGCAATTCACCTGTGAGAGCTTAAAATCGACGGCATGACCTCATCCGCTTTCTCTTGCCCCATGACACCAATTGGTATTCCAAAAATTACCACTGAGGGGCTTGGAATATCCGGTGATGTGGATTGTGTTGGACGCTAATAGACCCTAAAGCCTTGATTTTTTTGGATTTCAGGCACAAAAAAAGACGTCCTTGGACGTCTTTTTTTGATCATTTGGTGGAGCCGGGGGGATTTGAACCCCCGTCCGCCAGTACTCCGCTGTCGGTACTACATGCGTAGCCGTGTCTATTAAGTTAACCCTCAGCGACCCGACGGGCAGGGTGCTTTGGGCGAGTTGTGTAAGTTTTAGCCGCTTCGTCCACAACGTACTGCACGGCGATTCTGTTCTATATGACAATCATTTCGGGTTTACAGACATCCCCTGATGATTGCTGGACCCGAAGGCACCAGGAGTGCATGTCAGCTGCAATTAAGCAGCGAGAGCAGCACCGTATTGGTCGTCATTGGCAACTATAAGTAGTTGCAACAGTGGATTTACGAGTTCTGTTACCAACTCGGCATGCACCTAAAGTTTCGCGACCGGCGTCGAATCCTAAACGGCCCCGAACTCATTGCTCGTGAATCTGAATGAGCAACAAGCCTGCGTAGTCTACGCCAATGTAGCCCGGAAGGCCAACCCGAAGGTTGGCCTGGCCGAGCGGTATTACTTGTTGGTTGGGTTTCGCAGTTGAATTTTCTCCAGCAAACCGCCGGTGATTCCAAGGCACCCCTTGTCGTCTCCTTTGGCCTGGGCTGCTTTTGCTTTGTCCAGGCCTGCTTGTATGTTGTCATCGGCGTTTTCTGATATGGCGGGATCAGAGTCCAAGGCCGCTTGAATCTGCTTGATATTGTTTTCGCAAAGATCTTTATCCGCCGCGAATACCGGCGAGGCCAACAGTGCAGCGGTGATGAACAATCCAGCAATTGCAGAGTGCTTCATGGGTGATCTCCTTGCGCATGAGGGCTCGGTGCTGCCGGCAGAAGAGGCCGCTGGCCGAGGTGGTTATAAGCCCATTCACAGGGCCTAGCTAAATGACTATAGCTGCAAGGAGGAATTCGGTTTTTTTTTGCCGGTTTGCGCAAACCCTGTCGCAAATCGCAATTGCATGAAAAAGGGGCTGAGGCCCCTTTCAATCCATTACCTTCAAGCCGGACGCGCTTGCGTCACGCGGTCCACCAGATAAACCAGGCCGTGATAATCGATCCCGCCATGCTGGCTCAGGCCGATTTCGCAGGTACGACTGGTGGAAATCCCTTCGCTGCAATACTGCACGGCGTCTTTCAGGGTGCGCAGCGCATGCGCGTTCAGTTCGGGGGTGGTGAACCCCTTGTCGCCGGCAAACCCGCAGCAATGAATGCCTTCGGGGATGATCACGGTTTTGCTGCATTTGCGCGCCAGGTCGATCAGCGCCTGGCTTTCCCCGAGGTGCTGGGTGCTGCAGGTGACATGCACCGCGATCGGAGTGTCCTGCGGGGTGAAGTCCAGTCGATCCATCAAATGCGTACGGATGAAGCGCACCGGGTCGTACAGGTCAAGGCGGACATCGCCCAGGTCCTGGGTCAGGCGCAAGGTGCAGGGGCTGGTGTCGCAGTAGATGGGATCGAGCCCGCCACGACTGGCGTGCAGTAGCGCGCCGATCAGTTCCTGGCGTTTGTGTTCGGCTTGTTCGGCATAGCCTTTGGAGGCGAAGGGCTGGCCGCAGCAGAGGTTGTCCAGATTGTCCGGGAACACCACCTGATAACCGGCCTTTTCCAGCAGGCCGCGGGTTTTGTCGTAGAGCGACATTTGTTCCTTGTCGCCGGCCGCCGGCCCCATGGCCCGTGAGACACATGCGGCCAGGTACACCACTCGCGGACGCTCGTCCGACACTGTCGGGCTGAAGCGGATCGCCCGTTCAGGCTGCGGCATGGCATTGGTCCATTGCGGGATTTGCCCTTTGGAAAGCCGGGTTACCGTAGCGGACAGCCTGGTCAGCCGCGGTGCGCCGAGCAACATCCGTGCACCATTGGCCACGTGCAGGGTGAAGCGCGCACCTTGCAGCGCCGTAGCGAAATTTCCTTCCAGCCAACTGGCGGTTTTCGTATGCGTGGCATGCTGGCCGCGAAGCTTTTTCACCAGTTCGCCGGTGTTGATGCCTACCGGGCAACGCTGTGCACAAAGCCCTGTGGCGGCGCAGGTGTCGATGCCTTGATATTCGTAAGCCGCTTCGAGTTCGGTGGTGTCGACGCCTGCGCGCTTCTTCGCCTGGATGTCACGCCAGATCACGATGCGTTGGCGCGGGCTCAGGGTCAGGCCTTTCGACGGGCAAACCGGTTCGCAGAAGCCGCATTCGATGCACTTGTCCACAATCTCGTCGGCGGCCGGCAAGGGTTTGAGATGCTTGAGATGGATCTGCGGATCTTCGCTGAGCACCACGTCCGGGTTGAGAATGCCATTGGGATCGAGCAGGCGTTTGAGTTGCCACATCAATTGATAGGCATCGCTGCCCCATTCCAGTTCGACGAACGGTGCCATGTTGCGCCCGGTACCGTGTTCGGCCTTCAGCGACCCCCCGAACTCCACCGCGACCAACTGCGCGACGTCGTCCATGAACGCCTGATAACGTGCGACCTCTTCCGGGTTATTGAAGCCCTGGGTGAAGACGAAGTGCAGATTGCCTTCCAGTGCGTGTCCGAAGAGGATCGCTTCGTCGTAGTGATGTTTGTCGAACAACTCGATCAGCCGGTTCACGCCAGTGGCCAGTTGTTCCACCGGGAAGGTCACATCCTCGATGATCACCGTGGTACCGGTTTTGCGCACCGCGCCGACGGCGGGGAAGGTGTCTTTTCGGATCGCCCAGAGACGGGCGTTTTCCAGTGGGTCCTCAGTGAAATCGACCTGTTTTTCCACCGGGAACGATGCCAGCGACGCCATGATCTGCGCCAGTTGTTCATGCAGTAGCGTGGACGACGCAGCGCGTGATTCGATCAGCAGGGCGCAGGCATTATTCGACAGCTGCTGTACGAAAGCCGGCATGCCGGGTTTGTTCTGTACCGAGCGCAAACTGCGGCGGTCCAGTAGCTCTACTGCCGACACCGGTTGGCTTTTCAGCACCGTGACCGCGTTGCAGCAGGTTTCCACATCCGGGAACACAATCAGCGCCGAGGCCTTGTTCGGGTGATCGATCACCGTGTCGTAAGTCACGGCGCTGATGAAACCGAGTGTGCCTTCGGAGCCCACCAGCAAGTGGCTCAAGATATCCACAGGCTCGTCGAAATCCACCAGGGCATTGAGTGACAGGCCGGTGGTATTTTTCAGGCGGTATTTGTGGCGAATCTTCGCAGCCAGTTCGGTGTTTGCGCGTGTTTCGCGGCCCAAAGTCGCCAGACGCTCCAGCAGCGCCGCATGGCTCTGGCGAAACGCCGCGACGCTGGCGGCGTCTTCGGTATCGACGCGACTGCCATCGGCCAGCACCAGCCGAATTCCGGCCAGCGTGTGATAGGTGTTTTGCGCCGTGCCGCAGCACATGCCGCTGGCGTTGTTAGCGACGATGCCGCCGATTTTGCAGGCATTGATCGAGGCCGGATCCGGGCCGATCTTGCGCCCGAACGGCGCCAGCCAGGCATTGGCCTGGGCGCCGATCACGCCGGGTTGCAGGCGGATTTGTGTGCCCTGGCCACGGATCTCGCGACCGTTCCAGTTATCGCCCAGCACGATCAGCACCGAATCGCTGATCGCCTGACCAGAAAGACTGGTACCGGCAGCGCGAAACGTCACCGGCACCCGGTCACGCTGGGCCAGTTTCAGCAGCGTGACGACTTCTTCTTCGGATTCGACGCGTATTACCAGTTTTGGAATCAGTCGATAGAAACTGGCGTCGGTGCCGAAGGCCAGCGTCGACAACGGGTCGTCGAAGCGTCGTTCCTGTGGAATCAGTTGCTGTGCATCACGCAGAAAAGCGGCCGGTAGACTCATTGGTCCTCCAGGATCAATACCACCAGGTCTTTCGGACCATGGGCGCCGTAGGCCAGCACCTGTTCGATGTCGGCAGTCTTCGACGGGCCGGACACCAATAACGCATTGGTCGGCATGCCTTCGGCCCATTCGAACTCCTGCTGCACCTGATAGAAGTTGTCGCGAATCTCGCTCGCCTTGAGCAGGGCGAAATGCACCGGTGGCGCGAGGCTCATCAATCGCGGCTCTTCACGCGTCGGCCAGAGGATCAGGCTGCCTGTGGCAGCGATTGCGCCGAGGGTGGCGGTCAGGCTGGCCGGGGTGTCGTTGAACAGTTCGGCTTTCCACTCCTCGACGGGACGGTCGTAGGCTTTGAGTGTCGGCAGGTGCGGATTATTCGACCAGTGTTGAGTGATGCGTTGACCATGGGGCGTCGTCGGTGCGATCAGCAGACTCGGTAACTGTCGTTCTTGCAGCAATTGCGCGAGCAACGCAGGCCAGTCTTCACCCGAGGTCAGATGGATTTCCGTGTGCACCGCTTCCATCAATTTGCGTAATTGAGCGATGCGTTGCTCCGGCGCGTAGGTGTAGGGCTGCGTCACCAGATCGACGTCGAAGGTGTCAGGTACTGGCGTGGTGCCTGTCAGGCTTTTACGCAATTTGGCGAGGATATTTTGCTTGGCGCTCATCAACGATCTCCCTGTTTGGCCAGATGCTCGCGGGCCATGTCATGCAATGAGCGGGCAGCGGGTTTCGGTGCGCTGTGGTTCTGTGTCCACGGGCCAACATTATTCGGTGTGAGGGCGCGCAGGCGTGTGGCGAAGAATCCGAACAGGCGATACAGCGTCGGCGAACTGTTTAGTTTCGCCCAGGCGTTCCAGATGAATCGCTCTTTGCGCGAATACTTGCTGCCCTGGCCGCGCATCACTTGATGAGGGCTGTCCGGGGCTTTGACGTTTTCTTCGCGCAGACGACGCAGCAATGAAGGGATCGGAATCTTTACCGGGCACACTTCACCACAGGCGCCGCACAGCGACGAGGCGCTCGGGTGGTCCGGGACTTTCGCCAGGCCGACCATGTGCGGGGTGATGATTTTTCCGATAGGGCCAGGGTAAACCTCGCCGTAGGCATGGCCGCCGATTCGGGTGTAGACCGGGCAGTGATTCATGCAGGCGCCGCAGCGAATACAGTTCAGGGTCTGGCGCAATTCGCTGTCGGCAAAAGCCTGGCTGCGACCGTTGTCGAGCAAGACCAGGTGCACTTCCTGCGGGCCGTCGAGCTCATGTGCCTTGCGTGGGCCGGAGATCATGTTGACGTAAGTGGTGATCGGAATGCCCAGGGCCGAGCGGGTCAGCAGTGACAGCAGTGGCACCACGTCGCGCAGGTTCTCCACGACTTTCTCGATGCCGGTGACGGCGATATGCACCGGCGGCACCGTGGTGGTCATGCGGCCGTTGCCTTCGTTTTCCACCAGCAGCAGGGTGCCGGTTTCGGCCACGGCGAAGTTGACACCGGAGACGCCGATGTCCGCTTCGAAGAATTTCTGCCGCAGGACCCTGCGACCGATCTGAATGAGTTGGTCAACGTCCTTGGTGTATTCCACGCCAAGTTTGTCGTGGAACAAGGACGCGACCTGACCGGCATTCTTGTGGATTGCCGGCATAATGATGTGTGAAGGCTTCTCGTTGTCGAGCTGGACGATGTATTCGCCCATGTCCGATTCAAGGCATTCAATGCCCTGATCAGCGAGGAAATGGTTCATCTCCATTTCTTCGCTGACCATCGATTTGCCCTTGATCACTTGCCGCCCCTCGTGAGCACGGATGATCGAGAGGACGATGCCATTGGCTTCGTCCACCGTTTCCGCCCAGTGCACTTTCACACCGTTGCGGGTCAGGTTCTGTTCAAGTTGCTCGAGCAGGTCGGGCAACTTGGATAATGCTCGGGCGCGGACGGCATTGCCCAGCGCTCGCAAATGTTCTCTTTCATGGGCATCGCTGAACGCCGCTGCCCGTTTTGTCATCAGTGAATCCATCGCCTTGCGAAAGTTGTTTCGCAATTGCGTGTCACCCAACGCCTCGTGAGCGCGGGTGCGGAAATCTTCTTCTACGGCGACCGTAGGAATAATCGTGGAAGTGCTCATCGGGCACCTCCGGTACGCTGCCAAAGGAAACTGGCCAGATGTTGGCCGCGCAGCGCTTCCTTCTGTTTTTCCAGCGAGCCATTGATGTTCATCAGGCAACCGCAGTCGGCACTGAGTACCTTGTGCGCGCCGGACTCCTTCAATGACCGGGTCTTGTCGGCCACCATCGCGCCGGAAATGTCCGGCATACGGACGCTGAAAGTCCCACCAAAGCCACAGCATTCACTTTCGTGACTGTGCTCCACTCGCTCCACATTGCTCAGTTGCGCCAGCAACTCGCGGCCATGCAAGTGGGTGTTCATTTCCCGGCGTGCCGAACACGAGGTATGCAACGCCACTTTCACGGGCTCGCCGCTGTCCTTGAGCCGCACCTTGCAGACATGCAACAGGAATTCGGCGAGTTCGTAGGTTCTGGCCGCCAGTGCCTGAACCTGTTTCAACGTTTGCGGCTCGTCCTTGAACAAGTCGGCATAGTGTTCACGCAGCATGCCCGCGCACGAACCGGACGGTACCACCACCGGATAATCCCCGGCGAACAGCGCCAGTTGCGAGCGCGCCACGGTCCTTGCCTGCTCGGTGTAACCCGAGGTGTAGGCCGGTTGGCCGCAGCAGCTTTGCCCTTGCGGGTACTCGACACGGATGCCTTCGCGCTCCAGCAAGTGGATCGCGTCCATTCCGGCTTCCGGGTAGAACAAATCCACTACGCAGGTCCCGAACAGGTAGACCCTTTGCGGTTTTTCGCTGGGGTATTGCCGAGGCTCGGGCAGTGGCGGGGCGACACGGGTCGCATTCGGCACAGCGTTGTAAAAAAGTTCGCTCATCAGGCGTGTCTCCGGGTGATCCCGGTTATCCGTCCGCTGAGGCTGCTGAATATAGAGAGTGATTCTTTCAGCAGCCTTACAGACCGGGTGGTGAATAGCTGACGCCGGAATCGTGGTCCGGCGTCGGTTTTTTCCATGCCGCTTGTGGCGTTTAGTGCACCAGCATGCCAGTGAACCAGTAGGCCTGGGCCAACGTGATCAGGCCGACGATCGTTGCAAAGAATAGGCTGTGCTTGAGGGTGAAGCGGAACAGGTCCGATTCTTTGCCCACCAGGCCCGTCGCGGCGCAGGCCACGGCGATCGATTGTGGCGAGATCATCTTGCCGGTCACGCCGCCGCTGGTGTTCGCCGCCACCAACAGGGTGTCGTTAACGCCGATCTGGTGCGCGGTGGTCGCCTGCAACGAGCTGAACAGGGCGTTGGACGAAGTGTCGGAACCGGTCAGGAACACACCGAGCCAGCCGAGGAATGGCGAGAAGAACGGGAACGCGGCGCCAGTGGCTGCCAATACCAGGGCCATGGTCGAGGACATGCCCGAGTAGTTGGTGACGAAGGCGAACGCCAGCACCATGCCGATGGACAGGATCGGCCAGCGCAGTTCGTAGAAGGTCTCTTTCAAAGTGGTCAGACCAGTTTTGATGTTGATCTTCAGAATCAGCATCGAGATCAACGCCGAGAAGAAAATCGCCGTGCCGGTCGCAGAAATCGGGTCAAGCTTGAACACCGCCGGAATAGCCGTCGGCGCTGCGACGATCGGTGCAACCTTGATCACCATCTGATCCAGGTGCGGAATGGCGAAGTTGAACACCCAGCTGTACATCGAGCCGCCGGCGGCGAACATGGCCTTGAACGGTTTCAGGGTCCAGATGGTGACCAGCACGGTCAGGATCAGGAACGGCGACCAGGCTTTGAAGATTTCACCCAGGCTGTAAGGCGAAGCGACGGTGGTGCGCTTCTGGCCAAAGCCGCCGGCGCTGGCGGTGACCACGGACGCCGAGACGGCGCCGGCGATGTGTTGGCCGGCGGCGCGTTTCGGCTGCCAGACCTTCAGGAACAGCGTCAGGGAAATCAGGCTGGCCAGGGCCGAGGTGATGTCCGGCAGTTCCGGGCCAATGAAGTTCGAGGTGAAGAACTGGGTGACGGCAAAGCTCAAGCCCGCCACCAGTGCTGCCGGCCAGGTCTCACGGACACCCCGCAGGCCGTCCATCATGAACACCAGCCAGAACGGTACGAACAGCGACAGCAGCGGCAGTTGACGACCGGCCATGGCGCCGATCTTGAACGCATCGATACCGGTCACTTGCCCGGCAACAATGATCGGAATGCCCAGGGCGCCAAACGCCACCGGGGCGGTGTTGGCGATCAGGCACAGGCCTGCGGCGTACAGTGGATTGAAGCCCAGCCCGACCAGCAGCGCGGCGGTAATCGCGACCGGCGCGCCGAAACCGGCTGCACCTTCCAGGAAGGCGCCGAAGCAGAAGCCGATCAACAGCACTTGCAGGCGCTGGTCGTCGGTAATCGACAGCACGGAGCTGCGAATGATTTCGAACTGCCCGCTCTTGACCGTCAGTTTGTAGAGGAACACGGCGGCCACGATGATCCAGGCAATTGGCCACAGACCGTAGGCGAAGCCGTATCCGGCGGCGGCGAATGCCATGTCGATCGGCATCTGGAAGGCAAAGATTGCCACCAGAATCGACAAGGCCAGGGTGATGCTGCCGGCCACGTGCCCTTTGAGGCGGAACACGGCCAGGGCCAGGAAGAAAAATACGATAGGGATAACGGCCGCGAGGGCGGACAAGCCGAGGCTGCCGAGCGGGCTGTAGAGCTGTTGCCAGGTTTGCATATGGGGTGGCCCCTAATTGTTGTTGGTCAGGCACTGATCAGCGTTCTTGGTTAATTGGTAATACCAATTTACAATCGCTGTTGGCTAGGGTAAAAGCCTTGGAGGCGGTGTGTCAATTTGCCGCTCTAAAATTCTTGTCGAATGCCTGCGCGTTCGGGTCGTCTGATCTGCTTACGCAATGGCTGTCTGGCAGGTGTCGGCGCTGCGCCGATAGGCCAGAATAGAGCCGCCGGCGAATCGTCGGGACCGTGGAGAAATTGAGTTATGGGGTTTGATCAGATTCGTCAGCGCCGTTTGTCTGACGATATTGTCGAGCGGCTTGAGGGCATGATTCTCGAGGGCACGCTGAAGGCAGGCGAGCGCTTGCCGGCCGAGCGCGTATTGGCCGAGCAGTTCGGTGTGTCTCGCCCTTCATTGCGTGAAGCCATACAAAAGCTGGCTGCCAAGGGGTTGTTGGTCAGTCGTCAGGGTGGCGGCAACTACGTCGTGGAGTCCCTGGGCACAACCTTCAGCGATCCATTGCTGCACCTGCTGGAGAGCAATCCTGAAGCGCAGCGCGATCTATTGGAGTTTCGCCATACCCTTGAAGCGTCCTGTGCCTATTACGCTGCGTTACGCGCTACGGATGTTGATCGTGAGCGGCTGACGGCGGCGTTTAACGAGTTGCAGGACTGCTATTCACGTCACGATGAAGTGAGTCGGGCGGAAGAGGGCGCGGCGGACGCGAAGTTTCACCTGGCGATCGCTGAGGCCAGTCATAACGCCGTGTTGTTGCACACCATTCGTGGGTTGTTTGATTTGCTCAAGCGCAACGTGGTGACCAACATTGGCGGCATGTACAAGCAGCGTACCGAAACCCGGGACATGCTGATCACACAGCATCGCGAGTTGTACCTGGCGATTGTCGAAGGTCGTGCGGAACAGGCACGCGAAGTTTCCAGCCGACACATCCTGTATGTGCAGGAAGTGCTGGAGGAAGTGCGTCAGGAAGTGCAGCGCATGGCTCGGGCGGAGCGGCGCAAGGGGATGTAGCTGTCGTCATGAGATTCAATGTGGCGAGGGAGCAAGCTCCCTCGCCACAAAAGCAGTGACCAGGCTGGAAAATTACTCTTCCTTGCCCTTGTTGCGCACCGCACGCTGCAACTCGCGGCCGGCATCGCGCTCGCGCTCGGTATCACGCTTGTCGTATTCCTTCTTGCCCTTGCCCAGAGCGATCTCGCACTTGACCATGTGCTTGCTCCAGTACCAGGACAGACACACGCAGGCGTAACCCTTTTGCTGCACGGCGGCGGACAGCTTGTCCAGCTCGCGCCGGTTGAGCAGCAGCTTGCGGGTGCGAGTCGGGTCAGCGATGACGTGGGTGCTGGCGGTCATCAGAGGCGTAATGTGACTGCCGAGCAGCCAGGCTTCGCCATCCTTGAGCAGCACGTAACTGTCGACCAGTTGCAGCTTGCTCGCCCGCAGACTTTTTACTTCCCAGCCGGCCAGGACCAGACCAGCCTCGAACCGATGTTCGATGAAGTAATCGTGTCGCGCCTTTTTATTTTGCGCGATGGTCCCTGTTGGGTGTTTCTTCTGTTTAGCCATAGGGGCGGCATTATAGGGAGTTGCACGCGAGTCGGCTACGGTGTTGCTGCGTGCTTGAGCAGGTTGATTGAATCCCGGACAATGCGCGCTCATTTTTGAACGCTTGGTCGTAATAACGATGTCGACAGACAAGGTTTCTGTCCACGGCAGTTGGGCTAGCCGCTGGGTCTTCATACTCGCTGCGACCGGTTCGGCCGTGGGCCTGGGTAGTATCTGGAAATTTCCGTACATGGTTGGCGTCTATGGCGGCGGCGCCTTCGTGCTGATGTTCCTGGCCTGTATTGCGTTGATCGGGGTGCCAGTCATGCTGGCTGAAACCCTGATTGGTCGGCGTGCCCGGCAGAGTCCGGCCAACGCGCTGAAGGCGCTGGCGCGCGAAGCGGGGCATTCGGGCAAGTGGTCCTGGGGGGCCTTTGCCGGGATGATCACGGCTTTGCTGATCCTGTCCTTCTATAGCGTCGTTGGTGGTTGGTCGCTGGATTACATCATCGATATGGGGCGTGGCGACTTCCAGGGTGTGACGCCGGATCAGGTGGGCGCTTACTTCGGCAATGTGATCGCTGATCCATGGCGGCTGACACTTTGGCACACGATTTTCATGCTGTTATCTGCCGTGGTGATCGCCAAAGGCGTGGTGGCGGGGCTTGAGCGCAGTCTGCGGATCATGATGCCGTTGCTGTTCGTCATGATCCTTGTACTGCTGGGGTACAGCATGACCACCGGGCATTTCATGGAGGGCGTGCATTTCATGTTCGACTTCCACCCGGAAAAAGTCCTCGATGGTTTGTTGCCAGCCATGGGGCATGCGTTCTTTTCCCTGAGCGTGGGCGTCGGCTCGATCATGATCTACGGCGCCTATATGCCGAAGAACTCGTCGATTACGCGCACTGTGGTTGGCGTGGCGCTGCTCGATACCCTGGTTTCTCTCGTGGCCGGCATGGCGCTTTTTCCGATTGTGTTCGCCGCAGGCCTGAATCCGAGCGAAGGCCCTGGCCTGATGTTTGTCAGCTTGCCATTTGCCTTTGGTAACGTAGTCTTCGGCCAATTGATGGGCGTCGTGTTCTTCGTGCTGGTAGCCATTGCGGCATGGAGTTCGGCTATTTCGCTGCTCGAGCCGATGGTGGCTTACCTGGTTGAGCGGACAAAAGTCAGCCGCGCCTGGGTTACTTTCTGGCTGGCGTTCAGTTGCTGGTTTGTCGGTCTCGGCACGGTGTTTTCTTTCAATATCTGGAAGCAAGCGAAGTTTTTCGTGAACGAAGGCGGTTTTTTCCACCTCTACCAGTGGGGAGCCGCGGGCGGTCTGGATTTCTTCGGCGTGATCGATTTCTTCACCTCGCGGATCATGTTGCCACTCGGTGGTTTGTGTTTCGTGGTGTTCGCAGGCTGGGTGATGGGGCGGGAGGCGGTGCGCGACGAATTGGCGACCCGCAACCCTGCGATTTTTGCCCTGTCCTTGTTCTTGATGCGCTATGTGGCGCCCATCGGCATTCTCGTAGTGTTTGCCGCACAGCTGTGGAAATAACGCTGACATGACGACACACATTTCACGTTCGGCCCTGCTGCCCTATCCGGCGCAAGCGCTGTATGACCTGGTTAACGACGTAGCACGGTATCCGGAATTCCTGCCGTGGTGCTCGACAGCGGAAGTGCTGGATGCCTCCACCGAGCATATGCGTGCGAGTGTTGGGGTGGCCAAGGGGGGGCTGAGCCAGCATTTTGTGACGCGTAACACCCTGGTTCCCGGTCAGTCGATTGAAATGAACCTTGAAGAGGGGCCGTTCACTCAGTTGCATGGTGTGTGGGTGTTCAAGCCGCTGGGTGAGAAGGCCTGCAAGATCAGCCTGGATCTGTCGTTCGACTATGCGGGGCCGATTGTTCGCGCGACCCTGGGGCCGTTGTTCAATCAGGCGGCCAACACACTGGTAGATGCATTCTGTCAGCGGGCCAAGCAAATGTATGGTTGAGGCATTGAAAGAAGTCGAAGTGGCGTATGCCGCGGTTGATCGTCAAGTGCTTCTGTCAGTGGCGGTGCCGGCAGGAACGACTGTTCGTGCGGCACTGGTGGCATCCGGTATTGGAATGGTATTTCCGGACCTTGACTTGGCCGAGTGCCCGGTGGGGATCTTTGGAAAGGTGATCACCAATCCCGACACTCGTGCGGTTCAGTCAGGGGATCGCATCGAGATTTATCGGCCATTGCTCGCCGATCCGAAAGAGGTTCGACGGCTGCGTGCGGCCAAGGCGGCCGAGGCCAGATCGCGGAATCAGTAACTCGTATGAAACCAGGCAATAAAAAACCCGGCATGCCGGGTTTTTTATTGTGTTGCAAATTATTGTGGCGAGGTGTCCAGCGGTTGTGGCGTCGGGACTGGCACGGTTTCTACACCGTCGACGTCTTTCTGGATCTGATCGAGCAGCGAGCCTGGTTTGACCGGTTTTTCCGGTTTTGGCTTCTCGGCGTTCTCTGCTGGAGCGGTCACTGTCGTGGCGCTGTCCTTGCCGAGAATTGCCTCGTCGCGACTCACGCCTGGCATGAAATCACCAGAGAGGCTGACAAGCTGATCATTAGGGTTGAAGATGACGCTAATGCGTTCTTGTTGGCGTTCACCGCCACCCGGTTGCAGGCTGTACAGATAATCCCAGCGATCGGCATGGAACGTGTCGGTCAGCAGAGGGTTGCCCATGATAAACCTTACTTGCTTACGGGTCATTCCCGGGCGCAACTGGTCTATCATGTCCTGCGTGACGACATTGCCCTGCTGGATGTCGATTTTGTAAACCCCGGGGAATGAACAACCGGCGAGTGCGAGCAGTCCCACAAAGGTGAAACTGGTTAGCAAGAGCTTGGTGTTTTGCATCGGTGGGCGACTTCCACTATCTTGGCTGGGACAACGTAAACGCCGATCATACCCGCATTAAGAGAAGCTGCGAAGCAGCATCGCGAGAAAGCTGACCATGGTTGAAAATAGCGAACTACGCAAAGCCGGCCTCAAAGTGACCCTTCCACGGGTCAAAATTCTGCAAATGCTCGATTCCGCCGAGCAGCGTCATATGAGTGCCGAGGATGTGTACAAGGCATTGATGGAGGCTGGCGAGGACGTCGGTCTGGCCACGGTTTACCGTGTACTGACTCAGTTCGAGGCAGCTGGCCTTGTGGTGCGGCATAACTTCGACGGAGGCCACGCGGTCTTCGAACTGGACGACGGTAAGCACCACGACCATATGGTCAACGTCGAGACCAGCGAAGTGATCGAATTCTTCGACGAAGAAATCGAGCGCCTGCAGAAAGCCATCGTCGAGAAATATGGTTTCGAAATGGTTGATCACAATCTTGTGCTGTATGTGCGCAAGAAAAAGTAAGCATGTCGCGCGAATCTGAGATTCGTGAAACGAACGAAGGCGACCCCAGGGTCGCCTTCGTGCTTTCGGCCGAACTTAAATCTTCGCGGTGACGACCATTTTCCTGGCGTGAGCCAGGGATTCCTTGGTCAGGTCGATGCCTCCCAGCATCCGTGCGACTTCTTCGACACGATCATTTTTGCTCAGTCTGGAGACGGCAGTGTGGGTGGCGTCGTCGCCGCGCACTTTGTGCACAAATAGATGTTGATGACCTTGTGCGGCTACTTGTGGCAAGTGAGTAACGGTCAGAACCTGCCCTCGTTCCCCCAGGCGACGTAGTAGCTGGCCGACGATTTCGGCTGTTGGGCCGCCGATGCCCACGTCCACTTCGTCGAATACAAGGGTCGGTACACGGGAAGTTTGTGCGGTGATCACCTGAATGGCCAAGCTGATACGCGACAGCTCGCCGCCTGAAGCGACCTTCGCCAAGGCTTTCAGTGGCTGACCGGGGTTGGCGCTCACCAGCAGTTCTACCTGTTCCAGGCCGTTGGGCAAAAGCTCATCACTGCTGTTAGGGCGTAGCTCGATAGTGAAGCGTCCACCGGGCATGCCCAGTCGCTGAATTTCCTGCTCCACGGCACTGGCCAGGCTGCTCGAGGCCTGGTGGCGCAGCTCGCTGAGCTCCCGGGCTCTTTCCTGGTAGTGACGCGCATAGGCGGCCAACTCATCGCTCAGTCGCTCGATGGATTCGTCGTTGGCATTCAGGGTTTCAATCTCATCCAGCAGCTTCTGTTGCATCTCGGCGACTTCGGTCGGCTGGATGCGATGTTTGCGCGCCAGGGTATAGATCGAATCAAGCCGCTCCTCGAGATATTGAAGGCGTGATGGGTCGGCATCGAAATTGTCGAGGAAGCGGTTCAGTTCGCCCACGGCTTCTTCAACCTGGATTTGCGCGCTGGTCAGCAGGCTGCTGGCTTCGCCCAGGGCGCCGATCGAGTTGTTCACGCTCGACAAGCGGTTGAGGCTCGCGGTCAACGCGTTCAGGACATTGCCCGAGTCACTCTCGCTGCATTGCTCGACGACTTGCCGGCAGATGCCCAGCAAGGTTTCGGCGTTAGTCAGGTTCTTGTGTTCCTGTTCCAGCTGCTCCAGCTCATTGTCGCCCAGGCCCAGGTTTTCAAGCTCTTCGAGTTGATAGCTGAGCAATTGATGGCGGGCTCGCTGCTCGTCGCCTGAGTTGGAGAGACGCTCCAGTTCCTGGCGGGTCTGGCGCCAGCGTTGGGCAGCCAGTTGAACCTGGCGGGCGAGGTCCGTTGCACCGGCGTATTCGTCGAGCAGGCGGCGGTGAGTGTCGGTCTTGAGCAGGGATTGGTGTTCGTGCTGGCTGTGGATGTCGATCAGCAGCTCACCCAAAGCCTTGAGATCGCCCAAGGGGCATGGTGTGCCATTGATGTAGCCGCGCGAACGACCTTCGGCGGTGATTACCCGGCGCAGGATGCACGGGCCGTCATTTTCCAGGTCGCGCTCGGCGAGCCAGGTGCGGGCTTCGGGAATGTCATACAGATCGAAGGTGGCGAGGATATCGGCCTTGTCGGCGCCGGGGCGGACCACGCCACTGTCGGCGCGATCGCCCAGGGTCAGGCCCAGCGCGTCGAGCATGATCGACTTGCCGGCGCCGGTTTCCCCTGTGATCACGCTCATCCCGCGATCGAGTTCGAGATCGAGATGTTCAACGATGGCGTAGTTATGTACTGACAGGTGCACCAGCATAAAGGCCGCTCCCAGGCGTTAGGTCTGGTTATTTATACAGTGTTTTGTTTCGGGCTGACAATGCCCCCCATTAGCTCGATTTGCTTAATCCGACGAAATCCTTAGTGCGCCCCGGAATGATAATGCAGGTGTTTTTGTAGGGTTAATGCAAGGAGACCCCTTGAAGCTGGATTTTGCGGCCCCATATAGCTGGGCAGAAGCGTGAGTTGAGCTCACGGACGATATTGAAAGGAGAATTCTATGGCTGACGAACAGGCAGTGGATACGCAAAATCTGGACGCCGATCAGGCCTCCCAAGCCTCGGGTGATGATTTGGCAGCTCGTGTAAAAGTGCTCGAAGAACAGCTGGCAGGTGCGCAGGATCAGGCTTTGCGTGTGGCCGCCGATCTGCAGAACGTCCGCCGTCGCGCCGAGCAGGATGTAGAAAAAGCTCACAAATTCGCGCTGGAAAAATTCGCCGGCGATCTGCTGCCGATCATCGACAGCTTGGAGCGTGGTCTGGAGTTGTCCAGCCCGGATGATGAAAGCATCCGTCCGATGCGCGAAGGCATCGAGCTCACACTGAAAATGTTCCAGGACACCCTGAAGCGTTATCAGCTGGAAGCGATCGATCCGCACGGCGAACCGTTCAATGCCGTTCTTCATCAGGCAATGGCAATGCAGGAAAGCGCCGACCTCGAGCCGAACAGCGTGCTCAAGGTGTTCCAGAAGGGCTATCAGCTCAACGGACGCCTGCTGCGCCCGGCGATGGTCGTGGTCAGCAAGGCTCCGGCACCTGTTTCGCCTTCGATTGACGAGCAGGCTTGAAATTAGCCGCAAGGCCCCCATTTAGAAGTCAAGCGTTTAATTACTACCGCAGTTATCCATCACTGCTGCGGCAACCAAATCCAAAGTTTCGGGAGAGTGAACATGGGCAAAATCATCGGTATCGACCTGGGGACTACTAACTCCTGCGTCTCCGTACTTGAAAACGGCGTAGCCAAAGTTATCGAAAACGCCGAAGGCGCGCGTACCACGCCGTCGATCATCGCTTACGCCAACGATGGCGAGATCCTGGTTGGCCAGTCGGCCAAGCGTCAGGCAGTGACCAACCCGCACAACACCCTGTACGCGGTGAAGCGTCTGATCGGTCGCAAGTTCGACGAAGAAGTCGTACAGAAAGACATCAAGATGGTCCCTTACAAAATCGCCAAGGCTGACAACGGCGACGCTTGGGTTGAGGTGAACGGCCAGAAGATGGCTCCGCCACAAATCTCGGCTGAAATTCTGAAGAAGATGAAGAAAACCGCCGAAGACTACCTCGGCGAGCCAGTGACTGAAGCGGTGATCACCGTTCCGGCCTACTTCAACGACAGCCAGCGTCAAGCCACCAAAGACGCCGGCCGCATTGCTGGTCTGGACGTAAAACGTATCATCAACGAACCAACCGCAGCTGCGCTGGCTTACGGCATGGACAAGGCCAAGGGCGACCACACCGTGATCGTTTACGACCTGGGTGGCGGTACTTTCGACGTTTCCGTAATCGAAATCGCTGAAGTCGATGGCGAGCACCAGTTCGAAGTGTTGGCCACCAACGGTGATACGTTCCTGGGTGGTGAAGACTTTGACATCCGTCTGATCGACTACCTCGTCGACGAATTCAAGAAAGAAAGCGGCATGAACCTCAAGGGTGACCCGCTGGCGATGCAGCGCCTGAAAGAAGCGGCTGAAAAAGCCAAGATCGAGCTGTCTTCCGCTCAGTCGACCGACGTGAACCTGCCGTACATCACTGCAGACGCCACCGGTCCTAAGCACTTGAACGTGAAAATCTCGCGCGCCAAGCTGGAAGCGCTGGTTGAAGACCTGGTTCAACGCACCATCGAACCTTGCCGCATCGCTCTGAAAGACTCCGGTATCGACGTTGGCGCAATCAACGACGTGATCCTGGTGGGCGGTCAGACCCGTATGCCACTGGTACAGAAGCTGGTGACCGAGTTCTTCGGTAAAGAAGCTCGTAAAGATGTTAACCCGGACGAAGCGGTTGCCATGGGTGCTGCTATCCAGGGCGCGGTACTGGCCGGTGACGTGAAAGACGTCCTGCTGCTCGACGTTAGCCCGCTGACCCTGGGTATCGAAACCATGGGTGGCGTGATGACTGCGCTGATCGAGAAAAACACCACGATTCCTACCAAGAAATCGCAAGTGTTCTCGACGGCCGACGACAACCAGGGCGCCGTGACCATTCACGTGCTGCAAGGTGAGCGTAAGCAAGCGGCGCAGAACAAGTCCCTGGGCAAGTTCGACCTGGCCGAGATTCCGCCAGCACCACGTGGTGTGCCACAAATCGAAGTGACCTTCGACATCGACGCCAACGGCATCCTGCACGTAGGCGCCAAAGACAAGGCTACCGGCAAGACTCAGTCGATCGTGATCAAGGCCAACTCCGGTCTGTCCGATGAAGAGATCGAACGCATGGTGCGTGATGCCGAGGCCAACGCCGAGGAAGATCGCAAGTTCGAAGAGCTGGCCGCTGCCCGTAACCAGGGTGATGCACTGGTTCACTCGACTCGCAAAATGGTTGCCGATGCTGGCGACAAGGTGAGCGCTGAAGAGAAGGCTGCGATCGAGGCCGCTGTCGTTGCTTTGGAAGCCGCTGTCAAGGGTGATGACAAGGCTGCGATCGAAGCCAAGGTTGAAGAGCTGTCCAAGGTCTCCGCGCCAGTGGCTCAGAAGATGTACGCCGATCAGGCTCAACCCGCTGAAGGCGCTGCACAGCACGCTGAATCGGCTGAAAAAGCTGATGACGTCGTCGACGCTGAGTTCGAAGAAGTCAAAGACCACAAGTAAGTTGTTGGTCGGCCGGTTGGCTGCCTTGGGGCGGTGACTGGTAGGATGTCGCCGCGCGGGAGCTTGCTCCCGCGTTGGCGTGTCTGGAGCAAGCGAATTTTTACAGCATGCGACAACGTTCGAGTGCTGATGGTATGGCCGGGAATGCTCCTGCTTTCCGAGCCGCAAGTACCGCATCGAATCAAAGACCAGGATCGTTGAATTGACGTGAGTTGGGTCCGGGCCTGTATTGGGGCTCAACGAGTTTGGCGAGGCTCAGGAGAGGTTTGTCGAACGTCCTCAAGAGTGCAAAAGACTTATGGCAAAGCGTGACTATTACGAAGTATTGGGTGTTGAACGAGGCTCAAGCGAGGCAGACCTGAAAAAGGCCTACCGCCGCCTGGCGATGAAGCACCACCCGGACCGTAATCCCGATGACAAAGCGTCGGAAGAGAAATTCAAAGAGGCCAACGAGGCCTACGAAGTTCTGTCCGATTCCAGCAAGCGTGCGGCCTACGATCAGTATGGTCATGCGGGTGTTGACCCGAGCATGGGTGGCGGTGGTGCCGGTTTTGGCGGTCAGAACTTCTCCGATATCTTTGGTGATGTCTTCAGTGACTTCTTCGGTGGCGGTCGCGGTGGTTCCCGTGGCGGCGCTCAGCGCGGCAGTGACCTGCGGTACACGCTGGAGCTGGACCTGGAAGAAGCGGTGCGCGGCACGACGGTGAATATCCGCGTGCCAACATTGGTCAACTGCAAACCGTGCGATGGCTCGGGCGCCAAGAAAGGCTCCTCTCCGGTGACTTGCCCGACCTGTGGCGGTATCGGTCAGGTGCGCATGCAGCAAGGTTTCTTCTCGGTGCAGCAGACCTGCCCGCGGTGCCATGGCCAGGGCAAGATCATTTCCGATCCGTGTGACTCCTGCCACGGCGAAGGTCGCGTCGAAGAGTACAAGACCCTGTCGGTGAAAGTGCCTGCCGGTGTTGATACCGGTGACCGCATTCGTCTGTCTGGCGAAGGCGAGGCGGGCGCGCAGGGCGGTCCGACCGGCGACCTGTATGTCGTGATCAATGTGCGCGAACACGCGATCTTCCAGCGTGATGGCAAGCATCTGTTCTGCGAAGTACCGATCAGCTTCGTCGATGCGGCGTTGGGTGGTGAGCTGGAGATTCCGACCCTCGATGGTCGGGTCAAGCTGAAAATTCCTGAAGGAACTCAGACCGGCAAGCAATTCCGTGTTCGTGGCAAGGGCGTTGCGCCTGTACGTGGCGGCGGTGCGGGTGACTTGATGTGCCGCGTGGCGGTCGAGACCCCGGTTAACCTGAGCCGTCGTCAGCGTGAATTGCTCGAGGAGTTCCGTAGCTCGCTGGCGGATGACAACAGTCACTCGCCGAAAACCACTGGCTGGTTCGAAGGCGTGAAGCGCTTCTTCGGCGATCTGTAAGGAGTTGTCATGCGACGTATAGCTGTGATGGGCGCTGCCGGGCGCATGGGCAAGATTCTGGTCGAGGCGGTGCAGCAGCGCGCGCCGCTCACTGGTCTGACGGCGGCTATCGTTCGCCCCGGCAGTACGCTGATTGGCGTGGATGCCGGTGAGCTGGCTTCGCTGGGGCGTATCGGCGTGCCGTTGTCCGGTAACCTGGATGCGGTAGCGGATGAGTTCGACGTATTGATCGACTTCACCCTGCCGGAAGTCATGCTGAAAAACCTGGCGTTCTGCCGCAAGGCGGGTAAAGCCATGGTGATCGGCACGACGGGGCTTGACGCTGCGCAAAAGCAGTTGCTGGCCGAGGCCGGTAAAGACATCCCGATTGTGTTCGCTGCGAACTTCAGCGTGGGTGTGAACCTGTCGCTGAAGTTGCTTGATATGGCGGCTCGCGTATTGGGCGATGAGGCGGATATCGAAATCATCGAGGCTCACCACCGGCACAAAATCGACGCGCCTTCAGGCACGGCGTTGCGCATGGGTGAGGTCATTGCCAGTGCTCTTGATCGCGACTTGCAGAAGGTTGCCGTCTATGGTCGCGAGGGTCACACCGGTGCGCGCGAGCGCGAGACCATCGGTTTTGCCACTGTTCGTGGTGGTGACGTGGTGGGTGATCATACCGTGCTGTTTGCCTGTGAAGGAGAGCGCCTGGAGATCACTCACAAGGCTTCCAGTCGCATGACCTTCGCCAAGGGTGCGGTACGTGCTGCATTGTGGCTGGAGGGGCGTGAGCCTGGTCTTTACGACATGCAAGACGTGCTCGATCTGCGTTAAAATGCTGTTTAAACCGGGCTTGAGTCATGTGCTTGAGTCCGGTTTTACACCGCCAAGCGACGTCCTGTCGCATTCTCTGGCCTTTCGGGCTCATTGGCGGTAGACCAAAAATGCCTTTTTCTGTAAGCTACAGCTTTAGTGTGTCCACTAAAAGCGCGCAGAATAATTCAGTGAAGAAGCGGGGTGACGTGTCCATACGTCACTCCGCTTTTTTACAACCTGCGATCGCCCTTTCAGGCTTTATTTACGGGAGGTCTTCTTGACTAAGCCAGCCATACTCGCCCTTGCTGATGGCAGCATTTTTCGCGGCGAAGCCATTGGAGCCGACGGTCAAACCGTTGGTGAGGTGGTGTTCAACACCGCAATGACCGGCTATCAGGAAATCCTTACCGATCCTTCCTACGCCCAACAGATCGTTACCCTGACTTACCCGCACATCGGCAACACCGGCACCACGCCGGAAGACGCCGAGTCCAACCGCGTTTGGTCCGCTGGCCTGGTCATCCGTGACCTGCCACTGGTTGCGAGCAACTGGCGTAGCACCATGCCTCTGTCCGACTACCTGAAAGCCAGCAACGTTGTGGCAATCGCCGGTATCGACACCCGTCGCCTGACTCGCATCCTGCGTGAAAAAGGCGCACAGAACGGCTGCATCATGGCCGGTGACAACATTTCCGAAGAGGCCGCCATCGCCGCCGCCCGGGGCTTCCCAGGCCTCAAAGGCATGGACCTGGCGAAAGTCGTCAGCACCACAGAGAATTACGAGTGGCGTTCGACTGTCTGGGACCTGAAAACCGACAGCCATGCCACCATCGAAGCCTCCGAGCTGCCGTATCACGTGGTCGCCTACGACTACGGCGTCAAGTTGAACATCCTGCGCATGTTGGTCGAGCGCGGCTGCCGAGTCACCGTGGTGCCGGCCCAAACGCCAGCGGCTGACGTGCTCGCTCTGAAGCCGGACGGCGTATTCCTGTCCAACGGCCCTGGCGATCCGGAGCCTTGCGACTATGCGATCCAGGCGATCAAGGATGTGCTGGAAACCGAGATTCCGGTATTCGGCATCTGCCTTGGTCACCAGTTGCTGGCCCTGGCCTCTGGCGCCAAGACCCTGAAAATGGGTCATGGCCACCACGGTGCCAACCACCCGGTCCAGGATCTGGACACGGGCGTGGTAATGATCACCAGCCAGAACCACGGTTTTGCCGTAGACGAAGCCACCCTGCCGGCCAACGTTCGTGCGACTCACAAATCGCTGTTCGACGGCACCCTGCAAGGGATCGAGCGTACCGACAAGAGCGCCTTCAGCTTCCAGGGTCACCCTGAAGCCAGCCCTGGCCCGAACGACGTAGCGCCTTTGTTTGATCGCTTCATCAACGAGATGGCCAAGCGACGCTGATCGCTCGCCCTGATGTTGCAAAGCTTGAGGGTGGTCCCGATACCGGCGGCCCCCTCAAGTCTTCAGAGATTGAACAAGACGGCTTGCCGACTGACCTGCGGATTTGAGTGACAAACCCATGCCAAAACGTACAGACATTAAAAGCATCCTGATTCTCGGCGCTGGCCCGATCGTGATCGGCCAGGCCTGCGAATTCGACTACTCCGGCGCCCAGGCCTGCAAGGCCCTGCGCGAAGAGGGTTACCGCGTCATCCTGGTGAACTCCAACCCGGCCACCATCATGACCGACCCGGCCATGGCTGACGCTACCTACATCGAACCGATCAAGTGGCAGACCGTTGCCAAGATCATCGAGAAAGAGCGTCCGGACGCGCTGCTGCCTACCATGGGCGGCCAGACCGCCCTGAACTGCGCCCTGGACCTGGAGCGCGAAGGCGTTCTGGAGAAGTTCGGCGTAGAGATGATCGGTGCCAACGCCGATACCATCGACAAGGCTGAAGACCGTTCGCGTTTCGACAAGGCGATGAAGTCCATCGGTCTGGCGTGCCCGCGCTCCGGTATCGCTCACAGCATGGAAGAGGCCAATGCGGTCCTCGAGAAGCTTGGCTTCCCGTGCATCATCCGTCCGTCCTTCACCATGGGCGGCACCGGCGGCGGTATCGCTTACAACCGTGAAGAGTTCGAAGAAATCTGCGCCCGTGGTCTGGACCTGTCGCCGACCAAAGAGCTGCTGATCGACGAATCCCTGATCGGCTGGAAAGAATACGAAATGGAGGTTGTCCGCGATAAGAAGGACAACTGCATCATCGTCTGCTCCATCGAAAACTTCGACCCGATGGGCGTGCACACCGGTGACTCGATCACCGTGGCGCCTGCACAGACCCTGACCGACAAGGAATACCAGATCCTGCGTAACGCCTCCCTGGCGGTGCTGCGCGAGATCGGCGTGGAAACCGGCGGTTCCAACGTCCAGTTCGGCATCTGCCCGAACACTGGCCGCATGGTCGTCATCGAAATGAACCCGCGCGTATCCCGTTCCTCGGCCCTGGCGTCGAAAGCCACCGGTTTCCCGATCGCCAAGGTCGCAGCCAAACTGGCCGTGGGTTACACCCTGGATGAGCTGTCGAACGACATCACTGGCGGTAAAACTCCAGCATCCTTCGAGCCGTCCATCGACTACGTCGTGACCAAGCTGCCACGTTTCGCCTTCGAGAAGTTCTCCAAGGCAGACGCCCGCCTGACCACGCAAATGAAGTCGGTCGGTGAAGTCATGGCCATCGGCCGTACCTTCCAGGAATCCCTGCAGAAAGCCCTGCGCGGCCTGGAAGTCGGCGTTTGCGGTCTGGATGAGAAGGTTGACCTGAGCAATCCTGAAAGCATGAGCGTCCTCAAGCGCGAGCTGACCGTGCCGGGCGCCGAGCGTATCTGGTACGTGGCGGACGCCATGCGCGCCGGCATGAGCGTTGAAGATATCTTCGGCATGACCATGATCGATCCATGGTTCCTGGTGCAGATGGAAGATCTGATCAAGGACGAAGAGAAGGTCAAGACCCTGGGTCTGACCAGCATCGATCGCGACCTGATGTTCCGCCTCAAACGCAAAGGTTTTTCCGACATGCGCCTGGCCAAGCTGCTGGGTGTGACCGAGAAGGCCCTGCGTGCTCACCGTCACAAGCTGGAGATCTTCCCGGTCTACAAGCGCGTCGACACCTGCGCCGCCGAGTTCGCCACCGATACCGCTTACCTGTATTCGACGTACGAAGAAGAGTGCGAAGCCGCCCCATCGGGTCGCGACAAGATCATGATCCTGGGTGGTGGCCCGAACCGTATCGGCCAGGGCATCGAGTTCGACTACTGCTGCGTACACGCGGCGCTGGCTCTGCGCGATGACGGGTACGAGACCATCATGGTCAACTGCAACCCGGAAACCGTTTCTACCGACTACGACACTTCCGATCGCCTGTACTTCGAACCGGTAACCCTGGAAGACGTGCTGGAAATCGTCCGCGTCGAGAAGCCGAAAGGCGTGATCGTTCAGTACGGCGGCCAGACCCCGCTTAAACTGGCGCGCGCCCTGGAAGCTGCTGGCGTGCCGATCATCGGCACCAGCCCTGACGCCATCGACCGAGCCGAAGACCGTGAGCGCTTCCAGCAAATGGTCCAGCGCCTGAACCTGCGTCAGCCGCCTAACGCTACCGTGCGCAGCGAAGACGAAGCGATCCGTGCAGCTGCCAAGATCGGCTACCCGCTGGTGGTGCGCCCGTCCTACGTACTGGGCGGTCGTGCGATGGAAATCGTTTACGAAGAAGAAGAACTCAAGCGCTACCTGCGTGAAGCGGTTCAAGTGTCCAACGACAGCCCGGTGCTGCTGGACCACTTCCTCAACTGCGCCATCGAAATGGACGTGGATGCGGTCTGCGACGGCAAAGACGTAGTAATCGGCGCAATCATGCAGCACATCGAGCAGGCTGGTGTTCACTCCGGTGACTCCGCGTGCTCGCTGCCACCGTACTCGCTGCCTGCGCATATCCAGGACGAGATGCGCGAACAGGTCAAGAAAATGGCCCTGGAGCTGGGTGTGGTCGGCCTGATGAACGTACAGTTGGCGCTGCAGGGCGACGACATCTACGTGATTGAAGTCAACCCGCGTGCTTCGCGTACCGTTCCTTTCGTATCCAAGTGCATCGGTGTTTCCCTGGCAATGATCGCAGCCCGCGTCATGGCCGGTAAAACCCTGAAGGAAATCGGTTTCACCAAGGAAATCATTCCTAACTTCTACAGCGTGAAAGAGGCGGTGTTCCCATTCGCCAAATTCCCTGGCGTTGACCCGATTCTCGGCCCTGAGATGAAGTCCACCGGTGAAGTGATGGGCGTGGGCGACACCTTCGGCGAAGCGTTTGCCAAAGCCCAGATGGGTGCAAGCGAAGTGCTGCCGACCGGCGGTACTGCGTTTATCAGTGTGCGTGACGACGACAAGCCGCTGGTTGCAGGCGTGGCCCGTGATCTGATCAACTTGGGCTTCGAAGTGGTTGCTACTGCCGGTACTGCCAAGCTGATCGAAGCCGCAGGCCTGAAAGTGCGCCGCGTGAACAAGGTGACCGAGGGGCGTCCGCACGTGGTCGACATGATCAAGAATGACGAAGTCACCTTGATCATCAACACCACCGAAGGTCGTCAATCGATCGCTGACTCCTATTCCATTCGTCGCAACGCCCTGCAGCACAAGATCTACTGCACCACGACCATTGCTGCTGGCGAAGCGATCTGCGAAGCGCTTAAGTTCGGTCCCGAGAAGACCGTACGTCGCTTGCAGGATCTACACGCAGGATTGAAGGCATGAGCATAACGAAGTACCCAATGACCGTTCAGGGCGCTCGCGCCCTGGAAGAAGAACATGCTCACCTGACCAAGGTCGTTCGTCCGAAGCTCAGCCAGGACATCGGTACGGCCCGTGAGTTGGGTGACTTGAAGGAAAACGCCGAATACCACGCTGCTCGCGAGCAGCAGGGTATGGTTGAGGCAAGGATCCGTGACATCGAAGGCCGCATGCAAAACGCAGTGGTGATTGATGTCACGACCATTGCTCACACCGGCAAGGTGATTTTTGGCACGACTGTGGAGATTGCTAACGTCGAGACCGATGAAAGCGTGACCTACCAGATCGTTGGTGAGGACGAGGCAGACATCAAACTCGGCAAGATCTCCGTTGGTTCGCCTATTGCCCGCGCCTTGATTGCCAAGGAAGAGGGTGACGTGGTGGCGGTCAAAACGCCGAGCGGCGTTATCGAGTACGAGATTGTCGAAGTTCGCCACATCTGAAACTAAAAGCAGGCGCCTGCTTCGTGCGGGCGCGATGCTTTGGCAGCTGACTCAGATGTTATGGGTTGGCGGCCTGTGGTTATTGCATATCGGCCTGCTGCCGGTGCTGGGGTTGATTGGCCTGGCACCGCTGCTGATTGACGAAATAGCAGGCATGCTGAATGCACTGATGGTGGGGTTTGCCACAGTGTGTCTGGTTTTACAGGCTTTGGTGCTGATTCAGGCCGTGGGCCTTGCCAGTCTATGGCGCGATATTCGTGGCCAGTTGTTGCTGGTGGGGTTGTGTGCCTGCGCGATGTACTTCGCCGTGCGTGTCGGGTGGCCCGATGCGGTGCGTTGGCAGGTGTTCAGCTATCTTGTTTTGGGCTTTTCCGGACTGGTGCTGGTCATGCAGCCGGTGCCTGGATGGAGTGGCAGGGTGCGCGAAGCACACCCTTGACCCTTGCCATCACTTGAAGCGATGGACGTTCGACAGCTGTTTGTTGACGCTGAAGTTCTTGCGGTAAATCAGTGCCATCTTGCCGATGACCTGAACCAGGTCCGCCTTGCCGACCTTGCACAATTCTGCAATGGAGGCCAGGCGCGATTCGCGATCGAGGATGTTGAGCTTGATTTTGATCAGCTCGTGATCCGCCAAAGCGCGTTCAAGTTCGGCTAACACACCTTCAGTCAAACCGTTGTCAGCCACAATCAAAACTGGTTTCAGATGGTGGCCAATGGATTTGTACTGTTTCTTCTGCTCTTGAGTGAGCGGCATAATCTGACCCTTTCGTCTGGATTCTGTAAAATGGCGGCCATTTTACCCGAGGGTTCGTGGATCCGCCCAATTAATCACGACCCTTATCATCGAGGTGCCCAATGGCGCGTTCCAAGACAAGCCTTGGTTGGCTGAAAAGACATGTCAATGACCCCTATGTGAAGCAGGCGCAGAAGGATGGCTACCGCTCGCGTGCGAGTTACAAACTTCTGGAGGTCCAGGAGAAGTACAAGCTGATCCGTCCGGGTATGACCGTTGTCGACCTGGGGGCGGCGCCCGGTGGCTGGTCGCAGGTCACTAGCCGGCTGATCGGTGGCCAGGGGCGCCTGATCGCCTCGGACATCCTCGAAATGGACAGCATTCCGGACGTGACTTTCATCCAGGGTGACTTCACCCAGGACGAAGTGCTCGCTCAGATCCTGGACGCCGTGGGTAATTCGCAGGTGGACCTTGTGATTTCCGATATGGCCCCCAATATGAGTGGTACGCCCGCCGTAGATATGCCCAAAGCCATGTTTCTTTGCGAGCTGGCTCTTGACCTGGCAGCCCGGATACTCAAGCCGGGTGGTAATTTTGTGATCAAGGTTTTTCAGGGTGAAGGGTTTGATGCTTATGTGAAGGACGCTCGTCAGAAATTCGACAAGGTCCAGATGATCAAGCCGGACTCTTCCCGCGGCAGTTCCCGCGAGCAATACATGCTGGCTTGGGGCTACCGCGGCCGGAGTGAGTAAAACGAGGTTTTTTTGCGGGGCAATAGGAATTTCGTATTTCGCCCTGTGAGAAATAGCGAATATTGTGTAGGAAGAGTTTCACAAAGGGTTACAGACGGCGCCTGCCAAGTTGTAGGTAATGTAGTAAGTTAGGCCGGTGAATATCATGCGAAGCGCGCGCCATCAGCGGCGCTTGCTTCAGAGGGTAGTTAATTGAACGATATGGCAAAGAATCTGATCCTGTGGTTGATCATCGCGGCTGTCCTGGTGACGGTGATGAACAACTTCTCCAGTCCTAACGAGCCGCAGACCCTCAACTATTCCGACTTCATCCAGCAGGTCAAGGATGGCAAGGTCGAGCGCGTGGCGGTTGATGGCTATGTGATCACCGGCAAGCGCAACGATGGCGACAGCTTCAAGACCATTCGTCCGGCGATCCAGGATAATGGCTTGATCGGCGATCTGGTGGATAACCACGTCGTGGTCGAAGGCAAGCAGCCTGAGCAGCAAAGCATCTGGACTCAACTTCTGGTCGCCAGCTTCCCGATCCTGGTGATCATTGCCGTATTCATGTTTTTCATGCGGCAGATGCAGGGCGGCGCAGGTGGCAAGGGCGGGCCAATGAGCTTCGGCAAGAGCAAGGCGCGCCTGCTCTCCGAAGATCAGGTGAAAACCACGTTGGCTGACGTTGCCGGTTGCGACGAAGCCAAGGAAGAAGTCGGTGAACTGGTCGAGTTCTTGCGTGATCCGGGCAAGTTCCAGCGTCTGGGCGGTCGCATCCCTCGCGGCGTGCTGATGGTTGGTCCTCCGGGTACCGGTAAAACCTTGTTGGCCAAGGCGATTGCTGGCGAAGCCAAGGTGCCGTTCTTCACCATCTCCGGTTCTGACTTCGTCGAAATGTTCGTCGGCGTCGGTGCCAGCCGTGTTCGCGATATGTTCGAACAGGCCAAGAAACACGCGCCATGCATTATCTTCATCGATGAAATCGACGCCGTCGGTCGCCACCGTGGTGCCGGCATGGGCGGCGGTCACGACGAGCGCGAGCAGACTCTCAACCAGTTACTGGTGGAGATGGACGGCTTCGAAATGAACGACGGCATCATCGTGATCGCGGCCACCAACCGTCCAGACGTACTGGACCCTGCGCTGCTGCGTCCGGGCCGTTTCGACCGTCAGGTCGTGGTCGGTCTGCCGGATATCCGTGGTCGCGAACAGATTCTCAAAGTCCACATGCGCAAAGTGCCAATGGGTGATGACGTCGCTCCGGCGGTGATCGCTCGTGGTACTCCTGGTTTCTCCGGTGCCGACCTGGCCAACCTGGTCAACGAGGCGTCGTTGTTCGCCGCGCGTGCCGGCAAGCGCATTGTCGAGATGAAGGAATTCGAACTGGCCAAAGACAAGATCATGATGGGTGCCGAGCGCAAATCCATGGTCATGTCCGAGAAAGAAAAGCAGAACACGGCTTACCACGAGGCGGGTCACGCCATTGTTGGTCGCGTCGTGCCTGAGCATGATCCGGTGTACAAGGTATCGATCATCCCGCGTGGTCGTGCGCTGGGTGTGACCATGTTCTTGCCGGAAGAAGATCGCTACAGCCTGTCCAAGCGAGCGCTGATCAGCCAGATCTGCTCGCTGTACGGCGGTCGTATCGCTGAAGAAATGACACTGGGCTTCGATGGTGTGACCACCGGTGCTTCCAACGACATCATGCGTGCCAGTCAGATTGCGCGGAACATGGTGACCAAGTGGGGTCTTTCGGAGAAGCTCGGACCATTGATGTATGCCGAAGAAGAAGGTGAAGTTTTCCTTGGTCGCGGCGGCGGTGGTCAGAGTGCAAGTTTCTCCGGCGAAACGGCCAAGCTGATCGACTCCGAAGTGCGCAGCATTATTGATCAATGCTACGGCACGGCTAAGCAGATCCTTACGGACAACCGTGACAAGCTCGATGCCATGGCTGATGCCCTGATGAAGTATGAGACGATCGATGCCGATCAGATCGATGACATCATGGCGGGTCGTACGCCTCGCGAACCTCGCGATTGGTCGGGTGGCACGGGTACTTCCGGAACCCCTCCGGTGGTGCAGGATGAGCGTCCGGAAACACCGATTGGCGGCCCGGCTGCTGACGTTTAAGGTTTGAAATGACTTCTGTTCAGTCCTCGACCCGGTTGCCTTGCGGCAACCGGGTTCTTGATTTGGCCCATACTCATGTCATGGGCATTCTCAATGTCACTCCCGATTCTTTCTCCGACGGTGGTCAATACAGCCAGCTCGACGCGGCTTTGCGCCATGCTGAAGCCATGGTGGCGGCTGGCGCGACCCTGATCGATGTGGGCGGTGAGTCCACGCGACCAGGTGCCAGGGCGGTTTCGCCTTTGGAAGAGCTGGAGCGTGTTGCGCCGGTCGTCGAGCGGATCAGCCGTGAACTGGATGTGATCATCTCAGTGGATACTTCCACGCCAGCCGTCATGCGCGAGACCGCGCGACTGGGGGCCGGTTTGATCAATGACGTTCGGGCGCTGCGTCGGGAAGGCGCGCTGGATGCGGCGGCGGCAACTGGGTTGCCAGTCTGTCTGATGCATATGCTCGGCGAGCCGGGCGACATGCAGGACAATCCGCAATACCGGGACGTTACGAAGGAAGTGGGCGAGTTTCTCGCTGAGCGCATGGCCCGGTGCGCAGCTGCGGGGATTGGCGCCGATCGGATCATTCTCGATCCAGGCTTTGGCTTCGCAAAAAACTTGCAACACAATCTTAGCTTGTTCAAGCATATGGAAGCCTTGCATGCCTTGGGGCGACCCCTGTTGGTCGGGGTTTCGCGAAAGAGCATGATCGGGCAAGCATTGAATCGCCCCGTGGGTGAGCGCTTGTTTGGCGGTCTTGCCCTTGCGGCGCTGGCTTCGCATAAGGGCGCGCGTATATTGCGCGTCCATGATGTAGCAGAAACTATCGATGTGGTGAGGATGATCGCCGCAGTGGAATCAGCCGAATAAGAGTTATGGAGAGCTTATGACTAGGAAATACTTTGGTACTGACGGCATTCGTGGTCGAGTCGGTGAATACCCGATTACTCCTGATTTCATGCTCAAACTCGGCTGGGCCGCGGGCATGGCGTTTCGCAAGATGGGTGCCTGCAAGGTGCTTGTCGGCAAGGACACCCGCATTTCCGGTTATATGTTTGAGTCGGCACTCGAGGCCGGGCTCACCTCGGCAGGCGCAGATGTAATGTTGTTGGGGCCGATGCCAACGCCAGCCATCGCTTACCTGACGCGCACCTTTCATGCTGAGGCCGGGATTGTGATCAGTGCTTCGCATAATCCTCACGATGACAACGGCATCAAGTTCTTCTCCGGAAAGGGCACCAAGCTGCCGGATGAAGTCGAGCTGATGATCGAGGAGCTGCTGGACACGCCGATGACCGTGGTTGAGTCGAGCAAGATCGGCAAGGTCACGCGAATCAACGATGCGTCGGGTCGTTATATCGAGTTCTGCAAGAGCAGCGTGCCGACTGGCACCAGCTTCGCCGGGATGAAAATCGTCATCGACTGTGCCCATGGTGCGACTTACAAGGTGGCGCCTAGCGTGTTCCGTGAGTTGGGCGCCGATGTCGTTGTTCTTTCCGCGCAGCCCAATGGTTTAAACATCAATGACAATTGTGGTTCGACCCATATGGGGCAACTGCAGGCTGCCGTTCTTGCCGAGCATGCTGATCTTGGGATCGCGTTCGATGGTGATGGTGACCGTGTTCTGATGGTCGATCACACGGGGACCATCGTCGATGGGGATGAGCTGCTGTACATCATTGCTCGCGATTTGCATGAGCGCGACAAGCTTCAAGGCGGTGTGGTCGGTACCCTGATGAGTAACCTGGGGCTGGAGCTGGCTCTGGCGGACCTCGCGATTCCTTTTGTTCGTGCCAATGTTGGTGATCGTTATGTGATTGCTGACCTGCTGGAGCGCAACTGGCTGGTAGGAGGCGAGAACTCGGGGCATATCGTTTGCTTCAATTACACCACTACGGGTGATGCGATCGTTGCTGCATTGCAGGTTCTGATGGCGCTCAAGACGCGCTCGGAAAGTCTGGCTCAGTCTCGTCAGGCGTTGCGTAAGTGCCCGCAGGTATTGATCAATGTACGTTTTGGGGGGGGAGCGAGTCCTCTCGAGCATTCGTCGGTCAAGGAAGCCAGTGAGCGAGTGACCAAGGCCATGGCGGGTCGTGGACGCGTGCTCCTGCGCAAGTCCGGGACAGAGCCACTGGTGCGCGTCATGGTCGAAGGCGAAGACGAAACTCAGGTTCGCGGCTACGCCGAAGAGCTGGCAAAACTGGTTACTGAAGTTTCTGCCTGAATTCGGCTTGCCAGCCATGATTGTGTTGGGTAACATCTGCGCCCACTTTGACCGACGAGGTACAGCATGCGTCGCCCTATGGTAGCTGGTAACTGGAAGATGCACGGTACCCGCGCCAGCGTCGCTGAGCTGATCAAAGGCCTTCGTGATCTGGCCTTGCCGAGCGGTGTTGATGTTGCGGTATTCCCGCCTTTTCTGCATATCAATCAAGTGATTGATGGCTTGGAAGGAAAGCCGATTTCGATTGGCGCGCAGAACTCTGCGGTGGAATCAATGCAGGGTGCGTTGACTGGTGAGATTGCACCGAGTCAGTTGGTGGATGCAGGTTGTTCCTTGGTGCTTGTCGGGCACTCCGAGCGCCGCCAGGTACTTGGCGAGCAGGACGGAATGCTGATTCGCAAGTTTGCGGCGGCACAGGCGTGTGGCTTGACCCCGGTGTTGTGTATAGGGGAGACCCTTGAGCAGCGCGAAGCCGGGAAGACTCTTGAGGTTGTCTCGCGTCAGCTTGGCAGTATCATTGAGGAGTTGGGCGTCGGTGCTTTTGCAAGCGCAGTCATCGCTTACGAGCCGGTCTGGGCCATTGGTACCGGGCTGACTGCTTCGCCGCAACAAGCTCAGGATGTGCATGCAGCCATCCGTGCGCAGTTGGCGGTAGAGAATTCTGAAGTCGCACAAGGTGTGCGGCTTCTATACGGCGGCAGCGTGAAGGCGGCCAATGCGGTCGAACTGTTCGGCATGCCGGATATCGATGGGGGGCTCATTGGTGGAGCTTCCCTGAATGCAGATGAGTTCGGTGCGATTTGTCGCGCCGCGGGAAACTGAAAAAATGCTGGAAACAGTCGTAGTCGTTTTTCATCTGCTGGGTGCATTGGGCGTAGTTGCTCTGGTATTGCTGCAGCAGGGTAAAGGTGCGGATGCTGGCGCGTCTTTCGGAGCAGGTGCTTCAAATACTGTGTTCGGAAGCCAAGGTTCCTCTACCTTTCTTAGTAAGTTTACTGCTATACTTGCCGCAGGTTTCTTCATAACCAGCTTAGGGTTAGGTTACTTTGCTAAAGAGAAAGCTCACCAGCTGACTCAAGTAGGTTTGCCAAACCCGGCAGTGTTGGAAGTTCCAAAGCAACAACCGGCTTCTGATGATGTACCGGTGCTTCAAGAGCAAAAGTCGGCCAACAGTGCGACTGACGTGCCTCCAGCTCAAGAGCAGAAGTAAGAAGGGTTTCAAACGTAGTATTGCCGAGGTGGTGGAATTGGTAGACACGCAACCTTGAGGTGGTTGTGCCCATAGGGTGTAGGGGTTCGAGTCCCCTTCTCGGTACCAATTAGTCAGGATAGCCCGCTATTGCGGGCTTTCTTGCAGGTGGAAGGTTACATTGACCCTGTCAAGGATCGGTCGTATACTTCCGCCCCAGCTTTGTCGCGGGGTGGAGCAGTCTGGTAGCTCGTCGGGCTCATAACCCGAAGGTCGTCGGTTCAAATCCGGCCCCCGCAACCAGTTTAAGGAGCCCCTTTTAAGGGGCTTTTTGTTAGCTGGACACTTTATAACGCCGCTGTTCGACGGCGTTTCAGGGATGGGCGTTTCGCCCATTTTTTTATTTTGCATAGCATGCATTTACATGCACGAGGGGGTTCAGGTGTCGAGCAAGCTAGAACAGTTGCAGGCCTTGTTGGCCCCGGTGGTCGTGGCCCTTGGCTATGAATGCTGGGGTATTGAGTTTTCGGCTCAGGGTCGCCACTCACTGTTGCGCGTTTATATCGATAAAGAAGGCGGTGTGCTGGTGGACGACTGTGCCATCGTCAGCCGTCAGATCAGCGGTGTCCTGGATGTTGAAGATCCGATTTCCGTTGAGTACACCCTTGAAGTTTCCTCGCCTGGCATGGAACGCCCTCTGTTCACTATTGAGCAGTTTGCAAAATTTGCCGGTGAACAAGTGAAGATCAAGCTGCGTTCGCCTTTTGAAGGTCGACGCAACTTTCAGGGCCTTCTGCGCGGTGTAGAAGAGCAGGATGTCGTGGTGCAGGTAGAAGACCACGAGTTCCTGTTGCCGATCGATATGATCGACAAGGCCAACATTATTCCCAGTTTTGACTGAGACGCGGATCCCGCGGATCCAA
The DNA here is from genome assembly GCF_900105115.1 of Pseudomonas mohnii. Lineage (NCBI taxonomy): Bacteria > Pseudomonadati > Pseudomonadota > Gammaproteobacteria > Pseudomonadales > Pseudomonadaceae > Pseudomonas > Pseudomonas mohnii. Next base: position 4,350,487 of record NZ_FNRV01000001.1, read on the forward strand.
TGGCTTGCGAAAGGCGAGGCGTACGATGAGCAAAGAAGTACTGCTGGTTGTTGAGTCGGTATCCAATGAAAAGGGCGTACCGGCAAACGTAATTTTTGAAGCGCTGGAGCTGGCTCTGGCCACTGCTACCAAAAAGCGTTTCGAGGACGAAGTTGATCTGCGTGTGGAAATCAATCGCCACACCGGTGCTTATGAGACTTTCCGTCGCTGGACGGTTGTCGAAGAAGCAGACCTGGACGATCCGGCCATCGAAACCTGGCCGAGCAAGGTTGCTGAAACGCATCCGGGTGCCAAGGTGGGTGACGTCGTCGAAGAAAAAATCGAGTCGATCGAATTCGGCCGTATCGCTGCACAGACTGCCAAGCAAGTCATCGTGCAGAAAGTCCGCGAAGCCGAGCGTGCCCAGGTTGTTGACGCTTACCGCGAGCGCTTGGGTGAAATCATCTCCGGTACCGTGAAGAAAGTGACCCGCGACAACGTGATCGTCGATCTGGGTAACAACGCTGAAGCGTTGCTGGCTCGTGAAGACATCATTTCTCGCGAAACCTTCCGTGTTGGCGTGCGTCTGCGTGCGCTGCTCAAGGAAATCCGCACCGAGAACCGCGGCCCGCAGTTGATCCTGTCGCGTACCGCGCCGGAAATGCTGATCGAGTTGTTCCGCATCGAAGTGCCGGAAATCGCTGAAGGCTTGATCGAAGTGATGGCGGCGTCCCGTGACCCGGGTTCGCGCGCCAAGATCGCCGTCCGCTCGAAGGACAAACGCATCGACCCGCAGGGCGCTTGCATTGGTATGCGCGGCTCGCGCGTCCAGGCAGTGTCGGGCGAGTTGGGCGGTGAGCGTGTTGATATCGTTCTGTGGGATGACAACCCGGCTCAGTTCGTGATCAACGCCATGTCACCGGCCGAGGTTGCGGCAATTATCGTCGACGAAGATGCCCATGCAATGGACATCGCCGTTGGCGCAGACAATCTGGCTCAGGCCATCGGTCGCGGTGGTCAGAACGTGCGTCTGGCCAGCCAATTGACTGGCTGGACCCTGAACGTGATGACCGAATCGGACATCCAGGCTAAGCAGCAAGCAGAAACCGGCGACATCCTGCGCAACTTCATCGACGAGCTGGAAGTCGACGAAGAATTGGCCCAGGTGCTGGTCGATGAAGGCTTCACCAGCCTGGAAGAGATTGCCTACGTACCGTTGGAAGAAATGCTCAACATCGACGGCTTTGACGAAGACATCGTCAACGAGCTTCGCGCTCGTGCCAAGGATCGTTTGTTGACCAAAGCCATCGCTACTGAGGAAAAGCTGGCAGACGCCCATCCGGCCGAAGACCTGCTCTCGCTTGAGGGTATGGACAAGGATTTGGCGATGGAACTGGCGGTGCGCGGCGTAATTACCCGCGAAGACCTGGCCGAGCAGTCTATTGACGACCTGCTCGACATCGACGGCATTGACGATGATCGTGCCGGCAAGTTGATCATGGCCGCCCGAGCCCACTGGTTCGAGTAATTAGGCGCGGCCTGAGGAGAGAAGTGCATGACGCAAGTCACGGTGAAACAACTGGCCGATGAGGTCAAAACACCGGTAGAGCGCCTGTTGCAGCAGATGCGTGAGGCAGGTCTGCCGCACACCGCCGCCGAAGAAAGTGTGACTGACAGTGAGAAGCAATCGTTGCTGACTCACTTGAAAAGCAGCCACAAGGCGAAAGTGGAAGAACCACGCAAGATTACGCTGCAGCGTAAAACCACCAGCACCCTGCGTGTTGCTGGCAGCAAAAGCATCAGCGTAGAAGTACGCAAGAAGAAAGTCTTCGTACAGCGCAGCCCGGAAGAAATCGAAGCCGAGCGCAAGCGGGAACTGGAAGAGCGTCGCGCAGTAGAAAATGCTGCACGTCAGAAGGCTGAAGAAGAAGCCAAGCGTCGCGCCGAAGAAGAAGCTCGTCGCCAGCCAGCCGCTGCGCCGACCGCTCCAGCCGAACCTGTAGCCGCGCATGCAGCAGTGGCCGAACCTGTGCGCGAAAGCGCGCCGGTCGTGGCAGCTGCTCCAGCTGCGCCTGCGGCGGACACTCGCAAGCGTGACGAACAGCGCCGTCCGGACAAACCACGTGCCGACGATAACAATCGTCGCGGTAGTGGCGATGGCGAGCGCAAAAACGCTCCGCATCGTGCGTCGGTCAAGGAAAAAGCGCCTGCTCCACGCGTTGCCCCTCGTACTACCGACGAAGAAAGCGATGGCTTCCGTCGTGGTGGTCGCGGCAAGGCCAAGCTGAAGAAGCGCAATGCCCACGGTTTCCAGAGCCCAACCGGCCCTGTCGTGCGCGAAGTGAAGATCGGCGAGACCATTACTGTGGGCGATCTGGCCCAGCAGATGTCGGTCAAGGCTGCTGAAATCATCAAGTTCATGTTCAAGCTGGGTACTCCGGCGACCATCAACCAGGTGCTCGATCAGGAAACTGCTCAACTGGTTGCCGAGGAGCTGGGCCACAAAGTGACCCTGGTCAGCGACACCGCCCTGGAAGATTCCCTGGCCGAGTCCCTGAAGTTTGAAGGCGAGGCCGTTGCCCGTGCGCCAGTCGTGACCGTAATGGGCCACGTTGACCATGGTAAGACTTCCCTGCTCGACTACATCCGTCGTGCCAAGGTTGCAGCTGGCGAAGCCGGCGGTATTACCCAGCACATCGGTGCATACCACGTTGAAACCGACCGTGGCATGGTGACGTTCCTCGATACCCCGGGCCACGCCGCGTTTACCGCGATGCGTGCCCGCGGTGCCAAGGCGACCGACATTGTGATCCTGGTCGTTGCAGCGGACGACGGCGTGATGCCGCAAACCATCGAAGCTGTTCAGCATGCCAAGGCCGCGGGCGTTCCGCTGGTCGTGGCGGTGAACAAGATCGACAAGCCGGGCGCTGATCTCGATCGCATCCGTAGCGAATTGTCGGTACACGGCGTGACGTCGGAAGAGTGGGGCGGTGACACGCCATTCGTACCGGTCTCGGCGAAGATGGGTACCGGTGTCGACGAATTGCTCGAAGCCGTTCTGCTGCAAGCCGAAGTTCTGGAATTGACAGCTACGCCTTCGGCTCCTGGTCGTGGTGTGGTGGTTGAATCGCGTCTCGACAAGGGCCGTGGCCCGGTGGCGACCGTTCTGGTTCAGGACGGTACCTTGCGTCAAGGCGACATGGTGCTGGTCGGTTCCAACTACGGCCGTGTTCGCGCCATGCTCGACGAGAACGGCAAGGCCATCAAGGAAGCCGGTCCAGCCATCCCTGTCGAGATCCTCGGCCTGGACGGTACCCCGGATGCTGGCGACGAGATGAGCGTGGTTGCCGACGAGAAGAAAGCCCGTGAAGTGGCTCTGTTCCGTCAAGGCAAGTTCCGCGAAGTCAAACTGGCTCGTGCTCACGCAGGCAAGCTGGAAAACATCTTCGAAAACATGGGTCAGGAAGAGAAGAAGACGCTCAACATCGTCCTCAAATCCGACGTCCGTGGTTCGCTGGAAGCGTTGAACGGTGCCTTGAACGGCCTGGGTAACGACGAAGTGCAAGTGCGCGTTGTCGGTGGCGGTGTCGGTGGTATCACCGAGTCCGACGCCAACCTGGCACTGGCCTCCAATGCTGTACTGTTCGGCTTCAACGTGCGTGCCGATGCCGGCGCTCGCAAGATCGTCGAGCAGGAAGGTCTGGATATGCGTTATTACAACGTGATCTACGACATCATCGAAGACGTCAAGAAAGCCCTCACCGGTATGCTTGGCAGCGATGTTCGCGAGAACATCCTCGGTGTGGCCGAAGTGCGTGACGTGTTCCGTTCGCCGAAGTTTGGCGCGATCGCCGGTTGCATGGTGATCGAGGGTACTGTTCACCGTAACCGTCCAATCCGTGTACTGCGCGAAGACATCGTTATCTTCGAAGGCGAGCTGGAATCCCTGCGCCGCTTCAAGGATGACGCTTCCGAAGTGCGTGCCGGCATGGAATGCGGTATCGGCGTGAAGAGCTACAACGACGTCAAAGTCGGTGACAAGATCGAAGTCTTCGAGAAGGTTCAGGTTGCTCGCAGCCTCTAACTCGCGCACTTCAAGAGCCGTGATGGGCAGCCGCATGCAAATGCACGGCGCATCACCCGGACTCTAAACGCAACGCCCGGTCTGGCTTCTGTCAGGCCGGGCGTTTGCCGCTTTCAGACCTCACGGGTTTCGCCGTGGGGCAGTAACAGGTAACAAGACATGGCAAAAGAATATAGCCGTACCCAACGTATCGGCGATCAGATGCAGCGCGAGCTGGCACAACTGATCCGTCGTGAAGTCAAAGACCCGCGCGTCGGCCTGGTCACCATTACCGCAGTGGAAGTCAGCCGTGACGTCGGTCACGCCAAGATTTTCATCACCGTGATGGGTCAGGACAGCGCCGAAGACATCGCGCAGAGCATCAAGGTGCTCAACTCCGCCGCCGGTTTCCTGCGCATGCAGTTGGCTCGCGAGATGAAGCTGCGCAGCGTTCCACAGTTGCACTTCCATTACGACGAAAGCGTTGTGCGTGGTGCGCATCTGTCGGCCTTGATCGAGCGCGCAGTGGCTGAAGACAATCAGCATCCGGTTGCGGCAGAAGCCGAAGACACCAAGGAGTAATCGGTGGCTCAGGTCAAACGTATCCGTCGTAACGTCAGCGGTATCATCCTGCTGGACAAGCCGCTGGGGTTCACCTCCAATGCGGCCTTGCAGAAGGTCCGCTGGTTGCTCAATGCCGAGAAGGCGGGACACACCGGCAGTCTCGATCCGCTGGCTACCGGCGTGTTGCCGTTGTGCTTCGGTGAGGCCACCAAGTTCTCGCAATACCTGCTCGATTCCGACAAGGGTTACGAAACCCTGGCGCAACTGGGCAAAACCACGACCACGGCGGATGCCGAGGGCGAAGTTTTGCAGGAGCGTCCTGTGACCGTTGGTCGCTCCGATATCGAAGCTGTGTTGCCGAATTTTCGTGGGCAAATCAGTCAGATACCGCCGATGTACTCGGCGCTCAAGCGTGATGGCCAGCCGCTGTACAAGCTGGCCCGTGCAGGCGAAGTAGTGGAGCGTGAACCGCGTTCTGTTACTATTACGCGCTTGGAATTGCTGGCCTTCGAAGGTGATACTGCGCGGCTGGCAGTGGATTGCAGCAAAGGCACCTATATTCGCACCCTGGTGGAGGATATTGGTGAGCAGCTCGGTTGTGGCGCTTACGTTGCAGAACTGCGACGTACGCAGGCCGGGCCTTTCACGCTGGCCCAGACGGTCACCCTGGAAGAGTTGGAAGCGGTACATGCCGAAGGCGGCAACGAAGCGGTCGACCGCTTCCTGATGCCATCGGACAGCGGTCTGCTGGATTGGCCGCTTTTGCAGTTCTCGGAGCACAGCTCGTTCTACTGGCTTAACGGCCAGCCGGTCCGCGCTCCGGATGCACCGAAATTCGGTATGGTACGGGTACAGGATCACAACGGTCGCTTCATCGGTATCGGTGAAGTGAGCGAAGACGGGCGCATCGCGCCGCGTCGACTGATTCGGTCAGAATGACCGGACGAGGGTGGCTGTCAACAGGCACGGTCACTACTCATTTTTAGATACAGGGATTTGTCCCTGGCCTGTTGAAACTGTTTTTCTGAAACAGTTTCCTGATAAAAGGATTGCCTCATGGCTCTCGACGTTCAAGAAAAAGCCCAAATCGTAGCTGACTACCAGCAAGCTGTTGGTGACACTGGTTCGCCAGAAGTGCAAGTTGCACTGCTGACCGCCAACATCAACAAACTGCAAGGTCACTTCAAGGCCAACGGTAAAGATCACCACTCCCGTCGTGGTCTGATCCGCATGGTAAACCAGCGTCGTAAGCTGCTGGACTACCTGAAAGGCAAAGACGTGAGCCGTTACAGCGCTCTGATCGGTCGCCTGGGTCTGCGTCGCTAATTCAGCGATTGCGCTAGAGGTTGGTTGTCTGTCGTGTGTCCGCGAGTTTCCCGCTGGCACATGGCAGGCTTCCAGCCTCAAGTTTTATCTGGATATCTGCTTTGCCTGAGTAGCTGCACCCTGGACATCCCGATCGGGCCGACTCCCGACGTTGCCCAAGAATTTCGCAAGAAACCAGTTTCCCCAAGAGCCACAAAAGAAGGTAGGACACCGTGAACCCGGTCATCAAAAAATTCCAGTTCGGTCAGTCGACCGTTACCCTCGAGACTGGCCGTATCGCCCGTCAGGCCTCCGGCGCAGTATTGGTCACCGTTGACGACGACGTCAGCGTATTGGTGACCGTAGTCGGTGCCAAGCAAGCCGATCCAGGCAAGGGCTTCTTCCCTCTGTCTGTTCACTACCAGGAAAAAACTTACGCTGCCGGTAAGATCCCTGGTGGTTTCTTCAAGCGCGAAGGCCGTCCTTCCGAGAAAGAAACCCTGACTTCCCGTCTGATCGACCGTCCGATCCGTCCGCTGTTCCCGGAAGGCTTCATGAACGAAGTGCAGGTAGTCTGCACCGTCGTTTCCACCAGCAAGAAGACCGATCCGGACATCGCTGCGATGATCGGTACCTCGGCTGCGCTGGCGATCTCCGGCATTCCGTTCGATGGTCCGATCGGCGCTGCCCGCGTTGCGTTCCACGAAAGCACCGGTTACCTGCTGAACCCGACTTACGAGCAGCTGGCTGCTTCGAGCCTGGACATGGTCGTTGCCGGTACTTCTGAAGCCGTTCTGATGGTTGAATCCGAAGCCAAAGAACTGACCGAAGACCAGATGCTGGGCGCCGTACTGTTCGCCCATGACGAGTTCCAGGTCGTTATCCAGGCCGTCAAAGAGCTGGCCGCCGAAGCTGCCAAGCCAACCTGGACCTGGGCTCCGCAAGCCGAAGCCACCGAGCTGCTGGGTGCCATTCGCGCCGAGTTCGGCGAAGCGATCTCCCAGGCTTACACCATCACCGTCAAAGCCGACCGTTATGCTCGCCTGGGCGAGCTGAAGGATCAGGTCGTTGCCAAGCTGTCCGGCGAAGAAGGCCAGCCTTCCGCTGCTGACGTCAAAGCTGCTTTCGGTGAAATCGAATACCGCACCGTTCGCGAAAACATCGTAAACGGCAAGCCACGTATCGACGGCCGCGACACCCGCACCGTACGTCCGCTGAACATCGAGGTCGGCGTTCTGCCGAAGACCCACGGTTCGGCGCTGTTCACCCGTGGCGAAACCCAGGCTCTGGTCGTTGCAACTCTGGGTACTGCCCGTGATGCACAACTGCTGGACACCCTGGAAGGCGAGAAAAAAGACCCGTTCATGCTGCACTACAACTTCCCTCCGTTCTCGGTGGGCGAGTGTGGTCGCATGGGTGGTGCCGGTCGTCGCGAAATCGGTCACGGCCGTCTGGCCCGTCGTTCGGTTCAGGCCATGCTGCCTGCCGCCGACGTGTTCCCGTACACCATCCGCGTTGTGTCGGAAATCACCGAGTCCAACGGTTCGAGCTCCATGGCTTCGGTCTGCGGTGCTTCCCTGGCTCTGATGGACGCTGGTGTTCCAATGAAGGCGCCGGTTGCCGGTATCGCCATGGGTCTGGTTAAAGAAGGCGAGAAATTTGCCGTCCTGACCGACATCCTGGGCGACGAAGACCACCTGGGCGACATGGACTTCAAGGTAGCGGGTACCGCCAAAGGCGTGACCGCGCTGCAGATGGACATCAAGATCAAGGGCATCACCGAAGAAATCATGGAAATCGCTCTGGGCCAAGCCCTGGAAGCGCGCCTGAACATCCTCGGTCAGATGAACCAGATCATCGGCCAGTCGCGTACCGAACTGTCGGCCAATGCACCGACCATGATCGCGATGAAGATCGACACCGACAAAATCCGTGATGTCATCGGTAAAGGTGGCGCGACCATTCGTGCGATCTGTGAAGAGACCAAGGCTTCGATCGATATCGAAGACGACGGTTCGATCAAGATCTTCGGCGAAACCAAGGACGCCGCTGAAGCAGCACGTCAGCGCGTTCTGGGTATCACCGCGGAAGCCGAGATCGGCAAGATCTACGTCGGTAAGGTTGAGCGCATCGTCGACTTCGGCGCATTCGTCAACATCCTGCCTGGCAAGGACGGTCTGGTTCACATCTCCATGCTGAGCGACGCTCGCGTAGAGAAAGTGACTGACATCCTCAAGGAAGGTCAGGAAGTGGAAGTACTGGTACTGGACGTGGACAACCGCGGCCGCATCAAGCTGTCCATCAAGGACGTAGCAGCAGCCAAGGCTTCGGGCGTTTAATCCGCTCCCCCGCCTGACCGCTTCAACGTTCTAAAAAAGACCCCGCCGTGAAAACGACGGGGTCTTTTTTTGCCTGTAGACAATCGAGGCGCTGGCTAAAGTTGCCGGTATGCCTTCGCGATGCTAGGTTTAGCGCACCGCCCGTGTAGCTCAGTCGGTAGAGCAGCGCACTCGTAACGCGAAGGTCGCAGGTTCGATTCCTGTCTCGGGCACCATCCCCCCCCCTGTTGTTTCGCCTTTCTGCTCCAATCCTCGATCGTACTGTTGAGTTCGTCTCTTTCGTTGCGGCTGGCGTCTTGGCCGGAATCGCTGCCGGCCTGTTTCCAGGCGCGACAGAAGGTGAGTGCGGTTTATTTGTGGATTGATGTAAAGAGTCGTGTAAATCGTCTGATAAACATCCTATATTCGGAACCTGCATGAGCTTAGCCCAGCAGTTTTCAGATGATCCCGAATGGTTCTGAAGGCCAGACAAACCAGGTTGAACACGGTTATTTGCGTCAGAGAGATCCTTGATGATCCAGATCCATCTTCCATTCCCCAGATCAGCGAGAACACCATGACCGTTAAAGAATTGAGCCAGGAAGCCCGGCACGAAGAGGCACTCAAGAAATATTTGCTGGATTCGCCCCAGCTAGCCGAAGAGATCAAGGACTTGCCAGCCGACGATCAGAAAGACCAGATCCAGTGGGCCTTCGAGGATGAGGCTGAAGCCCAGGGCCTGCAGCCGTGGGAACTGACGCTCAAGTACACATCAAGCCCCGAAGAGTACGAGGCCGCGCGCTTGGTTCTGCACAAGGAGGCGGCTGAAGTGTTGGGCGTCGAGTGGGATGAGTACTGCGAGATGAATAATCTGGTGGTCTGAAAAAGCGCCCACCACATGCAGGAGCGAGCAAGCTCGCTCCTGCAGTTTTTCATTGCGTGTGATCAGAGGCTCAGACGCATCGACAGATCGACAGCCTTCACATCCTTGGTCATTGCACCAATCGAAATGTAATCCACGCCGGTTTCGGCGATAGGCAGCAACGTGCTTTCGTTGATGCCGCCGCTGGCCTCCAGTTTTGCCTTGCCAGCGTTCAAGCGCACGGCTTCGCGCATGTCATCCAGGCTCAGTTCATCGAGCATGATGATGTCGGCACCGGCCGCCAAGGCCTCTTTCAGTTCATCCAGGTTTTCCACTTCGATCTCAACCGGTTTGCCCGGTGCGATTTTGTGCGCGGCTGCGATGGCCTCAGGAATGCCTCCGCAAGCGGCGATATGGTTTTCCTTGATCAGGAACGCGTCATACAAGCCGATGCGATGATTGTGACAACCGCCACAGGTCACGGCGTACTTTTGCGCCAGACGCAGACCTGGCAAGGTTTTGCGCGTGTCGAGCAGCTTGACCTGGGTCTGGGCCACGAAATCCGCCAGGTATTGCGCGCGGGTGGCCACGCCGGACAGCAGTTGCAGGAAGTTCAAGGCACTGCGTTCACCGGTCAGCAACGAGCGCGCGGGGCCTTCGAGGTGGAACAGCACCTGGTTGGGTTTGACCCTTTCGCCATCGGCGACCTGCCAGTGCACCGCCACTCGTGGGTCCAGTTGCCGAAACACGGTATCGACCCAGGCGGTACCGCTGATGACGGCGGCGTCGCGGGTGATGATGGTGGCTTTGGCCAAGCGTTCGGCCGGGATCAGCTGTGCGGTGATGTCGCCGCTGCCAATGTCTTCGAGCAGCGCGCGGCGCACGTTGGCTTCGATTTCGGTGGTCAAATCGGCGAGGCGTAGATTCGGCATAACGGACTCCACAAACAAAGTGGCCCGATTATAGGGCCATGGTGCGAAGCAACCCAAGGCATCCGAGCTATCGCCAATGCTCAGACGCCTGCATTTGGTCGAATCCCAAGGACCTGCCTGTAGGCAAGGGAGGGGGCTATTTACGCAGAAGCCGAAGAGTCCTCTGGCGCAAGCGCTCTCTTTTACAAGATAATTCGCCTTGTATTTGACGCCATGACTTTGACGATTCGGATTTTCTGGAGGCTGGATGCACAAAGACGGGAATGTAGTGCCCGACGCCGGTACACGACTGTTGGCGCGGGTGCCGGGTTTGCTCAAATCCTTGCGCGAGGGTTTGAGTGGTTCGGCGTACGACCCTTTCGTCACCTGTGAGTTTTTCAGCGAGCTGGAAAGCCTGCATGTGCAATTGTTTGAGCGGCCCGAGCGCCCGCTCGCGGACGCGGCGGTCATGATCGAAGTGCTGGAAAGAATCGTATTGCCCAGCGCCGATGAAGGCCCTGTGGATAAGGGGCTGCCGCTGCCGGTAGACGATGCCGGAATGCGCCACGTCAATCAGCTGCATTCTGGCTGCTGGGTCGAGTTCCAGACCGATCCGGAAAACTCCCTGCGCTGCAAACTGGCGGCGATCATTGAAGCCTCCGGTCAATACATCTTCGTCAACCGCACCGGCATGAAGGTGCTGGAGCGCAGTCGTTCGTCCCTGGCGCGGGAATTTCGCCAGGGGGCGGCACGGGTCCTCGATGACACCTTATTGTTTGATCGGGCGCTGGAGGCGGTCATCGGCCACCTGCGGCGTCTCAATCGCGGCAAGTGATCGCGTTCGGACGGGCTATCGCGGCATACTGGGCACTCACACGGTCGTCGTTGAAGGAGCCTGTATGCAGTTGGACCCCGCAAGCGGTTGGTGTCAGGACGTGCGTCTTTGCCCCTCGCCCAACTTCAATGCGCGCCCCACGGGCGAAATTTCCCTGCTGGTGATCCACAACATCAGCCTGCCGCCGGCGCAATTCGCCACGGGAAAGGTGCAGGAATTTTTCCAGAACCGACTGGATGTCACGGAGCACCCCTACTTTGAAGGGATTGCCGATCTGCGGGTGTCGGCGCATTTTCTGATCGAGCGTGACGGCACTGTCACCCAGTTTGTCTCTTGTCTTGAGCGCGCCTGGCACGCCGGCGTTTCGAGTTTCGAGGGGCGGGAGACCTGTAACGATTTTTCCGTGGGAATTGAACTCGAAGGCACGGATGATCTGCCGTTCACCGACGCCCAATATGACGCGTTGACGGCCCTGACCCGGCAACTGCAAAGCGCCTTCACGGCCATTACCACGCAGCGCATCTGCGGGCACAGTGACATCGCGCCCGGGCGCAAGACTGATCCGGGACCGGCGTTCGATTGGGCACGCTATCGTGCGGCCCTGGCAAAAGCCGCCATGGAAAAAGAGGAGTAACAATGAGTTTTCTGGTGCTGCTGTTGGCGGTCTGGATCGAGAAGTTCTCGGCCCTGCGCCACCGGGTACAACGCGACGGTTTTTGGTTGCGCGAGCTGGCCAGGATTGAGGTCAACGCGCGTCTGGTCAATCGGCCGTGGCTGATCCTGGCCATTTCGGTATTTTTGCCGGTGGCGTTGCTGGGGTTGCTGTTGATGGTGCTGCAGCCGGTGGCCTACGGTTTGCTGGTGTTACCGGTGCACCTGCTGGTGGTGATTTACAGTCTGGGTCGTGGCGATCTGCTCGCCGGTCTGGGGCCGTTTCGCGACGCCTGGCGTCGGGAAGACCTGCAAGCCGCGGCCCATGTCGCCAAACGCGATGTGGATATCTGCGCCGACAGTGGCGAACAACTGCTGGAACGGGTTGAAGGACATTTGCTGTGGGAGGCCTACCAGAGCTTTTTCGCGGTGATTTTCTGGTACTTCCTGTTGGGGCCGGTCGCGGCTCTGAGTTATCGATTGCTCGCGCTGGTTGAGGAGCATGGGAAAAACCCGGCCGTGGTCGAACGCGCGGCGCAACTGCGTCATGCCTTCGATTGGCTGCCGGTGCGCTTGCTGGCGGCCAGTTTTGCCTTGGTCGGCAACTTTGTCGCCGTCGGCCGGGTGATGTTGCACGAGTTGTTGAACTGGAACATCAGCGCCGCGCTATTGATCGAGAAGGCCGGGCTGGTGGCGGGTGAAATCCCGGCACCGGTGGTCGGGCCTGAAGGCATCAATAATCTTGACCGGATCTGGGAACTGCTGTTGCGGGCTGCAGTGCTCTGGTATGCCGGTTTCGCCTTGTGGACCGTTCTGGCCTGATTTCTTTATTAGCGGCCAAAAGATTGTCCGGGCGCAGCCAGAACCTCGGACAAACTTTTGCCGTTAACCTTAAGTTACAAAACCTCTCTTCGATTTACGCTATACAGAAATAGCGCCGGGTAGTGGCTATCTGCTGTCGGTCTGCGCCTGCCAATAAAAATAAGAAATCATGGGGAGACTTCCAGTGAAGAGCTTGCTCTATCCCGCTGTCGCACTGATGAACCGTCTGAGCTTTGGCATGAAGTTCAGTCTGATCAGCGTCCTGTTCCTGGTGCCGATGCTGGTGACCAACTTCTACCTGGTGCGTGACTCCTATCGCGAGTTCCAGGGTACCCGTACCGAACTGCAAAGCCTCGATCTGCTGGGCAGCAGCCTGGCGTTGCGGCGCGATCTGGAAACCCTCAACAACCTGGTGCAGATCAATGTCACCCTCGGCCAATCGGGCAAGGCGGGCAATGTCGAGTCGCAGATCAGCGCCCTGGAGCAAAGCCTTCTGACCCGTTTGCAAGGGCTGACCGCGATGAGCACGGACCCCGAGCAAATCGCGGTATTCGATACCAAGCGCGATGAAATGATCGCCGCCTTCAAGGCGCAACACAGCGAAACGTCCCTGCAAAGCAAAAGCGGAATGATTGGCAAGTTGCTCGGCAGTGCGCAGATTTTCAGCCAGATCGTCGCCAGTCAGGCCGGACTGAGCCGCGATTCCCAGAGCGACATGCGCCAACTGAGCGAACTCATCACCAACGTCACCCCGCCAGTGACTCAGCTTCTGGGTGAAGGCCGGGCGATGGGCTCCTTCTCACTGGGCCAGGGGTTTCTCAATTCGGCGTCGAGTACCCGTTTCGATGAGCTGTTGGCGCAGATCGAAAAGCTGCAAGGCGAGTATGGGCTGAAATTGCAGGACGCATTGGGTTCCAGTAGAGCGGCTCGGGAAACCCTGGCAGCCCTGGCCGATGGCAGCAGGGCGACGTTGAAAAAGGCCAGTGAACTGTTCGAAGAGCAAGTGGTAATGGCCGACACCCTGGATACGCCCTGGCAGGGTTTCTACGATCAGGTCACTGGCCTGATGGACCAGACGTATCAACTCAACGAAGCCACGCTGAAATTTCTCGGCGTGCAGTTGCAGCAGCGCCTGGATCAGAACCGCACGCACATGGTCTTGCAGGCAGTGGCGCTGTCGGTGGTGTTTGTGCTGATCTTCTACCTTTACGGCGGCTTCTACGCCTCGACCCGTACCACGCTCAAACGCCTTGGCGGGGTGATGGATAAAGTCGCGGCCGGCGACATGACGGTGACGTTCAGCGCCCACAGTCGCGATGAATTGGGCGAGTTGGGCGAGGTATTCAACGGCACCGTGAAAAAAATCCATGACCTGATTGAGCGCGTGGGGCAAACCGTCAGTGAGGTGGAACGCCAGGCCGGGCAAGTAGAAAACGTCTCGGCGCAAAGCAACCATGCCGTGGCCGGGCAACGGAGCCAGATCGAGCAAGTCGCCACGGCAATGAACCAGATGTCGGCCACGGCCCTCGAGGTCGCGCGCAGCGCCGCCGCGGCGGTCAGCAGCGCCCACAGTGTCAACGACGAAACCATCAGTGGGCGTGGGCTGGTCGAGTCCCAGCAAGGCAGCATCGCGGCGCTGGCCAGCGAAATAGATCAGTCGGTGCTGGTGATCAATCAACTGGCCAGTGACAGCCAGTCCATCAGTCGCGTGCTGGAGGTGATCAAGAGCATCGCCGAACAAACCAACCTGTTGGCGCTCAATGCCGCCATCGAAGCGGCGCGGGCCGGCGAGCAGGGGCGTGGATTCGCCGTGGTGGCGGACGAGGTCCGGACACTGGCCAAGCGAACCCAGCAATCGACCGAAGAAATCGAACAGATGATCACCAGGCTCCACAGTGGGGTCGGCGCTGCCGTGAAGGCGATGGGTGTGAGTCATGAGATGGCCAATGGCACGGTAGGGCAGTCGGAAAAGGTCCAGCAGGCGCTGGAAAACATCCTCGGTGCCGTCGGTATGATCGTCGACCAGAACCAGCAGATCGCCGCAGCCGTGGAACAGCAAACGGCGGTGGCCCACGATATCGACCAGAACATTGTCGAAATCAATCGGGCCGGTGAGCGGACTGCTGAAGGTGCGCACCAGACCGAGGATGCCAGTCGAGTGTTGTCGGCTCAGGTGGTGGAACTCAAACAGCTGATTAGCGCATTCCGCGTCTAGATAGCAGCAGTCCGCCAGCTGTATAAACGCTTGCTTGCGATGATGGCGTGATGGCCGACGTTGATGCCGTCGGGCATCCCGCGTTCGCGAACAGGCTCCGTTTCAAAGGTTCTGTGTGTGGCTGAAAATTTTGTAATACCTTTCTCAAATTTCGTAAGAACCTTGCTGTTTTTCTCCATGTTCCTTTATTTCAACTTCAATGAACGGAGATTCATTTCAGTGCCCACACGGAGGAGGCCTTTCTATGCCTGTTGCAACCCTTGGAATCCAGGGACGCTGCGCCCATTGCCAGCGCACATCGCTGCTTGAGTCCTGGCAGATCAACGCCATTGCAATCAACGAAGCGTTCAGATGCACACATTGCCGAAAAACCTTGCAACTGAACGACCCGAAACAAATCAAGCGCTTCAAGTCGCTTGATTCCCTGGCCATGTTGAAGGCGAGCCTGCTGGTGATGATTTGCACCGCTTTACTGGTGGCGCTGGTGCTGGAGTGGCTTGGCATGATCAGCGTTCTGGAACAGCTCAATTTCTCGCTGCTGGCGATTTTCGTCTACTTCATCGCCATGCGCTTTGCCCGTCAGCGTCAGCACATGACATTGATTCTTGAGGCCGCCAAGGCTCACGCCGACTGACTACCAGTTGAACAATTCACAGGCATTGGCCGTGCTGACCGCCGCCAATCGCTCAGGGCTGATCGCCATGATGCTGGCCAGTGCCGCGCAAATGGCGGGCAAGTGCGCCGGGCTGTTGCGTTGACCGGGGTACATGGCGGGTGCCATGTCCGGTGAGTCGGTTTCCAGGACCACTGATTCTAGCGGCAGCTCGGCGAGGACACGGTGCATGCGCAGCGCTTGGGGCCAGGTCGCGGCGCCGCCCAGGCCGAGCTTGTAACCGAGCTTGATGTATTCGCGCGCCTCTTCCTTGCTGCCGGCGAAGGCGTGGATGATGCCCGCGCGTGGCAGGCGAAACCGCTTGAGCGTGGCAATGACCGCCGCATGACTGCGTCGCACATGGATCAGTGCCGGCAGATTGAAATCCGCGGCCAGTTGCAGCTGTGCGTCGAACAACGCTTGCTGGCGTTCGCGGTCGAGGGTTTCGATGAAGTAATCCAGGCCAATCTCGCCCACTGCGCACAACTGTCGGTGACCGGCCAGACGGGTCAGCCACTCACCGAGTTCGCGTAAATCATCGGGCTGATGATCGTCCAGATACACGGGATGCAGGCCGAACGCGGCATGCAGGTCGGGATCGCTTAGCACCAGATCCCAGACGCGCTGCCAATTGCCCTGATATACCCCCAGCACCACTATCCGCCGTACCCCGAGGGCTCGGCTTTCGACCAGCAGCGCCTGACGATCCTTGTCGAAATCGGGAAAGTCCAGATGGGTGTGGCTGTCGATCAGCTCCACGGTTCAGTCCTGGCGGATACGCTGCTTGAAGGTGCGCGGGATGGCCTGCACGCCGGGTTGGTAATCGGAGTGCTCGATGGCCGCCAGGGCCAGTGCAAGGGCCTTGTCGGCAATCAGCTGATGTTGCTGGGCCATGGCATTGACCGGCAGAGGCAGGAAATCCAGCAACTGAGTGTCGCCGAAAGTGCCGAGGCGCAACGGGCGGTTTTTCAGCGGGAAGTCGTGCAAGGCATCGAACACGCCCTGCAACAGCACATAGGACGTGGTCACCAGTGCTTCGGGTAAATGCCCTACACGCTGGAGTAATTCTTCCATCAGTTGTTTGCCGCATTCGCGGCTGAAGGATTCGCCCTGTTCGATCAGCACCTCGCCGTTGAAGTCCTTCAAGGCCTCTTTGAAACCGGCGGCACGTTCCTGGCTGATGCTCAGTTCGGGGCGGGCACCGATCAAGGCGATTTGCTTGGGCAACGGGTCCAGCAGGCTGCGAGTCAGTTGCAGGCTGGCTTCCCGGTCGTCGCTGATCACCGAGCAGAAGTGTTCAGGCTCCATGACACGGTCGATCGCGATGATAGGAATCCCCTTGGCTTGCAACTGGCGATAGCTGTCATCGCCCGGAGGCAGGCAACTGGCAACGATCAGGGCATCGCAGCGGCGGGCGCGAAACAGCTTCAGCAATTGGCGCTCGCTGTCCGGTGCGTCGTCGGAACTGGCGATCAGCAGCTGATAGCCGCGAGCGCGTGCGCCTTGTTCCAGCAGTTTGGCGATTCGCGCGTAACTGGGGTTTTCCAGATCCGGCAAAATGAACCCCAGGGTGCGGGTGTGCCGACTGCGCAGCCCGGCGGCCTGGGGATTGGGCGTGAAGCCATGTTGCTCGACGACTGCGCGTACACGTTCGACGGTAGCGCTACTGATGCGTTGCTGTTCGGCCTTGCCATTGATGACGTAGCTGGCGGTGGTAACAGACACACCGGCCAACTGGGCAATATCACTGAGTTTCAACCCGGGATTTCCTTGTTTTTTCGAGCTTGCCTCGACAATTTTGCCAATCCTAACCGATTCACGCAGGCGATCCCGCCTTCACGCAGCCGACAAGTTGGACTTCAAGGATGGGCCATTATCGAGTAACGTGCCAATCAATCTAGATTAAACGTTTCAGCAAGCGTATTTTCTACGTTATGAGCGCCTTAGGCCGGTTCTGCCACGAAACCGCTGAAGACTGTCGCAGGACAAGCGCCTAAGCTGAATCAATCAAAACAATACCTGGTGCCAACAGGTGCCAAAAGGAGAAAGCATGCTCGAGCTCACCATAGAGCAGATATCCATGGGCCAGTCGGCTGTGGATAAGTCCGCAGCCTTGCAGTTGCTGGCCCGGCATCTGGTTACCGATGGTCTGGTTGCCGAGGGTTATCTCGCTGGCCTGCAGGCGCGTGAAGCCCAGGGCTCGACCTTTCTCGGTCAAGGTATCGCCATCCCCCACGGCACCCCGGAAACCCGCGATCAGGTATTCACCACGGGCGTGCGCCTGATGCAGTTTCCCGATGGCGTTGACTGGGGCGACGGGCAGATCGTCTACCTGGCCATTGGCATCGCCGCCAAGTCCGATGAACACCTGCGCCTGCTGCAACTACTGACCCGCGCCCTCGGCGAGACCGATCTGGGCCAGGCCCTGCGCCGCGCCAGTTCCGCCGAGGCCCTGCTGAAACTGCTGCAAGGTGCGCCGCAAGAATTGGCGCTGGATGCGCAAATGATCGGCCTGGGTGTGGCAGCCGAAGATTTTGAAGAGCTGGTCTGGCGCGGTGCGCGTTTGTTGCGTCAGGCCGATTGCGTCAGCAACGGTTTCTCCGCCGTGTTGCAACAGGTCGAAGCACTGCCCCTGGGCGATGGCCTGTGGTGGCTGCACAGTGAGCAAACAGTCAAGCGCCCCGGTCTGGCGTTCGTGACCCCGGACAAACCGCTGCGTTACCTCGGTCAGCCGCTGAACGGGTTGTTCTGCCTGGCCAGCCTGGGTGAGGCCCATCAAGCGTTGCTGGAACGACTGTGCGCGTTATTGATTGAAGGTCGCGGCCATGAATTGGGCCGTGCCACCAGCTGCCGCGCGGTGCTTGAAGTGCTCGGCGGTGAACTGCCGGCGGACTGGCCGAGTACGCGGATCGCGCTGGCCAATGCCCACGGTTTGCATGCACGGCCGGCGAAAATCCTCGCGCAACTGGCAAAGAGTTTTGAAGGTGAAATTCGCATCCGCATCGTCGATGGTCAGGACAGCGCGGTGTCGGTCAAGAGCCTCAGCAAGCTGCTCAGCCTCGGCGCCCGTCGTGGTCAGGTGCTGGAAATCATCGCCGAGCCGAGCATCGCCGCCGATGCGCTGCCTGCGTTGTTGGCTGCCATCGAAGAAGGCCTCGGTGAAGAAATCGAGCCGCTGCCGCCCGTCAGCCAACCGCGTGAAGAAATTGTCGAGGCGGCCCAGGTACTGCTCGCCCCGGCGTCCGGTAGCGTGATTCAGGCCATCGCCGCCGCGCCGGGAATCGCCATCGGCCCGGCGCATATTCAAGTGCTGCAAGCCATCGAGTACCCGCTGCGCGGTGAGTCCGCCGCCATCGAACGCGATCGGCTCAAGCAGGCGCTGGCGGATGTGCGGCGCGACATCGGTGGTTTGATCGAACGCAGCAAGGCCAAGGCCATTCGCGAGATTTTCGTCACCCACCAGGAAATGCTCGACGACCCGGAATTGACCGATGAAGTCGACACCCGTCTCAAGCAGGGCGAAAGCGCCGAAGCGGCCTGGATGTCGGTGGTCGAAGCGGCGGCCCGGCAACAGGAAGCGCTGCAGGACGCCTTGCTTGCCGAACGCGCTGCCGATTTGCGCGATATCGGTCGTCGGGTGTTGGCGACGCTCTGCGGGATCGAAACCCCGAGTGAACCCGAGCAACCCTACATTCTGGTGATGGACGAAGTCGGTCCATCCGACGTTGCGCGTCTGGACCCGACTCGCGTGGCCGGTATCCTCACCGCCCGCGGCGGCGCTACTGCCCACAGTGCGATCGTGGCCCGAGCGCTCGGTATTCCGGCGTTGGTCGGTGCCGGTCCGGCCGTGTTGCTGCTGGCGCCGGGCACGCCGTTGCTGATCGATGGCCAACGCGGTCGCCTGCACGTGGATGCCGATGCCGCAACGCTGCAACGGGCCACTGACGAACGCGACACCCGTGAACAACGATTGAAGGTGGCCGCTGAACAGCGCCATCAACCCGCCTTGACCCGCGACGGCCATGCGGTCGAAGTGTTCGCCAACATCGGTGAAAGCGCTGGCGTGACCGGTGCGGTGGAGCAGGGGGCCGAAGGCATTGGCCTGTTGCGCACCGAACTGATTTTCATGGCGCACCCGCAAGCGCCGGACGAGGCGACCCAGGAGGTCGAATACCGGCGTGTCCTCGATGGCCTGATGGGTCGCCCCCTGGTGGTGCGCACCCTTGATGTCGGCGGCGACAAACCGCTGCCCTATTGGCCGATCGCCAAGGAAGAAAATCCGTTCCTTGGGGTACGTGGCATTCGCCTGACCTTGCAACGGCCACACATCATGGAAACGCAGTTGCGCGCCTTGCTGCGCGCGGCTGACAACCGTCCGCTGCGGATCATGTTCCCGATGGTCGGCAGCGTCGATGAGTGGCGCCAGGCCCGGGACATGACCGAACGCCTGCGTCTGGAAATCCCGGTCGCGGACCTGCAACTGGGGATCATGATCGAAGTGCCGTCGGCGGCATTGCTGGCGCCGGTGTTGGCCAAAGAGGTGGACTTCTTCAGCGTCGGCACCAACGACCTGACGCAATACACCCTGGCCATCGACCGTGGTCATCCGACCTTGTCGGCCCAGGCCGATGGTCTGCATCCGGCGGTATTGCAACTGATCGACATCACCGTGCGCGCCGCCCATGCCCATGGCAAGTGGGTCGGTGTCTGCGGTGAACTGGCGGCCGACCCGCTGGCGGTGCCGGTGCTGGTCGGGCTCGGTGTGGACGAGTTGAGCGTGTCGGGGCGCAGCATTCCCGAGGTCAAGGCGCGAATCCGTGAACTCAGCCTGAGCCAGACCCAAACCCTTGCCCAAGCGGCGCTCGCCGTGGGCAGCGCCAACGAAGTGCGCGCATTAGTGGAGGCCCTGTAATGGCCAGGATTTTAACCTTGACCCTCAACCCGGCGCTGGACCTCACCGTCCAGTTGCCGCGCCTGGAGCCGGGTCAGGTCAATCGCAGTGATGTCATGCACACCCATGCCGCCGGCAAAGGGTTGAACGTGGCGCAGGTATTGGCGGACCTCGGGCATCAACTGACGGTCAGCGGATTTCTCGGTGAAGACAACCTGCAAGCGTTCGAAACCCTGTTCGCCAAACGGAATTTTGTCGATGGGTTTATCCGCGTGCCGGGGGAGACCCGCAGCAATATCAAACTGGCGGAAAGCGATGGTCGCATCACCGACATCAATGGCCCGGGGCCGCAGGTCAGCGCGACGGCCCAGCAGGCCTTGCTTGATCGTCTTGACCGGATCGCTCCGGGGCATGATGCCGTCGTCGTCGCCGGCAGCCTGCCTCAGGGCGTGAGTCCGCAATGGTTGCAGGCGTTGATCCTGCGCTTGAAAGAACTCGGTCTGAAGGTCGCGCTCGACACCAGCGGCGACGCCTTGCGGGCCGGGCTCAAGGCCGGTCCATGGCTGATCAAGCCGAACACAGAAGAGCTGGCTGAAGTGCTGGGTTGCGAGGTGGTATCTGTCACCGCGCAGGCCGCAGCGGCGAATCGTTTGCACGCGCAGGGTGTCGAGCATGTGGTGATTTCCCACGGAGCCGATGGCGTGAACTGGTTCAGCGTCGGTTCGGCGCTGCACGCCACGCCACCTAAAGTCAGCGTCGCCAGTACGGTGGGCGCGGGCGACTCGTTGCTGGCGGGGATGCTCCACGGCCTGGTCAGCGCCGACCTGCCTGAGCAGACCTTGCGCCGCGCCACGGCAATTGCCGCGATGGCCGTCACGCAGATCGGTTTCGGTATCAGCGACGCGGCGCAACTGGCGCAGCTCGAACAGGGTGTGCGCGTGCGTCCCCTGACAGAACAATAAGAGGGTTGGTCATGAAATTAGCCATTGTTACTGCCTGCCCGAACGGCATGGTCACCAGTGTGCTGTGCGCTCGTCTGCTGGATGCAGCGGCCCAGCGTCAGGGCTGGAGCACCAGTGTCGAAGTGAACGACGCGGCGCATCCTGAACGGCAATTGTCGGCGGCGACGATCGAGGCCGCCGAGTGGGTACTGCTGGTGACCAGCGCCCCGGTGGACATGTCGCGATTCGTCGGCAAGCGGGTGTTCCAGAGCACCCCGGCGCAAGCCCTGCAGGACGTCGAGGCGGTGTTGCGCCGTGGCGCCGAAGAGGCTCGGGTATACGTTGCACCCGAAACCGTCGCCGCACCGGTTGCAGTGAGCAAAAACGCACCGCGCCTGGTCGCGATCACGGCATGCCCGACCGGCGTCGCCCACACTTTCATGGCCGCCGAAGCCTTGCAGCAAGCGGCCAAGCGCCTGGGTTACGACCTGCAAGTGGAAACCCAGGGCTCCGTTGGGGCGCGCAATCCGCTGAGTGCGCAAGCCATCGCCGAGGCCGACGTGGTACTGCTGGCTTGCGATATCGAAGTCGCCACCGAGCGTTTCGCCGGCAAGAAAATTTATCGCTGCGGCACCGGCATTGCCCTCAAGCAGGCCGAAGCCACGTTGAACAAAGCGCTGGCCGAAGGCACGCAGGAAAGCGCCGCCAGCGGCGCCAATGGCCCGGTCAAGGCCGAGAAGACCGGCATCTACAAACACCTGCTGACCGGCGTGTCGTTCATGTTGCCGATGGTGGTGGCGGGCGGCCTGATGATTGCCTTGTCGTTTGTGTTTGGCATCACTGCGTTCAAGGAACCGGGCACCTTGGCGGCGGCTTTGATGCAGATCGGCGGCGAGACCGCGT
This sequence comes from Pseudomonas mohnii, assembly GCF_900105115.1. Classification (NCBI taxonomy): domain Bacteria; kingdom Pseudomonadati; phylum Pseudomonadota; class Gammaproteobacteria; order Pseudomonadales; family Pseudomonadaceae; genus Pseudomonas; species Pseudomonas mohnii. Next base: position 4,372,399 of record NZ_FNRV01000001.1, read on the forward strand.
TCAAGCTGATGGTGCCGTTGCTGGCGGGTTACATCGCTTACTCCATCGCCGACCGTCCGGGCCTGGCGCCGGGGATGATCGGCGGGTTGCTGGCGAGCTCCCTCGGTGCCGGTTTTATCGGCGGGATCATTGCCGGTTTCCTCGCCGGCTACGCCGCCCAGGCGATCAATCGTTATGCGCGTTTGCCGCAAAGCCTTGAAGCGCTCAAGCCGATCCTGATCATCCCGTTGCTGGCCAGTCTGTTCACGGGCCTGGTGATGATCTACGTGGTCGGCAAACCCGTGGCCGGGATGCTCGAAGGGCTCACGCATTTCCTCGACAGCATGGGCACCACCAATGCGATCCTGCTGGGCGTGTTGCTGGGCGGAATGATGTGCGTCGATCTTGGCGGGCCGATCAACAAGGCGGCCTATGCGTTCTCGGTCGGGCTGCTGGCCTCGCAGAGTTATGCACCGATGGCTGCGACCATGGCGGCCGGCATGGTGCCGCCGATTGGCCTCGGCATTGCCACGTTCATCGCCCGGCGCAAGTTTGCCCAGACCGAGCGCGAGGCGGGTAAAGCGGCGCTGGTGCTGGGATTGTGCTTCATCTCCGAAGGGGCGATTCCGTTCGCTGCCAAGGACCCGTTGCGGGTGATTCCGGCGAGCATCGCCGGTGGCGCGCTGACCGGCGCGTTGTCGATGTATTTCGGCTGCAAGCTGATGGCGCCCCACGGTGGATTGTTCGTGCTGGCCATCCCGAACGCGATCAACCATGCGTTGCTGTATTTGCTGGCGATCGTGGCGGGGAGTTTGTTGACGGCGGTGGTGTATGCGCTGGTCAAGCGGCCTGAGGTGACGGAGTTGGCGATCGAGCCCGTCAGCGCCTGATCCCCACCCTGTAGGAGCGAGCCTGCTCGCGATGGTGGTCAACGATAACGCGGGGAATCTGATAGTCCGCGGTGTCTTTGAGTTCATCGCGAGCAGGCTCGCTCCTTCAGGGGGGTTGTGCCGCGTCAGTAAACGTCGCGGCGGTAGCGGCCCTGTTCGATCAGGCGTTCCACTTCGGCAGCGCCGAGTACATCGTTGAGCACTTGATCGACTCCCGAAGCCATGCCCTGCAAGCTGCCGCAGATGTAAATCACCGCACCTTCAGCCAGCCACTTCTTCAATTCCGCGGCTGATTCGCGCAGGCGATCCTGCACGTAGATTTTCTCCGCCTGATCCCGCGAGAACGCCAGGTCCAGGCGCTGCAGATCTCCCGAAATCAACCACTCTTCCAACTCGTCCCGACACAGATAGTCGTGTTCCCGATTGCGCTCGCCGAACAACAGCCAGTGACGTTGTTGGCCGTCGGCAATCCGCGCTTTGAGCAGGCTGCGCAGCCCGGCCAGCCCGGTACCGTTGCCCAGCAGGATCATGGGCACGGGGTCTGACGGCAGATGGAAACCACTGTTGCGGCGCACACGCAGGTGGATGGTGCTGCCCACCGGCGCGTGTTCGGTCAGCCAGCCGGAGCCGACGCCCAGGCTGCCATCGGGGTGCAGTTCCTGGCGAACGATCAGCTCCAGTACGCCATCGGCGGCAATCGAGGCAATGGAGTATTCGCGCAGGGCCAAAGGCACCAGCGCATCCACCAGCGCCTGGGCATGCAAACCGACCAGATGCGCCCGATTCGCCGGCAGTTGGCGGCTGGCGAGGGCTTGCTCCAGAGGCTGCGACCGGCCATCGAATTCAATCGTGGCGCGACCGTCAATCCCCATGCCGTCGAGGAAATGCTCGATCGCCCAGGAGCCATTGCGCGGTAACACTTCCACCAGATCGCCTGCCAGCCAACTGCTGGTGGTGGGCGGTTTGAGGCCCAGCAAGTACACGGGCGAGCCGCTGCTGTCCGGGTTGAGCAACTCGCGACGAACCAGCGGCCAGTTGTCATAGCTCGGAGCTTGCCAGGTGTCGACCGGTGCTTGTCCGGTCAGCAGCCCCAGTTGTTGCTGCCAGTGACGCAAGGCGTAAGGGTCGCCGCTGTCGACTTCCACCGGGGGGAACAGGGTCTTGCCGCCGTGTTCGCCCAGCCAGCTGTGCAAGCGCCGGGCAAAGCCGCAGAAGTGTTGATACTGCCGGTCGCCGAGACCGAGCACCGCGTAGTTCAAGCTCTCCAGGCTCGACGCCCGCCCCAGCACCTTGCGTTCAAAACCACGGGCGCTGTCCGGTGCCTGGCCGTCGCCGAAGGTGCTGACCACGAACAGCGCGTTGTTCGAACTCCGCAGGTCCTGCTCGCTGACAGTCGCCAGCGGTAGCACTTTCACTGGCAGGCCGGCCGCTTGTAATTGGCCGGCCGTCTGCCAGGCCAGTTGCTCGGCAAAGCCACTCTGGCTGGCGAAACTGATCAGCCACGCCGGGGCATCGCCACCGGGTTGGGCGAGGTCTTTACGGGCGTCTTTGATCTGGCGTTTTTTGCGGCGACGATCGAGGTACAACAGCCAGCCCGTGACGAAAAACAGCGGCATGCTCAGCGCGGCGATCGTCAGGATGATCCGCCCGACGATGCCGAAGTAGCTACCGACGTGCAGCGCATAGAGGCTGGTCAGCAATTGCGCCTTGAGGCTCTTGTCGCTGTAGCGCTCGTGCCGTTTGATTTCGCCGGTGACCGGATCGAGGGTGATCTGGTTCAGCGCGCGGTCATGGGGTGAGTTTTTCAGCAGGTAGAACACGGTCGCCGGTTGCCCGGCGACGGGCGGCATGCGCGTGTTATAGAAGCTCAGGTTGGGACCGGCAGCGCTATAGATACTCAGCCACATGGCCGAATAATCGGCCGTCGGCGCCGGACCGCCAGGCGCCGGGCCACGACCACCGCGAACGCGCTCGTTCTGCGGCGAATCGGAGAGCAAACGGGTCAGGCCCTTGTTGTACCACTCGTAGGACCAGGACAACCCGGTCAAGGCGGCCAGGAGGTAAAACACCAGGCACCAGGTGCCGGCGACCGAGTGCAGGTCCCAGTTGAAGCTGCGACCTTTTTTCTTCCAGTCGAGGGTCAGCCAGGCGCGCCAGCTTTTCCATTGGCGGGGCCAGCGCAAGTACAGGCCGGAGAGGCAGAAGAACACCAGGATCAACGTACAGGCCCCGGTGATTTGCCGACCGGTATCGCCCATGGCGAGGAAACGGTGCAATTGCAGCATCAGGCCGAAGAAGTCCTGGCCAGTGGCGTCGCCCAGCAGCTCGGCGGTGTAAGGATCGAAGTAACGCATCGGTCCGCGACGTTGGCCCGGTGGCGGTGTGAAGAACACTTTCGCGGCAATGCCGCTGTCGATGTCGACCGAGAGCCCCGCCACTTTGTTGCCCGTGGCCGTTTCGATCTTCTCCACCAGTTCGGCGGGCGGCAGCACCCCGGCGACCTGCTTGTGGACCTGCAAGACCGATGGGTTCAGCGCATACAGGATTTCATCCTGAAACGATACCGTCGCCCCGGTGATGCCCATCAGGGCCAGGACGAGTCCGGCGCTGATGCCAAAAAACCAGTGCAACTGGAACAGGGTTTTCTTCAACACGTCGCTCGCCTTGTTCGTTCAAAAGTCATCACGGCGCGCATTATGCCGTGGGTTGTCGAGAAGCATTCTTTTTTACACGCAAAAGCCCCGTTCATCTGGATGAACGGGGCCAGGCGCTGTTTCGGCCTTCACCCTCCTGTAGGAGCGAGCCTGCTCGCGATGGTCGTCAACGATAACGCGTAGAACCTGACACCCCGCGTTGTTCTCCAGTCCATCGCGAGCAGGCTCGCTCCTACAGAGGTCGCGTATCAGAAGTGGAAGTTGGTGCTCAGCAAGGCAGTACGGCCCGCCGCCTGGTTGGCGAAGTGAGTCGAGAAGGCCTTGTCGTAGTAGGTTTCGTCGGTCAGGTTCTGCACGTTCAGTTGCAGGTCGATGTTTTTGGTCAGCTTGTAGGCGGCCATTGCATCGTAACGAACGTAGGAATCGACCATGGTGGTGTTGGCCACGCTGCCGAACACGTCATCGACGTAGAACGCGCCGCCGCCGATGGTCAGCTTCGGCGTGACCTGATAGGTCGTCCAGAGGCTGGCGCTGTTTTTCGGCGTGTTAGGCAGTTCGTTGCCATCGTTGGCCTTGCCCAGCGGACCGCCATCGATCTGTTCGCTGTCCATGTAGGCGTAACCGGCGAAGACCTGCCATTTGTCGGTGATTTTACCGGTAGCCGACAGTTCAACACCTTGAACGCGGGTTTTGCCGACGTTTTCATAGGACGTGGTGTTGGTCTGTACCCGGGCGTTTTCCTTCTCGGTGCGGAAGATATCGGCGGTCAGCGACAGACGATCGTTCATCAGATCCCACTTGGTGCCGATTTCGTAGTTCTTGGTGGTTTCCGGCTCCATGTCGCTGCTCAGCAGGTTGCCGTTGCGATCAGGCGTGCCGCCCAGCGGGTTGCCTTCCTGACCGTCGCCGAGGGTAGTGCCCGGTGGGGTGGCGGACGTCGCGTACGACGCATAGATGCTGCCGTTCTCCGCCGGTTTGTAGACCACACCGAATTGACCGGTCACGAATTCACTGACGTCGTCGCCCTTGGAGGTGGTGGTGCCGGCGTTGGTGTAGGTTTTGTAGCTCGTGTCGAAATGGTCGTAACGCAGGCCCATGTTCACCAGCCATTGTTCGGACAGCTCAAGCGTATCGAACGCGTACAACGCATAGGTGTCGGCCTTGGTGTCGGTGCCGGCGTAGTTACGTGAGATGGCACCGTTCCACGGATCGCTCGGGATCGGGTTTGCCAGCGAAGTACAGTTGTATCCGCTACGAGGACCAATCAACGCAGGACTGCAATTGGTGGTCGCGGCGGCTGTTGCCGGGGTGGTATCGGTGTTGACGTTGTACGAGGATTTCTGGCTCTCCTCGTGGGTGAACTCGATACCGGTGGCGAAACTGTTCTTGAACCCGGCGATATGGAAATCGCCGAACAGATCGGTCTGGTTCGTGGTCGTTTCGGTGTTGCTCACGCGGGTGTTGGCACGACGCCAGACGCTGCCGTTGTTGACGTTGCCCTTGCTGTCGTCCGGCTGGGTCAGGATGTAGTCCTGCATGCTGGTGCCGTGGCGCAGGGTGTTCTTGACGGTCAGCGCGTCGTTCAGGTCGTGCTCGATGGCGATGGTCGCGGTGTCGGTGCGGCCCTTGCGGAAATCGCGGTTGTCCAGGCCGTAGAAATTGCTGCTGTCGCCGCCGTCGTTTGGTTTGTCCGGGTTGGACTTGGTGCGGGCAGCGGAGCCTGCAGTCGGAATGGAGTAGGGGATACCCGAGTCCGGCGTGTCGTTACTTTCCAGATGGTAGTAATCGAGATTGACCCGGGTATCGGTGCCCAGGCCAAAGGCCAGCGACGGAGCGACGCCCCAGCGATCGTAATCGACGCTGTCGCGGCCGGCGACGTTGCTTTCATGGCTCATCAGGTTCAGACGGCCAGCGGCGGTGTCGGAGAACTGATAGTTGCCGTCCATGGTGTAACGCTGGGTCTGGTCAGAACCCCAGGTAAAACCACCGTCGAACGAATCGCCCAGGTGCGCTTTTTTGCTCACCAGGTTGATGCTGCCGCCGGCAGCGCCACGGCCGCCAATGGCCGAGTTCGGTCCTTTGCTGACTTCGATCGATTCAACGGCGAAGATCTCCCGGCTCTGCGAACCGGTATCGCGCACGCCGTCCAGGTAAGTATCGCCCTGGGCATCGAAACCACGAATGAACGGACGGTCGCCTTGTGGGTTGCCGCCTTCACCGGCACCGAAGGTGATGCCGGGAACGGTACGCAGCGCGTCCTGCATGTTCATGGCGCCGGTGTCCTTGAGCACTTGCTGCGGGATCACTGTGATCGAGCGCGGTGTGTCCACCAGCGGCGCGGTGTACTTGGGCGAGGAGGCTTTTTCGACGTTGTAGGAGGTCTGGTCTTGCGCTTCGCCGGTGATAGCGGTTGCACCGAGGGAGATGGTGTTGCTCGGTGCTTTCTCGTCGGTCTTTTCAGCCGCGAATACCATGTGGCCCGCGGAGCCGGCGGTGATCGCCATACCAATCGCAGAGGCGAGTAGACGCGGTGAACTGACAGGTAGCTGTGGTTGTTGGCGTGACATTTTTATTCCCCTCCCCAAGGATTTGAGGCGGCGGAATATAGGGTAAATACGTATTCGTATCAATTGCGAAACATTACTATTCGCGATGAATTTACATTCTTTACAATTTACCCTTACGGTTTTTACCGTTTCATTCGTCTGGCGGGTTTTACACAGGCAATAAGAATCAATACCATTGGCGCCCCTTTGCTTTCTGGTGCCTTGCCCATGTTGCTGCACATCCCCGGCTTATTCGAAAAAGAAGAAGTGCAGCGCATTCGCGAGGCTCTGGAGCAGGCCGATTGGGCGGACGGTAAAATCACTGCCGGTTACCAGTCAGCCAAGGCCAAGCACAATCTGCAATTGCCGGAAGGCCATCCGTTGGCCAAGGAGATCGGCGCGGCGATGCTGGAGCGACTGTGGAAAAATCCGCAGTTCATGTCTGCCGCGCTACCGCACAAAGTCTTTCCTCCGTTGCTGAACTGTTACACGGCCGGTGGCAGTTTCGATTTCCATATCGACAACGCCGTACGTCAACCCAAGGGCAGCATTGAGCGGGTGCGAACCGATCTGTCGGCAACAGTGTTTTTCAGCGAGCCTGCGGATTACGACGGCGGCGAACTGGAAATCCAGGACACCTACGGCACCCAGCGCGTGAAGTTGCCGGCCGGTGACATGGTGCTGTACCCCGGCACCAGCCTGCACAAGGTCAATGCGGTCACTCGCGGAGCCCGCTACGCTTCTTTTTTCTGGACCCAAAGCCTGGTGCGCGAAGACAGCCAGCGTGCGTTGCTGTTTGAAATGGATGGCGCGATTCGCCAACTGACCCAGGACCTGCCCGACCACCCTTCGCTGATCCGCCTGACTGGCACCTATCACAACCTGTTGCGCCGCTGGGTCGAGGTGTAAGTGCTGGACTTCAGGTCGCACCGCGAAGAGATTCTCGACACTGATGCGCTCAACGCCATGCTCGATGAAAGCCCGGCCCGTGCCGCCCAGGCGATTCTGCTTGCCGCCCGTGCAGGGCTTCTCGATGCACAGGCCTTGCTGGGACAGATTCTGCTGGAAGGGCGGGGCATCGCTCGGGATCAGTCACTGGCGGTGCGCTGGTTCGGGATCGCCGCCCAAGGCGGACATCTGATGGCGCGCAATATGCTCGGTCGATGCCATGAACATGGCTGGGGTTGCACGGCCGATGCTGCAATCGCTGCCAGGCATTATCGTCAGGCCGCCGAGGGTGGGCTGGATTGGGCGATGTACAACTACGCCAATCTGCTGGCGACCGGGCGTGGGGTCATCGAGGATCAAGCACAGGCGCTGAAGCTGTATCAGCGCGCCGCCGAACTCGGGCACGCCAAATCGATGAACCTGTTGGGGCGCTACCTCGAGGAAGGCCAGCACTGCCCGGCTGACTCGGCTGCGGCATTTGAGTGGTATCGACGTTCTGCCGAAGGCGGGGATTTTCGGGGGCAATTCAGTTATGCGTCCGTTCTGGCGGACGACGGGAGAGTCGAGGAGGCATTGTTGTGGCTGCACCGGGCGTTGGCGGCCGGCAATCTGAACTTCCTGCGCGTCAGTAGCCGAACGCTGTTACAGGCTCCTCATCCGCAACTCCGGGCGTTGGCGCAGGACTACCGACAACGCGCTGCTCACCTGGAAGGCGAGGCGCTCAGAGCCGAGGCTGGAGTGATGAGTTCTCTTCAATAGGAAGGTGCCATCCAGGTGGAGCGAAAAAGCACGGTTTGCTTTTTCGCTCGTATTGTCCTGATCGGCTGAGGCCAACCGGATGGATCCCGGTTTAGCTGCGCCATTCCTTGCGAAGGCTGTTCAGGTGCGCCACGAACACATTTGTCTGCTCGATGAAACGTTTAACAACGGCGTGCAAGTCGTCTGAAGCTTCGTAGCTGTTGATCTGCAGAAATTTTTCGACGGATTCGGTGAGCGTGCTTATTTCATGCGTATAAGTCTCTCTTGGGTTTTTGATCGCTTGCAGTTCCAGTAATTGAAACTTTCGATCTTCCAGTGTTTTTAGCTCTTTCTTGATGCCGGCGAGATTGAGGCGACGATTATCCAGTTTTGTTTGAGTCTGGCGCCTGGCTGTGACCAGATTGTCATACTTGATGGCGTTGCTGACCAAATCCAGGATTTTTCCGGCCGCGCCAATACCTGCTTTAACCAGTTCAAGTTGAGGTGCGGACAAATTGAGAGCCGCCAGTTTTTCGAGGCTGAGAAAAACATCTTTTATCAAGGAGAAGGTGTCGGTTGCTTCAATGATCTTGATGGCCTCGTTCAGCGCCGTTTCATCGGTTACCAGACGTTCGATGGCACTTTCCTCTTCGGAAAGTTGCGGGGAGATTTTGAGGATCGATGTGTCCAGTTCATTGATTCGATATTGGTTGTCGCTGAGCGTAACGGCCTGCAGATTTGTCAGGCTGTTGTTGAGTTCTGTGAAGAGCTTAAGTGTCTCGGTGGTGGAGTTGCCGATCAGCGATTTTATTTCGCCATAAAAACTGTCAATGGCTTCTTTCTGTTCGCTTGTCGGGTTCTCGTTTTTAAGGTTTTCGATGATGGTGTAGTACTGTAGAATTTCACTTGTTTGCAATGCTGAAGGTATCAGGGTGATTGCTTTAAGTGCCTGGGCGTCAGTAGTGTTTATTTCTTTTTCCAGTCCTTTCAGCTCTTCGGCGAGTACGGGTAAGTAAAGGTTGCCGAGTGTGCGGATCTTGTAATTGAGTTCCTCCCTGCTTTTGTAAATCTTGTTCATGTCGGGTGCAGGGTACTGAAACGAGGTGTCGATGGTGTGTACGGTCATGGTGATCTCGATGTCTAAAAGATGGATGCATGATGATTAATAAATATCGCAAAGGCGCTTTATTTGCTTTCCAGGTCTCAGGACTCATGTGATGCATTGTTAAAGGCGGTCAATAAATCACCTGCCTGTTTCTTGATCGCTTTCCAATTCTCCGTCATGCTGGTCAACCTCGAAACGAAAGACACCAAGTACATGGCGTTGGTCACACCATCGAGTCTTTTACTGGAAGACTCGACATAGGCCTGGATAAGTTCCCAGAGGCTTTCCAGATTCGACGAGCTGCCCGAGGCGCCCTCCACCCGGACCTGCAGGTCCTGGAGGTTGGTTTCAAATGCGAGCAGCGATGCAAGGAATGTGTTGGTTGTCGCAAGTTTTTTTTCGATATCGCGCCGTTCGTCAGTCAGCTGGTCCAGTTCATTTCGTGCCTGCTGGGCTTTGCTGCCGTAAATCGACGAGGTGATAATAAAACCGACGACCCCGCCGATAACACCCCACCATTTATTTCTGCTGTATTCTGCGATTTCCGCGTTTTTTTGATCGATCCTGGCGTTAATGACGTCAAGTCGTTGGTTGTATTGTTTTATTTCATCGCTAAAATTCTGACTGTTGCAAAGGGTGATTTTTAAACCGAGTTCAGGTTTGATAATGTTTGTTATGCCGTGTTTGAAATCGGTTATTGCTGTTTTTGTGAGTTTTGTGCTTTGGCTGTGCGCGGTGATGACGATTTTAAGTTCGTCGACCAACTCAAGTAAGGTCGGGATTTTTTTCTTCTCTTCCCCGGTTAATATGATCTCTGGGAGCTTGTCGATTTCTTCCGGGGGTAGACCGCCAATTTTGCCCACGCCACTCACATAGCTTGGAAGCGTCTTGAGGTATTCAATAATGGCTGTGCAGTTAGATGTAATGTTATCGGAAAATACGTGAAGGTCAGAACCGACGGCCTTCATGCTGGATTCAAGTGCTGACCAGGTTCCAGCATGATCTTTCATTTTCATGAATAAAAGTTGCAGGTCAGCCGATTTGAGGCCGCTGATATTCAGCTGGTCTAATTTGTGAATCTGCTCGATTTCTTTTTCGTCGATAGGGAGTTCTAGCCCGCCCTTGACGTAGCGTTTGATCCTCCGTACGTCTTCGTTCGTGACTAATAGTCCTGGATCTCGCTCGACGCCAGGGAGGGTTCCGGAGACCGCGTCCATAAATTCAGTGGTAAGTTTGTTAAGGTCTTCGGAAGTTATCTTTAATTCTTGAGTGGCTAACATGAAAATCCTTTTTTATGTTTTAGCATTGTGAAATTGATTTTATTGCAGGCGAAAAGTAGCGCTGATTGTTATTAAAGTTAAGTGCATAAGGTTTTCAGTGTGTGTCGTATAAAACGAACAGGCGGAGGCGTATTATTTTGGAAGAAATAAAAAAGGCCTGTGAATATTCACAGGCCTTTTTGGTGTGACTCGCGAGACTTAGACGTAATACGACTTCAGCGGTGGGAAGCCATTGAACTCAACGGCGCTGTAGCTGGTGGTGTAGGCACCGGTCGACAGCCAGTACAGGCGATCACCGATGGCCAGGTTCAGCGGCAGGCCGTACTTGTAGTTTTCGTACATGATGTCGGCGCTGTCGCAGGTTGGGCCGGCGATGACGACTTCTTCCATCTCGCCTTTCTTCTCGGTCCAGATCGGGAACTTGATGGCTTCGTCCATGGTTTCGATCAGGCCAGAGAACTTGCCCACATCCGTGTACACCCAACGCTCTACAGCGGTACGGGATTTACGGGCGACCAGTACCACTTCGCTGACCAGGATGCCGGCGTTGGCGATCAGCGAACGGCCGGGTTCCAGGATGATTTCCGGCAGGTCGTCACCGAAGTCTTCCTTGAGGAAGCGGATGATTTCTTCAGCGTAGGTTTCCAGGCTGTTGGTGCGGGTGATGTAGTTGGCCGGGAAGCCACCGCCCATATTGATCAGCTTCAGTTCAATGCCGTCTTCTTCCTTCAAGCGCTCGAAGATCACTTTGACCTTGGCGATTGCCGCGTCCCAGACGCTGATATCGCGCTGTTGCGAGCCGACGTGGAACGAGATGCCGTAAGGCACCAGACCGAGGTCGCGGGCGAGAATCAACAGGTCCATGGCCATGTCGGTCTGGCAGCCGAATTTACGCGACAACGGCCAATCGGCGGTGGTCGAGCCTTCGGTCAGGATGCGCACATAGACTTTCGATCCCGGCGCAGCCTTGGCGATGTTGCGCAGGTCGGCTTCGGAGTCGGTTGCGTAAAGACGCACGCCCTTCTCATAGAAGTAGCGGATGTCCTTGGATTTCTTGATGGTGTTGCCGTAGCTGATCTGGTCGGCGCCGACGCCACGGCTCAGCACTTTGTCCAGCTCATAGATCGAGGCGATGTCGAAGCTCGAGCCTTTTTCCTTGAGCAGGTCGATGATTTCCACGGCCGGGTTGGCCTTGACCGCGTAGTAGACCTTGGCGAATTCGAAACCGGCGCGCAGGTCGTCATAAGCCTGGCTGATCATTGCGGTGTCGATCACCACGAACGGGGTTTCTTGCTTGTCGGCGAACGCCTTCATTTTTTGAAAGGTTTCGCGCGCGAAATAGTCTTCGACCTGGATCGACATGCTGGGAACTCCTACTGGCAAACTAAAATTATCAATGGGTGCAAATGAACGTCCTCCGTATCCCCACTTTGGTTCGCCTACTTCCCAAGGCATGTCGCCGAAAGCAAAAAGGCCATGGGTAGCGTTGCTTCCCTTGGCCTTGCTGTCTCGTCGTCAGTACTTGAGCCGGATGGATCGTTTCCAGCATGGACGTTCGGCGCGAACTTTAGGGCGTGAGGGGCTTGAGATCAACAAAAAATGTCGCGTTTTTGCACTCGTCTGTCGCACGGCAACGGCACAGTCCTTTTTAACTGACACAGATGACAGCCGGATGTTCCGGATGATTTATGAAGTGTTAAAAATACCTGCACGTTCGACGCTTTTGTGCGCCAAGTCTCTAGAAAGTGCAATGTCGTCAACTTCGGCGACGTTGGCTGCGAGAATCTGGACTGAGAGGGAATTTGATTATTTAAGTGTGTGTTTGTGGATGGCTTTTGCAGGCTCTACTGTTGATATTTTTTTCCGGCCTGTGAATCACTCAAAAATCGCACAGAACCTGTGGGAGCCAGCCTGCTGGCGATGACAATTTCATCATCAAAACAGTGTTGACTGGTATTCCCCAATCGCTAGCAGGCTAGCTCCCACAGAGATTTGTGTTTTTTACTCGATTATCAGGCAACCACTGCCTCAGCCGGCGAGACGATATTGGTCTTCATCCCGCGCGAACGCCCGGAACTCAGATAAGCCGCGATCGACTCCTGTGTCACCTCACCCAGGAACACCCGCTCTGCATCCATCACTGGCAGCCACGAACGGTTGAACTCGTACATGCGCGACAACAGGATGCGCAAATGCTCGTCGTAGGCGGCCGTGGCATTGAACTCGCGCAAGTATTGCCCGCAGGTGCCGGTCTGGCGGTGCAGATCGCGGCGACGTACATAGCCCAACGCCTTGTTCTCGCCGTCGGTGACGACCACGTAACGCCGGTCATGTTCGTCCATCAATTCCAGCGCGTCGGCCACCGGGGTGTCCGGGCTGACCGATGGCGCGTTGTCCGCCGCATCTTCAGCTTTCACCAGCAACAGGCGCTTGAGGGTGCTGTCCTGGCCGACGAAGTTGCTGACAAAGTCATCCACCGGATGGGCGAGCAGGGTGTCCGGATGGTCGATCTGCAACAGTTTGCCAGCACGGAAGATCGCGATCTTGTCGCCCAGCTTGATCGCTTCGTCGATGTCATGGCTGACCATGATCACCGTCTTGTTCAGCGCCCGCTGCATCTCGAAGAACTCGTTCTGGATCATTTCACGGTTGATCGGGTCGACCGCGCCGAACGGTTCGTCCATCAGCAGCAACGGAGCATCCGCCGCCAGGGCGCGAATCACACCGATGCGTTGCTGCTGGCCACCGGACAATTCCCGAGGGTATCGATGCAGATACTGCTTGGGCTCAAGCTTGATCATGCTCATCAGTTCTCGAGCGCGGTCGTGGCATTTCTGTTTGTCCCAACCTAACAGGCGCGGAACCACGGTGATGTTTTCCTCGATGGTCATGTTCGGGAACAGACCGATCTGCTGGATGACATAACCGATGTTGCGGCGCAGGGTCACTTCGTCGAGAGCCGTCGTGTCTTCGCCATTGATCAGGATCTTGCCCGAGGTCGGCTTGATCAGGCGGTTGATCATTTTCAACGTGGTGCTTTTGCCGCAACCCGATGGCCCGAGGAACACGCAGATTTCGCCTTCATTGACGGTCAGGCTTACGTCGTTCACGGCCGAAATAGTTTTGCCGTTGCTTTGAAAAGTCTTGGTCAGGTTTTGAAGTTCGATCATTTGAGCAGTCCTTTCGGAGTCAGCGAACGTTGCAGCCACTGCAGAAGCAGGTCGGCGAAGATGGCCAGCAGGCTGACCAGTAAGGCGCCGACGATCAGCATCGACATGTCACTGCGGCTGATGGAGGCGAGGATGAGTACGCCGAGGCCGCCGGCGCCGATGGTCGCGGCGATGGTCATGACACCGATGTTCATGACCACGGCGGTGCGCACGCCGGCGAGGATCACCGGCACGGCGATGGGCAGTTCGACCATGCGCAGGCGCTGGCTGAAGGTCATGCCGATACCGCGCGCGGCTTCGCGAATGCCCGGTTCGACGCCGGACAGGGCCAGGTAGGTGTTACGCATGATTGGCAGCAGTGAGTAGAGAAACACGGCGGTGATCGCCGGCATCGGGCCCAGGCCCTGGCCGAATCTGGAGTAGAAGGGCAGCAGCAGGCCGAACAGGGCAATCGACGGCACGGTCAGCAGCACCGTGGCGCCGGCTTGCAAAGGCCCGGCGAGGGTCGGGAAGCGGGTCATCAAAATGCCCAGGGGCACGCCAACGACAATCGCCAGCGTCACCGCGATGCCAACCAGGGTGATGTGCTGCCAGGTCAGGTGCAGCACCAGCGGCCAATCGAGATGGGAAAAGGCGTTCAAGAATTCCATGGCTTTTCCTCGTTCAGTTCAGTGGATGCTGGCGCAGGAAATCGGCGGCCACGGCGGAGGGGCTTTCGTGATCGACATCAACCCGCGCGTTGAGCTGGCGCATGGTGTCGTCGTCAAACAGTTCGGCCAGTGGCTTGAGCTGCCCGGCCAGTTGCGGGTGCGCATCGAGATAGGCCTGACGCACCACCGGGGCGGCGGTGTAGTCGGGGAAGTAGTGCTTGTCGTCTTCGAGCAACTTGAGTTTGAAGGCGTTCAAGCGACCGTCGGTGGTGTAGACCAGGCCGGCAAATACCTGACCGTTGCGCAGCGCGGTATAAACCAGGCCCGCGTCCATCTGGCGGATGTTGTTACGGGTCAGGTTCATGCCGTACAGCTTGACCATGCCATCGAGGCCGTCGGAGCGGTTGGCGAATTCAGTGTCCAGCGCTACCAGGTGATTGGTCTTGGCCTCGTCCCGCAGCACCCTGTTGAGATCGCTGATGGTGTTGATCTGCGGATACGCATCGGCGACGTTCTTCGGCAATGCGAGGGCGTAGGTGTTGCTGAATCTGGACGGGGTTAGCCAGACCAGGCCTTTTTTACCGTCGAGTTCTTTTACCCGGGTGTAGGACTGTTCGCTGTCGAGTTTTTCGGTCACATGGTTATAGGCCACCAGCGACACGCCGGTGTATTCCCAGAGCATGTCCAGTTGACCGCTTTCGTGGGCGCTGCGGGCCAGATTACTGCCCAGGCCACCAGTGACTTGCACGTCGTAACCCTTGGCGCGCAGGTATTGGGAGGTGATTTCCGCCAGCAGGGTCTGTTCGGTGAACACGCGGGCGCCGATGCGGATCAGCGGCTTGTCCGCCGCTTGGGCAAATCCTGCGCATAGCAGGATGCAGCCTAATAAAAAGCTTGATGTCTTCATGAGCGTTCCTTTACCGAGGCTTAAGACGGGCGCAAGCCGCGTTCGAGCCAGGTTCGGCTGGCCAGTGTCACCAGACCGTCGAGCAGCAGGGCCAGCAGGGCGGTGCAGGCCGCGCCCAGCAGCAGTTGCGGCTGATTGTTCAAGGCGATGCCGGGGAAAATCAGGCTGCCGAGACTGTTGGCGCCGATCAGGAACGCCAGCGGCGCCGTCCCGACATTGATGGCCAGTGCCACGCGCACGCCACCGATGATGATCGGCATGGCATTGGGCAATTCGACTTTCCACAGCACCTGGCGCGGGGTCATGCCGATGCCGACGGCGGCTTCCTTGAGCGAACCCTGGACGTTTTTCAGCCCTTCATACGTGTTGCGCACGATCGGCAGCAGCGAGGCTAGGAACAGGGCGAAGATCGCGGGGCCGCTGCCGATACCCAGGATGCCCAGGGCGATGGCCAGCACGGCCAGCGGCGGAATGGTGTTGCCGATATTGAAGACCTGCATGAAGCGTTCGGCGCGGTCGACCATGGTTGGGCGACTGAGGAGTATGCCGGCAGGGATGCCCACGACAAGAGCGGCCAGCATGGAAGCGAGGACGAGAATCAGATGAGCTTGCAGGTAAAACAACAAATCGTCGCGGTAGTGTTCGATCGTGTTGACGCCGATCCAGTGGATCAGCAGGGCCAGGAGGGCGATTACCAGCGCGCCTCCTGTCAGCCCTTTGCCATAGTGGATAGCCACAGGCGGACTCCTTTTTTCTTTGTCGGCGAGCGCAGTCCCGTGTGGCATGCCATTGCTGGTTGCCGGGAAATCAACGTTCGCGAGAAGCAGCTCATGCCGAGCACGTTCCACTGTAGGAGCGAGCCTGCTCGCGAAAAACGTCCAGACAACGCGTACATTCAGGTACCCAGCGTTATCGTTGACGTCCATCGCGAGCAGGCTCGCTCCTACAGGCGGAACACGTACAGCTTATCGAGCCATAAGCGCAGCCTCGTCAGGCTAACTTGCTGATTTTTCAGCCCCTGACGAAGCCGTAACAGGGGAGTGGACGCCTCCACCTTTTAAAAGGTTCCATAATTGGCAGCATTTAGCCACCCTTCATGTCCTGAAAGGGTTCTGTTGATCGACGCGGCCGACGGGCCGAGCGGTGGTCTGTGGCGGACGGTTTGCGCTATACTCGCCGCCCTTTTTTGAATCACCTGCCAGGCGATTTCCCATGACCAAACAGGCCGCCGAAGTCGCGAAACGCCGCACTTTCGCCATTATTTCCCACCCCGATGCCGGTAAAACCACCATCACCGAGAAGCTCTTGCTGATGGGCAAGGCGATTGCGGTAGCCGGCACGGTGAAATCTCGCAAATCCGACCGCCATGCCACCTCCGACTGGATGGAAATGGAAAAGCAGCGGGGTATCTCGATTACCACGTCGGTCATGCAGTTCCCGTATCGCGAGCACATGATCAACCTGCTCGACACCCCGGGCCACGAAGACTTCTCCGAAGATACCTACCGCACCCTGACCGCGGTCGACTCGGCGTTGATGGTCCTCGACGGCGGTAAGGGTGTAGAGCCACGCACCATCGCCCTGATGGACGTCTGCCGTCTGCGTGACACGCCGATTGTCAGTTTCATCAACAAACTCGACCGCGACATCCGCGACCCGATCGAACTGCTCGACGAAATCGAAGCGGTCCTGAAGATCAAGGCTGCGCCTATCACCTGGCCGATCGGTTGCTACCGCGACTTCAAAGGCGTGTATCACCTCGCCGATGACTACATCATCGTTTACACCGCCGGTCATGGCCACGAGCGCACCGAAACCAAGATCATCGAGAAACTCGATTCCGACGAAGCCCGCGCCCACCTGGGTGACGAGTACGAGCGCTTCATCGAGCAGCTGGAACTGGTGCAGGGCGCCTGCCACGAGTTCAACCAGCAGGAATTCCTCGACGGTCAGCTGACCCCGGTGTTCTTCGGTACGGCGCTGGGCAACTTCGGTGTCGACCATGTACTCGACGCCGTGGTCGACTGGGCGCCGCGTCCGCTGGCACGTGTGGCCAACGAGCGCACCGTGGAACCGATCGAAGAGAAGTTCTCGGGCTTCATCTTCAAGATCCAGGCGAACATGGACCCGAAACACCGTGACCGCATCGCCTTCATGCGTATTTGCTCCGGCAAGTACGAAAAAGGCATGAAGATGCGCCACGTGCGTACCGGCAAAGACGTGCGGATCGGCGACGCGCTGACCTTCTTCTCCTCCGAACGTGAGCAGCTGGAAGAAGCCTTCGCCGGCGATATCATCGGTCTGCACAACCACGGCACCATCCAGATCGGCGACACCTTCAGCGAAGGCGAAACCCTGGGCTTCACCGGTATCCCGCACTTCGCCCCGGAACTGTTCCGCCGCGTACGCCTCAAGGACCCGCTGAAATCCAAGCAACTGCGCCAGGGCCTGCAACAACTGGCCGAAGAAGGCGCGACCCAGGTGTTTTTCCCGGAGCGCAGCAACGACATCATCCTCGGTGCGGTCGGTGTGCTGCAGTTCGACGTGGTCGCCAGCCGCTTGAAGGAGGAATACAAGGTCGAGTGCTCCTACGAGCCGATCACCGTCTACTCGGCGCGTTGGATCGAGTGCAGTGACAAGAAGAAGCTCGAGGAATTCTCCAACAAGGCGGTGGAAAACCTGGCACTGGACGGCGGCGGTCACCTGACCTACCTGGCGCCTACACGGGTCAACCTGGCACTGATGGAAGAGCGCTGGCCGGACGTGAAATTCCGCGCGACGCGTGAGCATCACTAAGCGCTGAGTTGAAACACCCAAAACCCCGTTGCGAAAGCTGCGGGGTTTTTTGTTGCCTGTCACAGTTTCCTGTAGGCGCGAGCCTGCTCGCGATGGTCTCGGCGGGCCCGCGTTCTTTCAGGAGGCGCGCATCATCGTTAACTTTCATAGGGAGCAAGCTTGTTATCTTTTCGGCATAACCCTTATCGCAAACCAATCTCCACGCCCATGGCATTTCCGTCGAGTCGATAGCGTCCTGTCTGGAGAACCCGGCTGATCGGAACTAGATTTTACTCAGCGCCAGCCAGGCACTTGAGTTTCACCTGCGAAAGGATGGAATCGGTTATGAACAGGTTGCTACGCGTTGTATTGCTGTTGAAGGTTTTCGTGATGCTGTCCCTCGGCAGTGCGGCGGTCTGGGCCGAGTGTGAGAACCACGCTACCCAGGCGATGAGCGGGCAGAGCGGAGACAGTGGATTGATGCTCGCCAAGTCCGAATCCGAACCGGGTGATCAGGGCCAGGGCGGCGCGGATAATGGTGATGACTCGACCACCGACGAACCGGATTCCAGTGACGACGAGGAAGGCGATAGCCAGTCGTAAATTCCAGACAAAAGAAAACCCCTGCTTCTTCGATTGACGCGCAGTCGAAGCAGCAGGGGTCAGGTTAACGCTTGACTACCTGGAACTACACAATCCCTGTGGGAGCTAGCCTGCTGGCGATAGCGGTGCCAGTGAACAGAAATTGTTGACTGGTGTACCGCAATCGCCAGCAGGCTCGCTCCCACAGTTTTTTACGCCGCGCCGTCGAGGAATTGCTCGGCGTAGTGGCAAGCCACCTGACGGCTGTCGAGCAGACGCAGGGCTGGCTCTTCGGTTTTGCAACGGTCGGTGGCGTACGGGCAACGCTTGTGGAACGCGCAGCCGGCCGGCGGGTTCAGCGGGTTGGGCAGTTCGCCGACGATCTTGATCTTCGGCTTGTCCGGATCCGGGTGAATGGTCGGCGTCGCCGACAACAGCGCCTGGGTGTAGGGGTGCAGAGGACGGGTGTAGATGTCTTCTTTCGGGCCCATTTCCACCGGACGACCGAGGTACATCACCATCACGTGATCGGCGACGTGCCGCACCACCGCCAGGTTGTGTGAGATGAACACGTAGGCGGTGTTGAACTCTTGCTGCAGGTCCATGAACAGGTTCAGCACCTGGGCCTGAATCGACACGTCCAGCGCCGAGGTCGGTTCGTCCGCCACCAGCACTTTCGGTTGCAGCATCATGGCGCGGGCGAGGGCAATCCGCTGGCGCTGACCGCCGGAGAACATGTGCGGATAGCGCTGGTAGTGCTCGGGACGCAAACCCACCTGTTTCATCATCGCCTGAACTTTCTCGCGACGTTCGGTGGCCGACAGGTTGGTGTTGATCAGCAGCGGCTCGGCCAGTTGATCACCGATTTTCTGCCGTGGGTTCAACGAGGCGTACGGGCTCTGGAACACCATCTGCACGTCTTTGCGCAGTTGCTTGCGCTGGGCCTTGTCGGCACCGGCCACTTCCTGGCCGGCGATTTTCAAGGAGCCCGAGGACGGCTCTTCGATCAGTGTCAGGGCGCGGGCCAGGGTGGATTTGCCGCAGCCGGACTCGCCTACGACGGCGAGGGTCTTGCCGGCTTCCAGCTCGAACGACACACCGTTGAGGGCGCGAACGGTGGCGTGACCCTTGAACAGGCCACGGGACACTTCATAGTGACGGGTCAGGTCGCGGGCGGTAAGAACGACGGCCATTACGCCACCTCCTGGTTCAGCGGGTAGAAGCAGCGGGCGAGGCTGTTGCTTTTCGGGTCAAGGGTCGGACGCTGCGCACGGCACTTGTCCTGCACATACGGGCAGCGCGGCGACAGCAGGCAGCCCTGCGGACGGTCGTAACGACCGGGCACGATGCCCGGCAGGGTCGACAGGCGCGAGGCCCCCAGGCTGTGTTCCGGAATCGCCTTGAGCAGCGCTTCGCTGTACGGGTGCGCCGGGATGTCGAACAACTGGGGCACCTGGCCGACTTCGACCGCTTGACCGGCGTACATCACGCACACGCGCTGGGCGGTTTCGGCCACGACCGCGAGGTCGTGGGTGATCAGTACCAGGCCCATGTTCTGCTCTTTCTGCAACGCCAGCAGCAGGTCCATGATCTGCGCCTGAATCGTTACGTCCAATGCAGTGGTCGGTTCGTCGGCGATCAGCAGTTTCGGTTCGCCGGCAATGGCCATGGCGATGGCGACCCGCTGGCTCATACCGCCGGACAGTTGGTGCGGGTAGGCGTCCATGCGGCTGGCGGCACCCGGGATTTCAACTTTTTCCAGCAGTTCGATGGCACGCTTGCGCGCGGCCTTGCCGGACATTTTCAGGTGCAGGCGCAGCACTTCTTCGATCTGGAAGCCGACGGTATAGCTCGGGTTCAGCGCGGTCATCGGGTCCTGGAAGACCATGGCCAGGTCTTTGCCGACGATTTGCCGACGCTGACGGTTGCTGAGCTTGAGCATGTTCTTGCCATCGAAATTCAGGGCGTCGGCAGTGACGATCCCCGGATGCTCGATCAGGCCCATCAGCGCCATCATGGTCACGGACTTGCCGGAACCCGATTCGCCAACGATGGCCAGGACTTCGCCCTTGTCCACTTTCAGGTCGAGGCCATCGACCACGGGAACGGCGTTCTTGTCGCCGAAGCGAACGTTGAGATTCTTGATTTCTAACAGTGACATTGGAATCTCCTCAGGCGGCGTTCTTGAGTTTCGGGTCCAGCGCATCGCGCAGGCCGTCACCCATCAAGTTGATTGCCAGCACGCTGAGCAAAATGGTCAAGCCAGGCAGGCTGACGACCCACCAGGCGCGTTCGATGTAGTCGCGGGCCGAGGCCAGCATGGTGCCCCACTCAGGGGTTGGCGGTTGTACGCCAAGGCCGAGGAAGCCCAGTGCGGCGGCATCGAGAATCGCCGAAGAGAAGCTCAGGGTGGCCTGAACGATCAGTGGCGCCATGCAGTTGGGCAGCACGGTCACGAACATCAGGCGCGGCAGGCCGGCACCGGCCAGGCGCGCGGCGGTCACGTAGTCGCGGTTCAGTTCGCCCATCACCGCGGCACGGGTCAGACGAACGTAGGACGGCAGGGACACCACGGCGATGGCGATCACGGTGTTGATCAGGCCAGGGCCGAGGATGGCGACGATCGCCACGGCCAGCAGCAGGGACGGCAGGGCCAGCATGATGTCCATCAGACGCATGATGGTCGGGCCGAGCACGCGCGGGAAGAACCCGGCAAACAGACCCAGCAGGATTCCCGGGATCAGCGACATGACAACCGACGACAAGCCGATCAGCAAGGACAGGCGCGAACCCTGGATCAGGCGCGACAGCAAGTCACGACCCAGCTCATCGGTCCCGAGCAGGAACTGCATCTGTCCACCTTCCAGCCAGGCCGGAGGGGTCAGCAGGAAGTCGCGGTATTGCTCGCTCGGGTTATGCGGCGCGACCCACGGGGCAAAGATGGCGCAGAAAATCACCAGCAGCATGAACAGCAGGCCGGCGACGGCGCCTTTGTTCTTGGAAAACGCTTGCCAGAATTCTTTGTACGGCGACGGGTACAGCAGGCTTTGATCCGCGGCGGAGGCGGTGGCGGCTACTGAGGAAGTTGGAGTGCTCATGGGTATGGACCTCAGCGCTGATGACGGATGCGTGGATTGGCAAAGCCGTAGAGGATGTCCACTACGAAGTTGACCAGAATCACCAGGCAGGCGATTAACAGGATGCCGTTTTGCACGACCGGGTAATCCCGGGCGCCAATGGCTTCGATCAGCCATTTACCGATCCCCGGCCAGGAGAAGATGGTTTCGGTCAGGACCGCACCGGCCAACAGGGTGCCGACTTGCAGGCCGACCACCGTCAGCACCGGAATCAGCGCGTTACGCAGACCGTGCACGAACACCACGCGTGAAGGCGACAGGCCTTTGGCACGGGCGGTGCGGATGTAGTCCTCACGCAGCACTTCGAGCATCGACGAACGGGTCATCCGCGCGATCACCGCCAGCGGGATTGTGCCGAGCACGATGGCCGGCAGGATCAGGTGGTGCAGGGCGTCGAAGAAGGCACTGACGTCATCGGCCAGCAACGTATCGATGAGCATGAAGCCGGTGCGCGGCTCGATGTCGTACAGCAGGTCGATTCGCCCGGAAACCGGGGTCCAGCCCAGGGATACCGAGAAGAACATGATCAGGATCAGGCCCCACCAGAAGATCGGCATCGAGTATCCCGCCAGGGAGATACCCATGACCCCATGATCGAACAGGGACCCTCGCTTGAGTGCCGCGATCACCCCGGCCAGAAGGCCCAGGATGCCGGCGAACAACAGGGCGGCCATGGACAGCTCCAGGGTCGCGGGGAAGAGAGAGGTGAACTCGGTCCAGACGCTCTCACGGGTACGCAGGGACTCCCCGAGATCGCCGTGGGCCAGTTTGCCGATGTAATCCAGGTACTGGGCATACAGGGGTTTGTTCAGACCTAGGCGTTCCATTGCCTGAGCGTGCATTTCCGGGTCGACTCTGCGTTCGCCCATCATGACTTCCACAGGGTCGCCAGGGATCATGCGAATCAACGCGAAAGTCAGCAAGGTGATGCCGAAGAATGTGGGGATCAATAACCCCAGTCGGCGGGCAATAAAACTAAACATCGTGTGGTGTACCTCATCAGCCGGTTAGGCGTGCCCGGCACGCCTGGGTTCAGGAATGCCGGGAGTTTCTTATCTACTTCACCTGGGTGGTGGCGAAGTTATTCGTGGTGAGCGGGCTAATGTGATAACCCACTACGTTGTTGCGCATTGCTGTAAACATTCTAGTGTGCGCCATGCTGATCCACGGCTGGTCTTGATTAAAAATAACCTGGGCCTGCTCGTACAAGGCGGCACGCTCGGCGGGGTCGGTTTTTTCGCGGGCCTGGTCTATCAGTGCCTGGAATTTGTCATTGCACCAGCGGGCGTAGTTTTCGCCGTTCTTTGCAGCTTCGCAGCTGAGCATAGGTGTCAGGAAGTTATCCGGGTCGCCGTTATCGCCCGCCCATCCGGCGGAAACCATATCGTGCTCGCCGTTTTTCGCGCGCTTGAGCATTTCGCCCCATTCCATCACGCGGATGTCGATCTTGATCCCGACTTTGGCCAGGTCAGCCTGCATCATTTGCGCGCCAAGCATCGGGTTCGGGTTGGTCGGGCCGCCACCGTTGCGGGTGAACAAGGTGAATGTCGTACCTTCAGGTACGCCGGCTTCCTTGAGCAGGGCGCGGGCCTTGTCCAGATCGTGGGCCGGGTTCTTCAGGCTGTGGTTGTAACCCAGCAGGGTGTCAGGGTACGGGTTGACCGCCGCTGTCGCATTGCCTTTGCCAAACAGGGCGTTGACATAGGCCTCCTTGTCGAAGGCGATGTCGATGGCTTTACGCACACGCACGTCACTCATGTATTTGTGCGTGGTGTTCATGGCGACGTACGAAACGGTCATGGCGTTCAGTTCGTCGACCTTCAGGTTCGGGTCCTTCTTGATGCTCGGGATGTCATCCGGCTTCGGATACAGCGCGACCTGACACTCGTTGGCCTTGAGCTTCTGCAGGCGCACGTTGTTGTCGGTGGCGATGGCCAGGATCAATGCCTCGGCCGGCGGCTTGCCACGGAAGTAGTCCGGGTTGGCCTTGAAGCGAACCTGGGCGTCCTTGTTGTAGCGCTGGAAGACGAACGGACCGGTGCCGACCGGCTTGTTGTTCAGGTCGGCGGTCTTGTTGGCCTTGAGCAACTGGTCGGCGTACTCGGCCGGGTAGATTGACGAGAAGGCCATGGCGATGTCGGCCAGGAACGGCGCTTCACGGCGGGTCAGGGTGAACTTGACCGTGTTGTCGTCGACTTTCTCGACGCTTTTGAGCAGTTCCTTGAAGCCCATGCTTTCAAAGTACGGGAAGCCCACGCTCGACAGTTTGTGCCATGGGTGGTTCGGGTCCAGTTGACGCTGGAAGCTCCAGACCACGTCGTCGGCATTCATGTCGCGGGTCGGTTTGAAGTATTCGGTGGTGTGAAACTTGACGCCCTTGCGCAGGTGGAACGTGTAGCTCAGGCCGTCCTCGCTGATGTCCCAGGACTCCGCCAGTGCCGGAATCACTTCGGTGGTGCCGGGCTTGAAGTCAGCCAGGCGGTTGAAGATGGTTTCGGCCACTGCATCGGCGGTGACTGCAGTTGTGTACTGGACCATGTCGAAGCCTTCGGGGCTGGCTTCGGTACAGACCACCAGGGGTTTGGCCGACACGCCAACCGCGACACTCAGCAACGCGGCGGCGATGGCCGCACGTAGGGGAAGCATTTTCATCAAGAACCCTCTGCAATCGGTTGATCAGGAAACCCGATGGCTGGCTTCTCAGGAGCCAGCCGTCGGGCAGGCGTGTTTACAGAATGTTGAACGGAACCGTGGTCACGAGACGGAACTCGTTGATGCTGCCGTCAGCCTGGTTTTCGCTGGCACGGTGCGCGGTGTAGGTCGCGCGAACGGTGGTGGCCTTCAGCGGGCCGCTTTGTACGGCGTAGGAAGCGCCGATGCCGTATTCGTAATGGGTTTCGCCATCCATCGACTGAATGCCGTCGTAACCCTTGCCCGCTACACCACCGTTGCCGGTGTAGTGAGTGCCGTCGATGCCCCAGCCGCGAGCCTGGTAGATGTTGAACTTCAGGCCTGGCACGCCGTATTCGGCCATGTTCAGACCGTAGGCAATCTGGAACGATTTTTCGTTCGGGCCGTTGAAGTCCGACAGCAGGGAGTTGGCCAGGTAGATGCCGTTGGTTTCGTGCAGGTAGTCGAAGTACTCGTTACCGTTCACTTCCTGGTACGAGAAGGTGAGGCTATGAGCCTGGTGAGCCAGGCCCAGCGACAGGGAGTAGGTGTCGTTGTCGATTTTGCCGATCAACGCCTTACCTTCGTCCTTGGTCTTGTAGTAGTTCAGGCCAGTGGTCAGGCTCAGGACCTGGCTATCGCCCAGCACGTGGCTGGCGCCGAAGTAGTATTGGTTCCAGATGTCTTCGGCCTGGGTGGCCCAGAGGCTGGTGGTCAGGCTGGCAAACGGGGTGTAGGTGAGACCGCCGGTGTAGACGTGGTCGGTTTCAACGATGCCGTTGGCGTATTCGGTACGGAATTTACGCTGGCTTTCTTCGGTACGTGGTGAGTTGCGATCGAACGTGGCCAGATCGAAAGCCAGGTTGTTCAGCTCTTCGCTGTGGATCGCCACACCTTCGAAACTCGAAGGCAGCGCACGGTTGCCGATAACGTCGACCATCGGGCTGCTGAAGTTCATGCGGCCAGCGGTCAGGGTGGTGTTGGAGATTCGGGCCTTGACGTTGGCCAGACCCATTTTGCTCCACTGGCCTTGAGCGTCACCGCCTTCGGTGGTCAGGGTACGGTTGTTGCCCGCGCCTGGGCGAGTGCCCGGTGCGCCGCCGTTATTGGAGGCCAGGTCCTTGCGGTCCCGATCCAGTGCGATGGCGTTGTAGGCTGCCACTTCAGTGCTGAAACCGACAGTGCCTTCGGTGAAGCCCGAGTTGTACTTGACGATGGTGCCCTGAACCCAGTTGATCCGGCGGTCGGTCGGGGTCGAAACGCCGTCCTTCTTGTACTGGAACTTGCCACCGCGTTGCAGTTGCTCGTTGGCGTACCAGTTACGGGTAGTGCCGCTAATCGACTGGCCTTCGAGAAAACCAGTGGCGTCGCTTTGAGCATTCTTCTCATTCACAGTAACCGGGGTGTAGGCCTGGCTCTGGGGTTCTGCGTACGCCGTGGCGGTAACGCTGCTGATGGCCAAGGCCAGTATCGCGGTGCTGCTCAGTTTCATGGGTAAAGCTCCTTACTTTCTTTTTTTATGCCGTTCTTTTTTGATGAGCCGGCTATTTGCTTTGGAACTCAATGCACGCATCGCAAACGTTTGCTGTACGCCTTATGGGCGAATTACGGCAACACGCTTGCGTGAGGGCGCAAGGCGCCCCCGGCGATGTAGCTACACGGTTTTACTTTTCGATGCTGACACCCGAGAAGACGTTGCGACCGAACGGGCTCACCTTGAACCCTTCGATTTTGGCGCTCAACGGTTGGTTGACCGTCGAGTGGGCGACTGGCGTGATCGGCACTTGCTGCTTGAGCAACTGCTGCGCCTGTTTGTAAAGCTCGGTGCGCTGGTCATGGTCGGTCACGACCTTGGCCTGCTTGATCAGCTTGTCGTAAGCCGGATCGCACCACATGGAGTAGTTGTTGCCACCAATGGCATCGCAGCTGTAGAGCGTGCCGAGCCAGTTGTCCGGGTCACCGTTGTCACCGGTCCAGCCGATCAGGCTGATGTCGTGCTCGCCATTCTTGGTGCGTTTGATGTATTCGCCCCATTCGTAGCTGACGATCTTGATCTTGAGACCGATCTTCGCCCAGTCAGCCTGGAGCATTTCGGCCATCAACTTGGCGTTGGGGTTGTACGGTCGCTGAACCGGCATGGCCCACAGGGTGATCTCGGTACCTTCTTTCACGCCGGCAGCCTTGAGCAATTCTTTGGCTTTTTCCGGGTTGTAGGCGGCGTCCTTAATGGTGTCGTCGTAGGACCATTGGGTCGGCGGCATGGCGTTGACGGCCAGTTGTCCTGCGCCCTGGTAAACGGCGTTGAGAATGCCTTGCTTGTTCACCGCCATGTCCAGTGCCTGGCGCACTTCAAGCTGGTCGAACGGTTTGTGGCGCACGTTGTAGGCGATGTAGCCGAGGTTGAAGCCGGGTTTCTCGATCAACTGCAGCTTCGGGTCGCTTTTCAGTGCGGTCACATCGGCAGGGCGCGGGTGCAGGGTGATCTGGCACTCATTGGCCTTGAGTTTCTGCACGCGTACCGACGCATCGGTGTTGATGGCGAAGATCAGGTTGTCGAGCTTGACCCGGCTCGGGTCCCAGTACTGCTTGTTGCCGGTGTAACGGATATTCGAGTCTTTCTGGTAGCTCTTGAATACGAACGGTCCGGTGCCGATCGGTTTCTGGTTGATGTCGCTCGGCTTGCCTTCGGTCAGCAGCTTGTTGGCGTACTCGGCGGAAAGGATGGCGGCGAAGCTCATGGCGATGTTCTGAATGAACGCGGCGTCGACGCTGTTAAGCGTCATGACCACGGTCAGCGGCCCGGTCTTTTCGACCTTGGCGATGTTCTTGTTCAGGCTCATGCCGTTGAAATATGGAAATTCGGTCGGGTAAGCCTTACGGAAAGGGTGTTGCGGATCGAGCATGCGGTTGAATGTGAACAGCACATCATCGGCGTTGAAGTCACGAGTCGGTGTGAAGTACTTGGTCGTGTGAAACTTCACCCCGGGACGAAGGTGAAAGGTGTACTTGAGGCCGTCCTCGGAAATATCCCAACTCGTGGCCAGGCCCGGTACGACATTGGTCGCGCCTTTTTCGAACTCTGCCAGGCGGTTGTACAGCGGCTCGGCGGCGTCATTATCCGTCGCGGTCGTGTACTGCGCGGTGTCGAAGCCAGCAGGACTGCCTTCGGAGCAGAACACCAGGCTGTTGTTGGCGGCCTGGCTCATGGAAGTGGCGGCCAACAGGCCGGAGCCCAGCAGTGCGGATAAAACCAAGGTATGGCGCATAACGCTCCCTCTCGTTCAGTGTTTTGACAATGAGCCGTTGTCCCGTCCGCGGACGTGGAGGCCTCACTGGTTTCAAGCCATGGCGTGCATCAGAAAAACCGATGACCCACGCATAAGCTGGTCGGATCCCGACGGTATGAATCGTGGGCCCGGCAGTAAATGCGTAGAGTCCGAAAGACTCGTAGGAAATGACGACGCGTCCTAAAGGACTGCTGTAGTCAGCAGACGATTTGGATGTAGGCGGATTCCTGCTTTCTCGGGTAATACGGCAATGGCGACGTCAAAAACGTCGCCATTGCCGAACCTTATTTGCTGACGCTGACACCGTAGAAGGAGTTCAAGCCAAACGGGCTGATCTTGAAATCCTGCACTTCGGCGCGCATGGGTTGGAACACCGTCGAGTGAGCGATAGGTGTCATTGGAGTCTGGTCTTTCAGAATGTGTTGAGCCTGTTTGTACAGCTCGGTGCGCTTGGCCTGATCCGAGGTGCGCTTGGCTTGCTTGACGATGTCGTCAAACGGCTTGTAGCACCACTTGGAGAAGTTGTTGCCTTCCAGCGAGTCGCATCCGAACAGCACGTTCAGCCAGTTGTCCGGATCACCATTGTCACCGCTCCAGCCAATCAGCATTGCCTGGTTTTCGCCACCTTTGGAACGCTTGATGTACTCGCCCCACTCGTAGCTCTGGATCTTGACCTTGAGGCCGATCTTGGACCAGTCGGACTGCAGCATTTCTGCCATCAGCTTGGCGTTCGGGTTGTATGGACGCTGTACCGGCATCGCCCAGAGCACGATTTCGGTGCCCTCTTTAACGCCCGCTTCCTTGAGCAGCTCTTTGGCTTTCTCGGGGTTGTACGGTGCATCCTTGATGGTGGTGTCGTAGGACCACTGGGTCGGCGGCATGGCGTTGACGGCCAATTGGCCGGCGCCCTGGTACACGGAGTCGATGATCTGTTGCTTGTTGACGGCCATGTCCAGCGCCTGGCGAACCTTCAGGTCGGCCAGCGGGTTTGCCTCGGTCTGACCCTTGACCTTGGGCATCACGTTGTAGGCGATGTAACCCAGGTTGAAACCAGCCTGGTCTGGCAGCTTCAGAGTCTTGTCTTCGCGCAGCGCCTTCAGGTCGGCCGGACGCGGGAACAGAGTGACCTGGCACTCATTCTTCTTCAGCTTCTGGATGCGTACCGACGGGTCGGTGGTGATGGCGAAGATCAGGTTGTCGATCTTGACGTCTTCAGGCTTCCAGTAGTCCTTGTTCCCGGTGTAGCGGATGTTGGAGTCTTTCTGGTAGCTCTTGAACACGAACGGACCCGTGCCGACCGGCTTCTGGTTGATGTCGGCGGCCTTGCCTTCCTTGAGCAGCTGGGCAGCGTACTCGGCGGACTGGATCGAGGCGAAGCTCATGGCCATGTTCTGGATGAACGCGGCATCGACGTCTTTGAGGGTGAACTTGACAGTGTGGTCGTCGACTTTATCGATCTTGGTGATGTTGGTGTCCATCCCCATGTCGGTGAAGTACGGGAATTCGGTCGGGTACGCTTTGCGGAACGGGTCATCCTTGTTAATCATGCGATTAAAGGTGAACAGCACGTCGTCGGCGTTGAACTCACGAGTGGGCTTGAAGTACGGGGTGGTGTGGAACTTGACGCCTTCACGCAAGTGGAAGGTGTAGGTCAGGCCGTCATCGGAGACGTCCCATTTGGTCGCCAGCCCAGGAACTACGGCGGTGCCGCCGCGCTCGAACTGGGTCAAACGGTTGAACATGGTCTCGGCTGAGGCGTCGAAGTCGGTTCCGGTGGTGTATTGACCCGGATCGAAACCGGCCGGGCTCCCTTCGGAGCAGAACACCAGGTTAGTCGCAGCTTGGGCGAAAGGCGCGGCCGCTAATAAGCCGGCACCTAATAGAAACGGAATGACCGCGTGTTTAAGCATGGTGGCCTCATGATTTGTTGTCATTTTTTGATTTTGAGGACGACCTCGTGAGTCGTGCCTGCGGATACTTATGCAGGGGCCATACCCAATGCAAGATCCAGAGTGACTACAAGCCTTAAACAGTGGCACGAACGTACCTTAATGTCGCATATGTATAAAATTTGACGCATTTGACCGTTTGCGCGGTGTTTTTATCGTGCTAACGGCGCCCCTTTTTGGTGCGTTAAGGCCTTGGCGGCGCCCGTGGGTGGGGCGAGGTGTTACCTATTTATACCCCTGTCCCTCAGTGGGGGCAGGGGTAAATGGGAGCCATTATTGTTGCCAGGCTCATGAGCAAGATGTACGAAGTGCAACTGCGATAGTTGTCTGGGTATTCCTGTTTATTTCCAGAATCAGCATAGACGTCGGTTTGCAAAAAAAAAGGCGATCACTTGAATGATCGCCTTTTTTGCCTACCGGTTATGAATCAAGGCATCAGCACTTCAATCGAACCGTCGGCAGTCATGCTGACCTGGCTGGTGCCCGCTTCCACTTCCGGCGTGACCGGAGCGGCGTCCATGCTGGCAGCTTTCATCATCATCGGTGCGCGCATGTACGGTTGTGGATAGCCGTTGCTGTTGAGGTTCAGGTTGACGATCTTGTAACCCTTGCCCCCCAGTGCATCAGTGGCCAGTTGGGCGCGGGCCTTGAACGCGGTCACGGCGTCCTTGAGCAGGGCGTCTTCGCTGGCCTTGCGGGTTGGCGTGGCAATGGCGAAGTCCATGCCGCCCATCTTCAGGTCGGTGAGCAGTTCGCCGGTGAGTTTCGACAGTGCGGCGAAGTCCGGGCTTTCCAGGCGCAGCTCGGCGCGTTCACGCCAGCCAGTGATTTTTTGACCCTTGGTGTCATAGATCGGGTAGCTGTTGCGGCTGCCCTGGCGCAAAGTGATGTCCTTGACCTGTTTGGCCTGGGCCAGCGCCTTGTTCATGGTGGTGCTGACATCGGCGGCGAGTTTGGCCGGGTCACTGTTTTGTTCTTCGGTGTAGAGGGTCACGATCATCAGGTCGCGAGCCACTTCCTGACTGACTTCGGCGCGCAGTGAAATCTGGTTGTAATGAAGCTCGTCGGCAGCCAGGGCCGGGAGGCTGGCGATCGCGCCAATGCTCAGGGCGAGGAGGGCGGCGCTGCGGCGGAATGTGTGCATGAAAGCTCCTTGGAAGGGTGCGCAGGGCTCTGTTCCGGGCCTGCGTGAAACCATCAGACTCTAGCCTCTATGATCCGGTTCGCACAGTTACAACTTCTATACAGATACACATGCCCCCTGTAGGAGCGAGCCTGCTCGCGATGAACCTGAGAGCACCGAGGGGTGCCAGGTTCCCAGCGTCACCGTTGACGACCATCGCGAGCAGGCTCGCTCCTGCATGTGGCCGTTTGCCGCACTTTTTCCTGTCAGCCCCCGCGCTTGGTTATACTCCCGGCGATCCGCCTGGAGCGCTCATCAGGAGAGCTCATGCTCGCCCCCGTTCAAATTACCTCCGCAACTCGCCAGAATCTCTGGCGGCTGACGTTCATCCGCACTTTAGTGTTGGCCGCCCAGGCCGGCTCCGTGGGCCTGGCCTACTGGTTTGAATTGCTGCCGTTGCCCTGGTTCCAGCTGGCGGCGACCCTCGGTTGCTCGATGCTGTTGTGTGCGTTCACGGCGATTCGCCTGCGTACGTCATGGCCGGTGACAGAACTCGAATACGCCTTGCAACTGGCCTGCGACCTGTTTATCCACAGTGCCTTGCTGTACTTTTCGGGCGGCTCGACCAACCCGTTCGTGTCTTATTACCTGGTGCCACTGACCATCGCGGCCGTGACATTGCCGTGGCGTTATTCGGTGATCCTGTCCGGTATCGCGTTGACGATGTACACCCTGTTGCTGGCGCGCTTTTATCCGTTGCAGACCTTCCCGATCGCTCGGGAAAACCTGCAGGTTTACGGGATGTGGCTGAGTTTTGCCCTCGCCGCGGCGGTCATCACCTTCTTCGCCGCGCGCATGGCCGAAGAGTTGCGCCGTCAGGAAGAACTGCGCGCCATTCGCCGCGAAGAAGGACTGCGCGACCAGCAATTGCTGGCCGTGGCCACCCAGGCGGCCGGCGCCGCCCATGAACTGGGTACGCCACTGGCGACCATGAGCGTGTTGCTCAAGGAAATGCGCCAGGATCACCACGACCCGATGCTGCAGGACGACCTGAGCGTGCTGCAGGATCAGGTCAAGCTGTGCAAAGAGACCTTGCAACAACTGGTGCGCGCCGCCGAAGCCAATCGCCGCCTGGCCGTGGAGATGCAGGACGTCACCGACTGGCTCGATGAGGCACTGAACCGCTGGCACCTGATGCGCCCGGAAGCCAGCTATCGCTTCCAGCGCCTGGGTCAAGGCAAGGTGCCGCGCATGGCTCCACCGCCGGACCTGACCCAGGCCCTGTTGAATTTGCTGAACAACGCCGCCGATGCCTGTCCCGAGGGCCTGCAAGTGACGCTGGACTGGGATGCGGATAACCTGACGATCAGCATTCGCGACCACGGAGCCGGTGTACCGCTGGCCATCGCCGAGCAGATTGGCAAGCCATTTTTTACCACCAAGGGCAAAGGTTTCGGCCTGGGCCTGTTTTTGAGCAAGGCCAGCGTGACACGCGCCGGCGGCTCAGTGAAACTCTACAGTCATGAGGAAGGCGGCACGCTCACCGAGCTGCGCCTGCCCCGTGTCGCCCGAGGAGACCAACATGAGTGACGAAATCCAAGTCGAAGGCGAAGAACTGCCGCATTTGCTGCTGGTCGATGACGACGCAACATTTACCCGCGTCATGGCTCGAGCGATGGCTCGCCGTGGTTTTCGCGTCAGTACCGCCGGTTCCGCCGAAGAAGGCCTGGCGATGGCCCAGGCCGATCTGCCGGACTACGCCGCCCTGGACCTGAAAATGGACGGCGACTCGGGTCTGGTGTTGTTGCCCAAATTGCTGGAAATGGACCCGGAAATGCGCGTGGTGATC
The DNA here is from genome assembly GCF_900105115.1 of Pseudomonas mohnii. NCBI lineage: Bacteria > Pseudomonadati > Pseudomonadota > Gammaproteobacteria > Pseudomonadales > Pseudomonadaceae > Pseudomonas > Pseudomonas mohnii. The sequence goes on from NZ_FNRV01000001.1 coordinate 4,404,638, forward strand.
CTCACGGGTTACTCGAGCATTGCCACCGCCGTCGAGGCGATCAAGCGCGGTGCCTGCAACTACCTGTGCAAACCGGCGGATGCCGACGACGTTCTGGCCGCGCTGCTTTCCGAGCATGCCGACCTCGACAGCCTGGTGCCGGAGAATCCGATGTCGGTCGACCGTCTGCAGTGGGAGCATATCCAGCGCGTCTTGACCGAGCACGAAGGCAACATCTCCGCCACGGCCCGCGCCCTGGGCATGCATCGCCGCACGCTGCAGCGCAAACTGCAGAAGCGCCCCGTTCGCCGCTGAACCTGTGCTGAACGAATGCGGGTAGCTCCTCGCGACAAACCGAACCGATCATCTATGATCGGTTCGTGCGTGTTTTTTTCTTTATCGAGCCTTTTCCATGAATCAGAACGCTGAATATTCTGCGGTCAACGACGCGGTGCGCGGGCAGTTTTTTCGCAAAGTGTGGGCGATGACCACGCCTTACTGGCGTAGCGAAGAGAAGGGCAAGGCCTGGACGTTGCTGATCGCCGTGATTGCCCTCTCGTTGGTCAGCGTCGGGATCTCGGTGTGGTTCAACACCTGGTACAAAGACTTCTACAACGCCCTGCAGAAGAAGGATGAGGCGTCGTTCTGGACGTTGATCCTGTATTTCTGCGCCATTGCCGCGGTGGCGATTATCGGTGCGGTGTACCGCCTTTACCTGACCCAGATGCTGACCATACGGTGGCGGGCCTGGCTCACCGAAAAGTATTTCGCCCGCTGGCTCAGCGACAAAAATTACTATCGGCTGGAGCAGGGCGGTTACACCGATAACCCGGACCAGCGGATATCGGAAGACCTCAACAACTTCACCTTGAACACGCTGAGCCTGGGCCTTGGGCTGATTCGCAATATTGTCAGCCTGGTGTCGTTCTCGATCATCCTGTGGGGTGTATCAGGCAGTATTGAAGTGCTCGGCTTCACCATTCCCGGCTACATGTTCTGGTGCGTGCTGGTGTATGCCGCGGTCGGCAGTTGGCTGACGCATTTGATCGGTCGTCGTTTGATCGGCCTGAACAACCAACAACAACGCTTCGAAGCCGACCTGCGTTTCTCCATGGTCCGGGTCCGTGAAAATGCTGAAAGCATTGCGTTGTACAACGGCGAGCCCAACGAAAACCGCCGCCTGAGCAGTCGTTTCGGGATGGTTTGGCATAACTTCTGGGACATCATGAAGGTGTCCAAGCGTCTGACGTTCTTCACGTCCGGTTACAGCCAGATTGCGATCATTTTTCCGTTCATGGTCGCTGCGCCGCGTTACTTCTCCGGCAAGATCGAACTCGGTGAACTGATGCAAATCAGCTCGGCTTTCGGCAACGTTCAGGAGAGTTTCAGCTGGTTTATCAGTGCGTATCAGGACCTCGCTTCCTGGCGCGCCACCTGTGATCGTTTGTTGAGCTTCCGTCAGGCCATGGTCGATAACGAAGAGCGTGTCCCGGCCATCGACGTGCAGAATCAAGGGAATGCATTGCAGGTGCACAACCTCGGCCTCGATCTTGCTGACGGTCGCCATCTGCTGACCAATGCCGAGATGACCGTGGAGGAGGGCGAGCGCGTGATGCTCAGCGGTCGCTCCGGCAGCGGCAAGTCGACCTTGCTGCGGGCGATGGGGCATCTGTGGCCGGCGGGCCACGGCAGTATCCGCCTGCCGGCGGCGCGTTACCTGTTCCTGCCGCAGAAACCCTATCTGCCGATTGGTACGTTGCGCGAGGCATTGAGTTATCCACAGGCCGGCGATACCTACCCGAACGAGCGCTACGTGCACGTACTGGAAACCTGCCGACTGCCGCATCTGGTGGCGCGCCTCGATGAAGCCAATCACTGGCAGCGTCTGCTGTCGCCAGGTGAGCAACAGCGCCTGGCCTTCGCCCGTGCCCTGATTTATGCGCCGCAATGGTTGTACATGGACGAAGCGACGTCGGCGATGGATGAAGAGGATGAGGCTTCGCTGTATCAGGCGCTGATCGATGAGTTGCCGGGACTGAGCATCATCAGCGTCGGCCATCGCAGCAGTCTCAAGCGTTTCCATCCGCGGCACATTCGTATCGAGAATGGCCGCCTGGTGGACCAGGCCGTGACCGCCTGAACACGCATTCCCTATAGGAGCGAGCCTGCTCGCGAGGGTGGCTAACGATAACGCGTGCCACCTGAATACACGCGGCGCTCGCCAGTCCATCGCGAGCAGGCTCGCTCCTACACAGGGTGATGGGTGATCGTACAACCGTGTTGAGCTATGATGCGGTTTCAACCGAATTTTTCGAGACAGATGTTCACCATGGAAAACCTGAACGACACACCACGCCTCCCTCGCAAGCGCCGCAGCCTCGCGCAGGAACTGGTGACGGTGCTGTCCGAGCAGATCCGCGACGGCCACCTCAAGCGTGGTGACAAGTTGCCCACCGAGTCGGCAATCATGGACGCCCATGGCGTCAGCCGCACGGTGGTGCGCGAGGCGATTTCCCGTCTGCAGGCGGCGGGGCAGGTGGAAACCCGCCACGGTATCGGCACCTTCGTTCTCGACACCCCGAGCCCGAGCGGTTTCCGTATCGATCCGGCAACAGTGGTGACCTTGCGTGATGTGCTGGCCATCCTGGAGCTGCGCATCAGCCTGGAGGTGGAGTCCGCCGGTCTGGCCGCGCAACGCCGAACCCCTGAGCAGTTGGCGTTGATGCGCGCGGCACTGGATGCCTTGAATGAAAGCGTCTCCCACGCCGGCGATGCCGTGGCCTCGGACTTCCAGTTCCACCTGCAAATCGCCCTGTCGACCGGCAACCGCTACTTCACCGACATCATGACCCACCTGGGCACCAGCATCATTCCGCGCACTCGCCTCAATTCCGCGCGGCTGGCCCACGATGACCAGCAGCACTACATGAATCGCCTGAGCCGCGAGCACGAAGAAATCTACGATGCGATTGCTCGCCAGGATTCCGATGCGGCCCGCGCGGCCATGCGTTTGCACCTGACGAACAGCCGCGAGCGGTTGCGTCATGCCCATGAAGAGGCAGAGGCGCAGCGGGGGTAGGCAATCTACCCCTGTGTCATCCATCGTCTCAGTTACCGCTATCGCGAGCAGGCTCGCTCCCCCGTTTGACTTGCGGTGAACACGATTTGTGCGCACCTAAATTCCTGTGTGGGAGCGAGCCTGTTATCAGCCATTTCCCACATCCCCAGCTTGTTTGCTCAGTCCATCAATCTTCTGACAACGTATCTCTATTGAGCCGGCGTCTGCCCCGCTTTTCCTGCCCCAATAGCCGCTGAACGCCCTATCTCGCCTGACTCTTGTCGAACAATTTTCACCCACGGCGATGAAATGCAGTTGACGGTTATATTTTAAGTTGTACGATGACCTACAACTTCAGCAAAGGCTGAACGGTTTTCTCACACACAAACGTCGCTACCCAGGGTGTTCGAATAATGAATCCACAAGAACTGAAGTCCATCCTCTCTTCCGGCCTGTTGTCTTTCCCGGTCACCGATTTCAATGCCCAGGGCGATTTCCACCGCGCTGGCTACATCAAGCGTCTCGAATGGCTGGCCCCATACGGCGCCTCGGCTCTGTTCGCCGCCGGCGGCACCGGTGAGTTCTTCTCTCTGGCGGCCAGCGAATATTCGGAAATCATCAAGACGGCGGTCGACACTTGCGCCACCAGCGTGCCGATTCTGGCCGGTGTTGGCGGTTCGACCCGTCAAGCCATCGAATACGCGCAGGAAGCTGAGCGTCTGGGCGCCAAGGGCCTGTTGCTGTTGCCGCATTACCTGACCGAAGCCAGCCAGGACGGCGTTGCCGCCCACGTTGAAGCCGTGTGCAAATCGGTCAACATCGGTGTCGTGGTCTACAACCGCAATGTTTGCCGTCTGAACGCGCCGTTGCTGGAGCGTCTGGCCGAGCGCTGCCCGAACCTGATCGGCTACAAGGACGGCCTGGGTGATATCGAGTTGATGGTGTCGATCCGCCGCCGCCTCGGTGACCGTTTCAGCTACCTGGGCGGCTTGCCGACCGCTGAAGTCTATGCCGCTGCCTATAAAGCGCTGGGCGTGCCGGTCTACTCCTCGGCGGTGTTCAACTTCATCCCGAAAACCGCGATGGACTTCTACCACGCGATCGCGCGTGACGATCACGCCACCGTTGGCAAGATCATTGATGACTTCTTCCTGCCGTACCTGGACATCCGTAACCGCAAAGCCGGTTACGCCGTGAGCATCGTCAAGGCCGGGGCAAAAATTGCCGGTTACGACGCGGGCCCTGTGCGTGCACCGCTGACCGATCTGACGGGCGAAGAGTACGAAATGCTCGCCGCGCTGATCGACAAGCAGGGCGCGCAGTAACACATCCGGTTTAACGGGGCCGCTGGGTATTCAGCGGCCTTTTGCGTGAGATTTTTTTGTTTCGAGGGCAGTCCCGTGACAAATGCAAAGCGTTTCGACAACTACATCAACGGCGAATGGGTCGCGGCCAGCGATTACGCGACCAACATCAACCCGTCCGAGCTCAGCGATGCCATCGGCGACTACGCCAAGGCTGACCTGGCCCAAGTCCACGCCGCCATCGATGCCGCCCGTGCCGCGTTTCCGGCGTGGTCCACATCCGGCATTCAGGCGCGTCACGATTCCCTGGATAAAGTCGGCACTGAAATTCTCGCCCGTCGCGATGAGCTCGGCACATTGCTGGCTCGGGAAGAGGGCAAGACCCTGCCCGAGGCCATTGGCGAAGTGACCCGCGCCGGCAACATTTTCAAATTCTTCGCCGGTGAATGCCTGCGCCTGTCCGGCGACTACCTGCCGTCGGTACGCCCGGGCGTCAACGTTGAAGTCACTCGTGAAGCACTGGGTGTGGTCGGTCTGATTACCCCGTGGAACTTCCCGATTGCCATCCCGTCGTGGAAAATCGCCCCGGCCCTGGCCTACGGCAACTGCGTCGTGCTCAAGCCTGCGGACCTGGTGCCAGGTTGCGCCTGGGCCCTGGCGGAAATCATCTCCCGCGCGGGCTTCCCGGCGGGCGTGTTCAACCTGGTGATGGGCAGCGGTCGCGTGGTGGGTGATGCCCTGGTCCACAGCCCGAAAGTCGACGGCATCAGCTTCACCGGTTCCGTGGGTGTCGGTCGTCAGATCGCCGTCAGCTGCGTGTCGCGCCAGGCCAAGGTCCAGCTGGAAATGGGCGGCAAGAACCCGCAGATCATTCTTGAGGACGCCGACCTCAAACAAGCGGTCGAGCTGTCGGTGCAGAGCGCGTTCTACTCCACCGGCCAGCGTTGCACCGCGTCGAGCCGCTTCATCGTCACTGCCGGCATCCACGACAAGTTCGTCGAAGCCATGGCCGAGCGCATGAAGTCGATCAAGGTCGGCCACGCGTTGAAAGCGGGCACCGATATCGGTCCGGTGGTTTCCCAGGCTCAACTGGAACAGGACATGAAGTACATCGACATCGGCCAGTCCGAAGGTGCGCGTCTGGTCAGCGGCGGTGGCTTGGTGACCTGTGACACCGAGGGCTACTACCTCGCTCCGACGCTGTTTGCCGACAGCGAAGCGGCGATGCGCATCAGCCGCGAAGAGATCTTCGGCCCGGTGGCCAACGTGGTTCGCGTCGCGGATTACGAAGCGGCATTGGCCATGGCCAACGACACCGAGTTCGGTCTGTCGGCGGGCATCGCCACGACGTCGTTGAAGTACGCCAACCACTTCAAGCGCCACTCCCAGGCCGGGATGGTGATGGTCAACCTGCCGACCGCTGGCGTGGATTACCACGTTCCGTTCGGCGGGCGTAAAGGTTCGTCCTATGGCTCCCGCGAGCAAGGCCGCTATGCGCAAGAGTTCTACACGGTCGTGAAGACCAGTTACATCGGCTCGTAAGGCAATACCCCCTGTAGGAGCGAGCCCTGCTCGCGATGGTCTTGAAGTCGCCACGGTCAACCTGATGCCCCGCGTCATCGTTGAACACCATCGCGAGCAGGACTCGCTCCTACAGGGATCGCACCCGTTTCACCCGCGCATAAAAATAATCAGTGGGAGTACATCTACATGCAATCGACCAAGCCGACTCACGTCCGCTATTTGATCTTGCTCATGCTTTTCCTGGTGACCACGATCAACTACGCCGACCGGGCTACCATCGCCATTGCCGGCTCCAGCCTGCAAAAAGACCTCGGCATCGACGCGGTCACCCTTGGCTATATCTTCTCTGCATTCGGTTGGGCCTACGTGGCCGGGCAAATTCCCGGTGGCTGGCTGCTGGACCGTTTCGGCTCGAAAAAAATCTATGCCTTGAGCATTTTCACCTGGTCGCTGTTCACCGTCCTGCAGGGTTATGTCGGTGAGTTCGGCATGTCCACGGCGATTGTCGCGCTGTTCATGCTGCGCTTCCTGGTGGGCCTGGCCGAAGCGCCGTCCTTTCCCGGCAACGCTCGCATCGTGGCGGCCTGGTTCCCAACCGCTGAACGCGGCACGGCATCGGCGATCTTCAACTCCGCTCAATACTTCGCCACGGTGCTGTTCGCGCCGCTCATGGGCTGGATCGTCTACACCTTTGGCTGGCAGCATGTGTTTGTCGTGATGGGCAGCATCGGTATCGTGTTCTCTCTGATCTGGCTGAAAGTTATCCACAGCCCGCGTCAGCACCCGATGATCAATGACGCCGAGTTCAAGCACATCGCCGAGAACGGCGGCATGGTCGACATGGACCAGGACAAAGGCAAGGGCAAAAAGGTCGACGGGCCAAAGTGGGACTACATTCGCCAGCTGTTGACCAACCGCATGATGCTCGGCGTCTACCTCGGCCAATACTGCATCAACGGCATCACTTACTTCTTCCTGACCTGGTTCCCGGTGTACCTGGTGCAAGAGCGCGGCATGACCATCCTCAAGGCCGGCTTCATTGCCTCGTTGCCAGCGATCTGCGGCTTTATTGGTGGCGTGCTCGGCGGGGTGATTTCCGACTACCTGCTGCGCAAGGGGCATTCCCTGACGTTCGCCCGCAAGGCGCCGATCATTGCCGGCCTGCTGGTTTCCAGCAGCATCGTGGCGTGTAACTACGTCGATATCGAATGGATGGTCGTGGGCTTCATGGCGCTGGCGTTCTTCGGCAAGGGCGTGGGCGCGCTTGGCTGGGCGGTGGTCTCTGATACTTCGCCGAAACAGATCGCCGGTTTGAGCGGTGGCCTGTTCAACATGTTTGGCAACCTCGCCTCGATCACCACCCCGATCGTGATCGGTTACATCATCAGCTCCACCGGATCGTTCAAGTGGGCGCTGGTGTTTGTCGGTTGCAACGCACTGGTCGCGGTGTTCAGCTATCTGGTCATCGTCGGTCCGATCAAACGCGTTGTGCTCAAAGAACCACCGATGGGCGGTCCTGAAATGAATAACAAGTTGTCTCAAGCGCATTCCTGAGGAGCGGCGTCATGCAGTTGATTGAACATTCCGACTCGCCGCGCTACATCCGCCTGCACGAGCGGGACAATGTGGTGATCGTGGTCAACGATCAGGGCGTACCGGCCGGCACCGAGTTTGCCGATGGCCTGGTCACCGTGGATTTCGTGCCACAAAGTCACAAGGTCACCCTAGAGGACATCCCCGAGGGCGGACAGGTGATTCGTTACGGCCAGACCATTGGCTACGCCTTGCAGCCGATTCCACGCGGCAGTTGGGTCAAGGAGGACCAATTGCGCATGCCCACCGCGCCACCGCTGGACAGCCTGCCGCTGTCCACCGAAGTGCCGGCCGCACAAGCACCGCTCGAAGGCTATACCTTCGAGGGTTATCGCAACGCCGACGGCACGGTTGGCACGCGTAACATTCTCGGCATCACGACCACGGTGCAGTGCGTTACCGGCGTGCTGGACCATGCGGTCAAGCGCATCAAGGACGAGCTGCTGCCCAAGTACCCGAACGTCGATGACGTGGTGGCGCTGACCCACAGTTACGGCTGCGGCGTGGCGATCACCGCCACCGATGCCTACATCCCGATTCGCACCGTGCGCAATCTGGCGCGCAACCCGAACCTGGGTGGCGAGGCCTTGGTGATCAGCCTGGGCTGCGAGAAATTGCAGGCCGGGCAAGTGATGCACGAGAACGACAGCTCGGTGGATTTGAGCGAACCCTGGTTGTATCGCCTGCAGGATTCCAGTCACGGTTTTACCGAGATGATCGAGCAGATCATGGCGCTGGCCGAGACCCGTTTGAAGAAGCTCGATCAGCGCCGTCGGGAAACCGTGCCGGCGTCCGAGCTGATCCTGGGCATGCAATGCGGTGGCAGTGATGCGTTCTCCGGGATCACCGCTAACCCGGCCCTGGGCTACGCCTCGGACTTGCTGTTGCGTGCGGGTGCGACGGTGATGTTCTCCGAAGTGACCGAAGTGCGCGACGCGATCTACCTGCTGACTTCGCGCGCGCAAACCAGGGAAGTCGCTCAGGAGTTGGTGCGGGAAATGGACTGGTATGACCGTTACCTGGCCAAGGGGGAAGCGGATCGCAGTGCCAACACCACGCCGGGCAACAAGAAAGGCGGGTTGTCGAACATTGTCGAGAAATCCCTGGGGTCGATCGTCAAGTCCGGCAGCAGTGCTATCACTGGCGTGCTCGGCCCTGGCGAGCGCTTCAAGCAAAAAGGCCTGATCTTTTGCGCAACGCCGGCCAGCGACTTTGTCTGCGGAACCTTGCAACTGGCGGCGGGGATGAACCTGCACGTGTTCACCACCGGTCGTGGCACGCCTTATGGATTGGCGATGGCGCCCGTGGTGAAGGTATCGACCCGCACTGAGCTGGCACAGCGCTGGCCAGACCTGATCGACATCGACGCGGGGCGAATCGCCACCGGACGCGCCTCCATCGAGGACCTCGGCTGGGAGTTGTTCCACTACTACCTGGACGTGGCCAGCGGCAAGAAACAGACGTGGGCGGAGCGGCACAAGCTGCATAACGACATCACCTTGTTCAATCCGGCGCCAATCACGTAAGACCGCGTCGGCTGCATCGCTGGCAAGCCAGCTCCCACAGGAATCTTCTGCGTTGCATAAGACGTATGAACACCGAGGAACCTGTGGGAGCTGGCTTGCCAGCGATAGCGTTCTACCAGACGGCGAGGGACTTGCTGGCTTATCATTAGCCCCCTAACGACGCTCACCCAAGGTTATCCACGGCATGCTGGCCATTTTCCTCGAAACCCTGAACATCACCGCCCCGGTGTTCGCCATGCTGTTTCTGGGGGTGCTGCTCAAGCGCATCAATTGGATCAACGATAACTTCATCCACACCGCGTCGGCGTTGGTGTTCAACGTCACCATGCCGGCGTTGCTGTTTCTCGGCATCCTGCACGCCGACCTGCACGCCGCGCTGCAACCAGCGTTGCTCATTTACTTCTCCCTCGCCACCCTGGTGTGCTTTGCCATCGCCTGGGGCTGGGCGATTTTCAAGTGCCCGCGAGAAGACCGCGGGATCTACACCCAAGGCGCATTTCGCGGTAACAACGGGGTCATCGGCCTGGCGCTGGCGGCGAGCATGTACGGCGATTACGGGATTTCCCTGGGGGCGATTCTCGCGGCGCTGGTGATCCTGTTTTACAACACGCTGTCGACCATCGTGCTGGCGGTGTACAGCCCGGTGATCAAGTCCGATCCGTGGAGCATTTGCAAAAGCGTATTCAGCAATCCGCTGATCATCAGCGTGATCGCGGCGGCACCGTTTGCCTACTTCAAGATCGGTTTGCCGGGATGGCTGGAAACCTCCGGCCAGTACCTGGCGCAGACCACCCTGCCGTTGGCATTGATCTGCATTGGCGGCACGTTGTCGCTGGCGGCGATGCGCAAGAGCGGCCCGATGGCGCTGAGTTCAAGTCTGGTGAAGATGCTCGGCCTGCCGATACTGGCGACGCTCGGCGCGTGGCTCTGGGGCTTTCGTGGTGCGGAGCTGGGGATTCTGTTCCTGTACTTCGGCAGCCCGACGGCGGCGGCCAGTTTTGTCATGGCCCGGGCAGCCAATGGCAATCATGAACTGGCGGCGGCGATCATCGTCATTACCACGTTGATGGCGGCGGTCACCACCAACGTCGGGATCTTTTTGTTGCAGTGGGGTGGTTGGATCTAGTCGCTGAAGAGTCGGTGCTTTTTAGGGCCTCATCGCGAGCAGGCTCGCTCCCACATTTGGAATGCATTCCCTGTGGGAGCGAGCCTGCTCGCGATGTCACTCCGGCTTCTGGTAGGTATCAATCACTTCCTGCGCCGCCCGAAACGCGTCGATCGCCGCCGGCACGCCGGCATACACCGCGCAATGCAACAGCGCTTCACGAATTTCTTCCACCGTGCAGCCATTGTTCAGCGCGCCGCGCACGTGACCTTTCAATTCCTGCGGGCACTTCAGCGCTGTCAGGGCGGCGAGGGTGATCAGGCTGCGGGTTTTAAGCGGCAAGCCTTCGCGGCTCCAGACGCTGCCCCAGGCGTGTTCGTTGACGAAATCCTGCAGCGGCTGGGTGAACTCGGTGGCATTGCCCAGCGCGCGGTCGACGAAGGCGTCGCCCATCACTTGGCGGCGTACTTCAACGCCGGTCTTCTTGTTCTCGGTCATGGCAATTCTCTCTTGTGGTGTTGGCGATGCCAGGCGCGCAGCGACGTGAACAGCAAAAACGCCACCAGCGCCGGCAGGACGAAAAACAGCATCAGGTGTTCAAGCTTGCCCGCCAATGGCATGCCGGTGGTGAACGACACCACGTGCAGGCCGTAAGCCAGATACAAACCCAGAAACAGCAAGCCCTCGGCGCGGGTCACCCGGTAGCCGGAATAGAACACCGGCAGGCACAGCGCGGCGACGCCGAGCATCACTGGCAGGTCGAAATCCAGGGCATTGGGCGATACCGATAGGGGTGTCGGCGCGACCAGTGCGGTAAAGCCCAAAACGCCCAACAGGTTGAACAGGTTGCTGCCAATGACGTTGCCCACCGCGATCTCCCGTTCGCCACGGGAGGCGGCGATCAGCGAGGTCGCGAGCTCCGGCAGGGAAGTGCCGATGGCGACGATGGTCAGGCCGATGATCCGTTCCGACAGTCCCAAATCAGTGGCGACCGCAACCGCCGCGCCCAACAATAAGTGGCCGGCGTACACCAGCATTGCCAGGCCGGCAATGATCATCATCAGACTTTTTAACCATGGCGCTTGCACCGGGTGCTCATGAGTCGACTGCGGACGCGCCGAGTGCTTCGACTGACGCAGCAACAGGCCCAGGTACAGCAGCAGTGCGGTCAGGAGAATGACGCCATCGGCACGGGTCAGCTCTTCATTCCAGGCCAGCACGAACACCAGCAGGCTGGCGCCGATCATCAGCGGAATATCCAGGCGCACCAGTTGCCGTGAAACTCGCAGGGGGATGATCAGCGCCGACAGTCCGAGGGTCACGAGGATATTGAAAATGCTGCTGCCGATCACGCTGCCGACGGCAATGTCGGCGTTATGCGCCAGTGTGGCCTGCAGGCTGATGGCCATCTGCGGTGCGCTGCTGCCGAGGGCGACGATGGTCAGGCCGATGATCAGTGGTCGCACATGCAGGCGCGCGGCCAGGCGCACGGCGGCACGTACCATCAGTTCGGCGCCGGCAATCAGCAGCACCAGGCCGCTGAGCAATTCGATCACGCTGATCAGGGGTAAATCGGCTAGTCCGAAGATGGTCGGGGCTCCGTTTGTCAGTCGTCGAGGGCTTGCACGCGAACCCGCGCAGTGCCGCTCTTGAGCATGCCCAGGCGTTCGGCGGCCTCATGGGACAGGTCGATCAGGCGCCCACGGGTATGCGGCCCACGATCGTTGATGCGGACCACGCAGGATTTGTCGTTGTTCAGGTTGGTGACCTTCACTCGCGTGCCGAAGGGAAGCTGGCGATGGGCGGCGGTCAGGGAATTCCGGTCGAAACGCTCGCCGCTGGCGGTGCGTTTACCTTGGTGTTTGGCGCCGTAGTACGAGGCCATGCCGGTCTTGTCGTAGCCGTGTGGGTCGACGATATCGTTACTCGCGCAGCCGGCGAGGAGGGAAAGGAGGGCGCAGGCGCCGAGCAGACGTTTCATTCGAAGGTTTCCCGAAACAAACTGTAGGAGCGAGCCAGCTCGCGATGGAGAGTCAGCCACATCGGGGCCAACTGACTTTCCATCGCGAGCAGGCTCGCTCCTACAAGGTTTTGAGCCAGGTTTAAAAACTGGCTCCATTTCTATCAGCCTTCGAGCTTGCTTTTCAGCAATTCGTTCACTTGTTGCGGGTTGGCCTTGCCTTTGGAGGCTTTCATGGCCTGGCCGACGAAGAAGCCGAACATCTTGCCGCGCTTGGCTTCGTCTGCCGCACGGTACTGCTCGACTTGCTCGGCGTTGGCCGCGAGCATTTCGTCCAGCACCGCCGAGATGGCGCCGGTGTCGGTCACTTGCTTCAGGCCGCGCTTGTCGATGATCTCGTCCGCGCTGCCTTCGCCGTTGGCCATGGCTTCAAACACAACCTTGGCGATTTTGCCCGAGATGGTGTTGTCCTTGATCCGCAACAGCATGCCGCCCAGTTGCTCGGCGGAAACCGGCGACGCTTCGATGTCCAGGCCTTGTTTGTTGAGCAGGCTGCCCAACTCGACCATCACCCAGTTCGCTGCCAGTTTGGCGTCGCCGCTGATGCTGGCGACTTGCTCGAAGTAGTCCGCCTGCTCGCGGCTGGTGGCCAGCACGTTGGCGTCGTACACCGACAGACCGAACTGCTCCTGGAAGCGCTCGCGTTTCTGTGGTGGCAATTCCGGCAGGGTGGCGCGCACGTCATCGAGGAACGCGTTTTCAATCACGACGGGCAGCAGGTCCGGATCGGGGAAGTAACGGTAGTCGTTGGCTTCCTCTTTGCTGCGCATTGGACGGGTTTCGTCCTTGTTCGGATCGTACAGGCGGGTTTGCTGGATCACCTTGCCGCCGTCTTCGATCAGTTCGATCTGACGCTGGATTTCGCTGTTGATCGCCTTCTCGATGAAGCGGAACGAGTTGACGTTCTTGATCTCGCAGCGGGTACCGAACTCGGCCTGGCCTTTCGGACGGATCGACACGTTGCAGTCGCAACGCAGCGAACCCTCGGCCATGTTGCCGTCGCAGATGCCCAGGTAACGCACCAGTGCGTGGATCGCCTTGACGTAGGCCACGGCTTCCTTGGCGCTGCGCATGTCCGGCTCGGAAACGATCTCCAGCAACGGTGTGCCGGCACGGTTCAGGTCGATGCCGGTGGCACCGTTGAACTCCTCGTGCAGGCTCTTGCCGGCGTCTTCTTCCAGGTGCGCGCGGGTGATGCCGACACGTTTGACCGTGCCGTCTTCCAGGGCGATGTCCAGGTGGCCCTTGCCGACGATCGGCAATTCCATCTGGCTGATCTGGTAGCCCTTGGGCAGGTCCGGGTAGAAGTAGTTCTTGCGGGCGAACACGTTGTGCTGGCCGATCTCGGCGTCAATCGCCAGACCGAACATCACCGCCATGCGCACCGCTTCCTGGTTCAGCACCGGCAGTACGCCGGGCATGCCCAGGTCGATCAGGCTGGCCTGGGTGTTCGGCTCGGAGCCGAACGTGGTGGAACTACCGGAAAAGATTTTCGACCGGGTGGTGAGCTGGGTATGAATCTCCAGCCCGATCACGACTTCCCATTGCATGTGTGTCTCCTCAGAAGCCTTTGCTGGGGATTTTGAAACGTCGCGAGCGAAGGTAAGGCAAGGCGAAAACTGGCGAGTAAGCGGAGTTGACTTTAGTCAATGAGCATTACGAGCCAGTTTTCAACGCAGCATTACCGAGCGCAGCAGTTTCAAAACCCCTGCGGGGTGCGGGTGTGCCAATCAGTGTTTAACTGATACTGGTGGGCAACGTTCAACAGGCGACCTTCCTGGAAGTACGGAGCGAGCAATTGCACGCCGACCGGCAAGCCATCGACAAAACCGGCAGGCATGGACAAGCCCGGCAGGCCAGCGAGGTTGGCGGTGATGGTGTAGACGTCTTCCAGGTACGCAGCGACCGGGTCGCTGTTCTTGGCGCCGAGCTTCCAGGCCGGGTTCGGCGTGGTTGGGCCGAGGATGATGTCGACCTCGTTGAAGGCCGCCATGAAGTCGTTCTTGATCAAGCGACGGATCTTCTGCGCCTTCAGGTAGTAGGCATCGTAGTAACCGGCCGACAGTGCGTAGGCGCCAACCATGATCCGGCGCTGCACTTCCGGACCGAAGCCTTCGCCGCGGGAGCGTTTGTACAGGTCTATCAGGTTGACCGGGTTTTCGCAGCGGTAGCCGAAGCGCACGCCGTCGAAACGCGACAGGTTGGAAGAGGCTTCCGCCGGGGCGATCACGTAGTACGCAGGGATCGCGTGCTGCATGTTCGGCAGGCTGATTTCCTTGATCACGGCGCCGAGCTTTTCCAGCTCCTTGACGCTGTTGTGGATCAGATCGGCGATGCGCGGGTCGAGACCGGCGCTGAAATACTCTTTAGGCACGCCAATGCGCAGGCCTTGCAGCGAGCCGTTGAGGCTGGCGCTGTAGTCCGGCACGGGCTCGTCGATGCTGGTGGAGTCGTTCGGATCGAAGCCGGCCATACCCTGCAACAAAATGGCGCAGTCTTCGGCCGTGCGCGCCAACGGGCCACCCTGATCGAGGCTCGAGGCGTAGGCGATCATGCCCCAGCGCGAAACGCGACCGTACGTCGGTTTCAGACCGGTAAGGTTGGTCAATGCGGCGGGCTGACGAATGGACCCGCCCGTGTCGGTGCCGGTGGCTGCCGGCAACAGACGAGCGGCAACGGCCGCGGCCGAACCGCCGGACGAACCGCCAGGCACGTATTCCAGGTTCCACGGGTTTTTCACGGCGCCGTAGTAACTCGATTCGTTGGCCGAACCCATGGCGAATTCGTCCATGTTGGTCTTGCCCAGGGTCACGGCCCCGGCGGCGGCCAGCTTGGCGACGACGGTGGCGTCGTACGGTGCTTTAAAGTTGTCGAGCATCTTCGAGCCGCAGCTGGTGCGGATACCCTGGGTGCAGAACAGGTCTTTGTGGGCGATCGGCGCGCCGAGCAGGGCGCCGCTCTCACCGTTGGCCCGGCGGGCGTCAGCGGCTTTCGCCTGCGTGAGCGCCAGGTCCTCGGTGAGGCTGATGAAACTGTTGAGCTGTGGATCGAGCTGGGCGATACGCGCCAGCAGGACTTTGGTCAGCTCTTCGGAGGAAAACTTTTTATCGGCGAGTCCGCGGGCGATCTCGGCCAGAGTCAATTGATGCATTGCAGGCTCTTTCCCTTTAGTCGATGACTTTCGGAACCAGGTACAGGCCGTTTTCGACCGCTGGTGCGATGGACTGGTAAGCCTCGCGATGATTGGTCTCGGTCACGACGTCTGCACGCAGGCGCTGGCTGGCTTCCAGTGGGTGGGCGAGCGGTTCGATACCGTCGGTATTGACCGCCTGCATTTCGTCGACCAGCCCGAGAATGCTGTTGAGGGCTGAAGTGATATGTGGAAGATCGGCTTCATTGAGGCCCAGACAGGCCAGATGAGCGATTTTTTCCACGTCGGAGCGTTCAAGCGCCATTGGGATTCTCCAGTGGAAAACAGAACGGACGGCGTCCGTGTGTTAGATTGTCGGAACACTACCGCACTTCTACGGTCATAAGGCCGCGATTGTGGGGCTTGGTGCACAGAAAAGCGGCCAATTTAACATATTGGCGCCTTGCCCAAAATCCCTGTCGTTGTTAGAGTTTGCCGCACTTTTTTACCCACGCGTTGCCTAGGGTCCCTTTCCCATGTTCAAGAAACTGCGTGGCATGTTTTCCAGCGATCTTTCCATTGACCTGGGCACTGCCAACACCCTTATTTACGTGCGCGAGCGCGGTATCGTCCTGAATGAGCCCTCCGTTGTGGCTATTCGGACACACGGTAACCAGAAAAGTGTCGTTGCTGTCGGCACCGAAGCGAAGCGCATGTTGGGCCGTACGCCGGGCAACATTGCTGCCATTCGTCCGATGAAAGACGGCGTGATCGCCGACTTCAGCGTCTGCGAAAAGATGCTGCAGTACTTCATCAACAAGGTTCACGAAAACAGCTTCCTGCAGCCCAGCCCTCGTGTTTTGATCTGCGTTCCGTGCAAATCCACCCAGGTTGAGCGTCGTGCCATCCGTGAATCGGCCCTCGGTGCCGGTGCCCGTGAAGTGTTCCTGATCGAAGAGCCAATGGCCGCTGCGATCGGTGCTGGCCTGCCGGTTGAAGAAGCTCGCGGCTCGATGGTCGTGGATATCGGTGGTGGTACCACTGAAATCGCCCTGATCTCCCTGAACGGTGTGGTGTATGCAGAATCCGTGCGTGTGGGCGGCGACCGCTTCGACGAAGCGATCATCACTTACGTGCGTCGCAACTACGGCAGCCTGATCGGCGAGTCGACGGCCGAGCGCATCAAGCAGGAAATCGGTACGGCCTACCCGGGCGGCGAAGTGCGTGAAGTCGACGTGCGTGGCCGTAACCTGGCCGAAGGCGTTCCGCGTGCATTTACCCTGAACTCCAACGAAGTGCTGGAAGCTCTGCAAGAGTCCCTGGCAACCATCGTTCAGGCCGTGAAGAGCGCGCTGGAGCAATCGCCTCCGGAACTGGCTTCCGACATCGCCGAGCGTGGCCTGGTCCTGACCGGTGGTGGCGCCTTGCTGCGTGACCTCGACAAGTTGCTGGCCCAGGAAACCGGTCTGCCGGTGATCGTCGCCGAAGACCCGCTGACCTGCGTTGCTCGCGGCGGTGGCCGTGCCCTGGAAATGATGGATAAACACACCATGGACCTGCTCTCCAGCGAATAAGTCGCCGGATTGCCTCTATGCTGTTGAGCGCGCAGGCGGCACTTTGCAGTGCTGCCTGTTCGCGTTTATCTTCTGTCGTCTGCATCCAGGCCGGTTTGATGCCGTATGAGTAAAGAGAACAATTGCCTGGGAGGAGCGGCTTATTAAACCGCTTTTCTCCAAAGGTCCCTCACTGGGCGTGCGCGTGTTGGTGCTGGTCGTGCTTTCGATCGCGCTGATGGTGGTCGATGCCCGCTTCACACTGCTCAAGCCAGTGCGTAGCCAAATGTCGCTGGTGCTGATGCAGTCCTACTGGATCACCGACCTGCCGCAGCGGCTATGGCAAGGTGTGGCCAGCCAGTTCGGCAGCCGGACCGAGCTCGTCGCCGAAAACGAAAAGCTCAAGACCGAGAACCTGTTGTTGCAGGGGCGCATGCAAAAGCTTGCCGCGCTGACCGAGCAGAACGTTCGGCTGCGCGAGTTGCTCAACTCTTCGGCGCTGGTGAACGAGAAGGTCGAAGTGGCCGAGCTGATCGGCATGGACCCCAATCCCTTTACCCATCGCATCATCATCAACAAAGGTGAGCGCGACGGCGTGGTCCTCGGTCAGCCGGTGCTCGATGCCCGGGGTTTGATGGGGCAGGTGGTCGAGTTGATGCCGTACACCTCCCGCGTCCTGTTGCTGACCGATTCCACCCACAGCATTCCGGTGCAGGTAAACCGCAACGGTCTGCGGGCGATCGCCAGTGGCACCGGCAATCCGGAGCGCCTGGAACTGCGTCATGTGGCCGATACCGCTGACATCAAGGAAGGTGATCTGCTGGTCAGCTCCGGCCTTGGCCAACGCTTCCCGGCGGGTTACCCGGTGGCGACGGTCAAGGAAGTGATTCACGACTCCGGTCAGCCATTCGCCATTGTTCGCGCCGTGCCGACGGCTGCGCTGAACCGCAGCCGATACCTGCTGCTGGTGTTCAGCGACACCCGTACCCCTGAAGAACGTGCCAACGACGCTGCCCAGGCGCAGGAATCACTGGATGCGCAGGGTGGTGGACCGATCATTCCGGCGACCGTGCCCAAGCCGGCCATCGTTCCGACTCCGGCTCCGGCTGCCCCGGTGGCCCCGGCAGTGCCTGCTACCGTACCGGCGGCCACAACCCCGGCCAAACCAGGCGTTAAACATCCCAAGCCGTCCACGACCACAGCTGCGCCAGCCAAACCGCCGGCGGCACAACCCGCCGTAGTCAAACCTGTTGCCAAACCGCCTGTCTCCGCGCCGGCTACCACTGGGGGACGAGAATAATGGCTGGTGTCAAAGCCTCCCGAAACGGCTGGATCGTCTGGCTGACCTTCGCCATTGGCATGCTGCTCAGCGTTTCGCCGCTGCCGCAGTTCATGGAAATCCTTCGTCCTCTATGGCTGGCCTTGTTGCTGGCGTTCTGGGCATTGACCCTGCCGCAGAAGGTCGGGATGGTCACCGCGTGGTGCCTGGGCCTGACCGAGGATGTGCTGTATGGCACGTTGCTGGGGCAAAATGCCTTGATCCTGACGTTGATCACCTACCTGGTGCTGGCGTTGCAACAACGCTTGCGGATGTTCCCGATGTGGCAACAAAGCCTGGTGATCCTGGTGATCTTCGGCCTCGCGCAGTTGGTCCAGTTGTGGCTCAGCGCCCTGACCGGCAATCGCCAGCCGACGCTGGCGCTGGTGTTGCCGGCACTGGTCAGTGCCTTGCTCTGGCCATGGATCAGCTTCGGTTTGCGCGGATTGCGCCGACGTTACAAAATCAACTGATTCGGTCAGGCATTTGCCCACACCATGACAAGGGAGATGTCTTGATGAAACCGCTGTACCTCGCCTCTGGCTCGCCGCGTCGGCGTGAACTGCTCACGCAGATTGGCGTTCCGTTTTCCGCCATCAGTGCGGACATCGATGAAACCCCATTGCCCCAGGAGTCCCCGGCAGCCTATGTCGAGCGTCTGGCGCGCGGCAAGGCTGCGGCCGGGCGCGATGTCGTGGGGGCCGGCGCTCCGTTTTGCGTGCTGGGAGCCGATACCGCCGTGGTGCTCGACGGGAAAATTCTCGGCAAGCCGGTTGATGAAGCTGACGCTTGCGCCATGCTGAAGATGTTGTCCGGGTGTGAGCATGAAGTCCTGACGGCGATCGCTGTACTTGAAGGTGAGCGTTGTGAGTCGCGGGTGGTGCGTAGCGTGGTGCGTTTTCGCCCGATAAGCAGCGATGAGGCAACGACCTACTGGGCCAGCGGCGAGCCGAGGGACAAGGCGGGTGGTTATGGAATACAAGGACTGGGTGCGGTGTTTGTCGCCGGGCTCAATGGAAGTTACTCGGCGGTGGTTGGCTTGCCGCTGTGCGAAACCGCAGAACTGCTCGGCCATTTCGGCATACCCTGTTGGCAAAACCATAATGCGCGTTAAGCGTTGTACTGACCAGATGTGGCCATTACCGTGAACATGCCTGAACGAGACCCTGCCATGAGTGAAGAGATCCTGATCAACATCACGCCGATGGAATCGCGCGTGGCGGTGGTTGAAAACGGTGTCCTGCAAGAGGTCCATGTCGAACGTACGCAAAAGCGCGGCATCGTTGGCAACATCTATAAAGGCAAGGTCGTACGGGTGTTGCCTGGCATGCAGGCCGCTTTCGTCGATATCGGCCTGGATCGCGCCGCGTTCATTCATGCTTCGGAAATTTCCCTGCGCGAAGGCCCGGCGGTCGAGAGCATCAGTGCCCTGGTTCATGAAGGCCAGAGCCTGGTGGTGCAAGTCACCAAGGACCCGATCGGCTCCAAAGGTGCACGATTGACCACCCAGCTGTCGATCCCTTCGCGTTATCTGGTCTACATGCCGCGTACGGCTCATGTCGGTATTTCGCTGAAAATCGAAGATGAAGCCGAGCGTGAGCGTCTCAAGCAGGTGGTCTCCGATTGCGTCGCCAAAGAAGGCATCAAGGAGGCCGGCGGTTTTATCCTGCGTACCGCGGCGGAAGGCGCGGGTGCCGATGAAATCCTCATGGACATCCGCTACCTGCGCCGGCTCTGGGATCAGATCAATGCGCAGATCAAAACCATCAGCGCACCGAGTGTGATCTACGAAGACCTTGGTTTGGCGCTGCGCACCTTGCGCGACCTGGTGAGCCCGAAGATCGAAAAAATTCGCATCGACTCCCGGGAAACCTTCCAGAAAACCACGCAGTTCGTCGCCGAACTGATGCCGGAGATCGCCGATCGTCTGGAACATTACCCCGGCGAACGACCGATTTTCGACCTGTACGGCGTCGAAGACGAAATCCAGAAAGCCCTGGAGCGTAAAGTCCCGCTGAAGTCGGGCGGCTATCTGGTGGTCGACCCGGCGGAAGCCATGAGCACCATCGACGTCAACACCGGGGCGTTCGTCGGTCATCGCAACCTGGAAGAAACCATCTTCAAGACCAACCTGGAAGCCGCGACTGCGATTGCTCGACAGCTGCGCCTGCGTAACCTGGGCGGGATCATCATCATCGATTTCATCGACATGGAAGATGAAGAACACCAGCGTCAGGTGCTGCGCACGCTCGAGAAGCAATTGGAGCGCGACCACGCCAAGACCAACATCATCGGTATCACCGAGTTGGGCCTGGTGCAGATGACCCGTAAACGCACTCGCGAAAGCCTCGAGCAGGTTCTGTGCGAGCCGTGCAGCAGTTGCCAGGGCCGCGGCAAATTGAAGACCCCGGAAACCGTCTGCTACGAAATCTTCCGCGAAATCCTCCGCGAAGCTCGCGCCTATCAGGCGGAAGGCTATCGTGTATTGGCGAACCAGAAAGTTGTCGATCGTCTGCTCGATGAGGAATCGGGCAATGTCGCCGAGCTTGAAGGGTTTATCGGCCGCACGATTCGTTTCCAGGTGGAAACCATGTATTCCCAGGAACAATACGACGTGGTGTTGCTCTGAATCGCTACGTTTTGACTTTTCCTGAACGGCTGGCCTCAGCTTTTTGCAAAACATTTGCCATGGGAGCCAACTGACATGGACCGTCTGACACGCATTTTGGCCGCACTGACCCGCTGGGGTCTGGGCCTGTGCGCGTTGGCTTTGGTACTGATGGCGTTGTACGTCAGCCTTGGCCGTGAGCTGACGCCACTGGTGGCGGAGTATCGCGGCGAAGTCGAGACCCGGGGCCGCGACGCTTTGGGCATGCCGCTGCAGATTGGCGAGCTGAAAGGCAATTGGAGCGGCTTCGCGCCTATTCTTTCGGCTCACGATGTGACGGTCGGCGAGGGTGCCAACGCCCTGCACCTGGAAAAGGTGCGGGCGGTGCCGGACCTCTGGGCCAGTCTGCTGGCGCGTGAAATACGTATTGCCCACCTGGAACTCAATGGCCTGAAGATCAGCCTCAAGCAAGGCAATGACGGTGAGTGGGCGCTGGAAGGTCTGCCGGTCAGGAACGATCAGCCCCTCGACCCGGAGCAGTTACTCAATAGCCTGCAAATGGTCCAGCAGTTGTCGGTACTCGACAGTCAGATCACGTTGCAGCCGTGGGGGGAATCTCCCCTTAGCCTGACTTACGTCGGTTTGAATCTGAAAACCGGTGCTTACCGCCAGCGGCTCGATGTCCGCTTGACCCTGCCCGATGGTCAGCCGATGGCAATGAGCCTGCGTACCCGCATTCAGGCCAGCCGATGGAAGGAGGGTGAAGCGGACGTTTACTTGAGTCTGCCGCAAAGCGACTGGTCTAAATGGCTGCCCGAAAGTGTTTCCCAGCAATGGAATTTCTCGGAGATCAAAGGCGGTGGCGAGCTGTGGGCGACCTGGGGCCAAGGCGTCTTGCAAAGTGCCGCCGTCCGGTTGAACGCGCCTCAAATCAAAGGGGCCTATGCCGAGCGCAAGCCGGTCCAGATCAATAATCTGGCGCTCAACGGCTATTTTCAACGCAGCACCGAAGGCATGTTAGTCACCCTGGACTCTCTGGCCATGAACCTCGACGAGACTCGCTGGGAATCACGCTTGCAGCTCAAGCAGCTGGCGGCCACCGATAAGGCAGAAGAGGCTTGGCACCTGCAGGCCGACCGCCTCGAGCTCACTCCGCTCACGCCGTTGCTCAATGCCCTGGCGCCATTACCTGAAGGTTTTGCCACGACGGTCGAGCGGCTCAAGGTCATCGGCGGCCTGCGCAACGTTCTGATCGACGTGCGGCCCAATGCCACCGACGACAGCAAGTTCAGCTTTGCCGCCAATCTTGATCGGGTCGGCTTCGACGCCTACCACGGCGCTCCGGCGGCACGGAATGTCAGCGGCAGTATCAGCGGAGACCTTGGCCACGGCGAGCTGCGCATGGACAGCAAGGATTTCATGCTGCACCTGGACCCGATTTTCGCCAAACCGTGGCAATACATCCAGGCCAATGCCCGGTTGACCTGGAAACTCGATAAAGAAGGCTTCACCCTGATCGCGCCGTACCTGAAGGTATTGGGCGAGGAAGGCAAGATTGCCGGTGACTTCCTGATCCGACTGCATTTCGACCACAACCAGGAAGACTACATGGACCTGCGGGTCGGCCTGGTGGACGGGGACGGTCGCTATACCGCCAAGTACTTGCCGGCGGTCCTGAGCCCGGCACTCGACGAATGGCTGCGTACGGCGATTCTCAAAGGTGCAGTCGATCAAGGTTTCTTCCAGTACCAGGGCTCGCTGAACCACGGTGCCGAAGATGCCGCCCGCAGCATCAGCCTGTTTTTCAAAGTGCACGATGCCGAGTTGGCGTTCCAGCCCGGCTGGCCGCATGTCAGCAAGGTCACGGGGGACGTGTTCGTCGAGGACAGCGGCGTGCGGATTCTGGCCAGCAAGGGGCAGTTGCTCGACACCCAGGTCAGCGATATTTACGTCAGCATTCCTCACGTTCCGGAAGGACAGAGCACTCATCTGTTGCTTGACGGCGGTTTTGCCGGCGGCTTGGGTGACGGCCTGAAAATTCTCAAGGAAGCGCCGATCGGCACTGCCGAAACTTTCGCCGGTTGGGAAGGTGAGGGCGACCTGCAAGGCAAGCTCAAGCTGGATATCCCGCTGGTCAAAGGCGAGCAGCCGAAGATCGTGGTCGACTTCAAAACGGCAAAGGCTCGACTGAAATTGCCCGAGCCCCCCCTTGAGTTGACTCAGCTCAAAGGTGATTTTCGTTTCGATAGCAGCAAAGGGTTGAGCGGCCAGAACATCACGGCACGAGCGTTCGACAAACCGGTAAGCGCACAGATATTTGCCGATGGTCGTGAAGGCAAGCTCAATACCCGTGTCACAGCCTCGGGGCAGGTCGAAGTCAAGAAACTCGCGAACTGGCTCAGCGTCTCCCAGTCGCTGCCGGCGAGCGGCGTGATCCTGTATCAATTGCAACTGACCCTCAATGGCGGTGATAGCCAGTTGATGGTCAACTCCAATCTAAAAGGTGTCGCCATCGATTTGCCGGCACCCTTCGGCATGCCCGCCGAAACCGGGCGCGATACGACGTTCCGCATGACGTTGCAGGGAGCGGAACGACGCTATTGGGTGAATTACGGCGAATTGGCGAACTTCACCTTCGCCGCGCCTCCCGGAAATTTTGCCGAGGGTCGCGGTGAATTGTTCCTGGGTAATGGCAATGCCATGCTGCCCGCTGCCAAAGGCCTGCGGGTGCGCGGCGTGCTATCGCAGCTGGATGTCGGCCCCTGGCAGGACCTGGTGAACAAGTACGCCGGGCAAGACCCGGGCGGTAGTGCAAAACAGTTGCTCAGCAGTGCCGATTTCAAGGTCGGCAAGCTCAGCGCACTGGGTACAACCCTGGATCAGGCATCGGTGCAGTTGACGCGAAAACCGGCCGCCTGGGCTTTGCAGCTCGACAGTCAGCAAGTCAAGGGCGCCGCCAGTATTCCCGATGCGAAAGCCTCGCCAATGGTCATCAATCTGCAATACGTGCGATTGCCGGCGCCTGATCCGAAGGTTCTTGCCGACGAAAACTCGCCGGACCCGCTGGCCACCGTGGATCCGACGAAAATCCCGGCGCTGGATATCACGATCAACCAGCTTTTCCAGGGCAATGATCTGGTCGGTGCGTGGTCGCTCAAGGTTCGTCCTACGGCCAAGGGGATCGCCCTCAACTCACTGGATATGGGCCTCAAAGGCATCCTGTTGCAAGGCAGCGGTGGCTGGGAAGGTGCGCCAGGTTCCAGCACAAGTTGGTACAAGGGGCGGATCAGCGGCAAGAATCTGGCGGATGTGCTCAAGGGATGGGGCTTCGCACCGAGCGTGACCAGCCAGGAGTTCCATATGGATGTCGATGGTCGCTGGCCCGGTTCACCGGCCTGGCTGGCCAGCAAGCGTTTCTCCGGGACCCTCGACGCTTCAATGAGGGAGGGGCAGTTTGTGGAAGTCGAAGGCGGTGCCCAGGCGTTGCGAGTATTCGGCCTGCTCAACTTCAACTCCATCGGCCGGCGATTGCGCCTGGACTTCTCCGACCTGTTCGGCAAAGGTTTGAGCTATGACCGGGTCAAGGGGCTGCTGGTGGCGACCAATGGCGTCTATGTGACCCGTGAGCCCATCCAGATGACCGGCCCGTCGAGTAATGTTGAGCTCAACGGCACCCTGAACCTGGTGGGCGATCAGATCGACGCCAAGCTGATGGTGACGTTGCCGGTGACCAACAACCTGCCAATTGCCGCCCTGATCGTGGGCGCGCCTGCCGTCGGCGGTGCTCTGTTCCTGATCGACAAGCTGATCGGTGACCGCGTGGCCCGTTTTGCCAGTGTGAAGTACACCGTCAAGGGGCCATGGAAAGAACCGAAAATCACCTACGACAAGCCTTTTTGACGCTCTTTTTCAGAACGCACACTCCAGGCCTATGGAGTAGCATGGACGTCTATCCATTCAGGAGCGCGCCATGTCTGTAGCGGTGATTCAAATGGTCAGCCAGAGCGATGTGCTGGCCAACCTGGCCCAGGCCCGTCAATTGCTCGAGCAGGCAGCAGCCGGTGGTGCGGCGCTTGCGGTGCTGCCGGAAAACTTCGCGGCCATGGGCCGGCGCGACATTGCCGACATTGGCCGCGCCGAGGCACTGGGCGAAGGTCCGATCCTGCCCTGGTTGAAACAGACCGCTCGCGACCTCAAGTTATGGATTGTGGCCGGCACCTTGCCGCTGCCGCCGGTGGACCAGCCGGCAGCCAAGGTGCACGCCTGCTCGTTGCTGGTCGATGACCGGGGTGAGACGGTGGCGCGTTACGACAAGCTGCATTTGTTCGACGTGGACGTGGCAGACAATCGCGGTCGTTATCGCGAATCCGATGACTATGCTTATGGCAGTGGTGTCGTGGTCGCGGACACACCGGTAGGGCGAGTCGGCCTGACGGTCTGTTATGACCTGCGATTCCCGGAGCTGTACAGCGAATTGCGTGCTGCCGGCGCGGAGCTGATTACCGCGCCATCGGCCTTTACTGCCGTGACCGGTGCGGCGCATTGGGACGTGTTGATTCGCGCGCGGGCCATTGAAACCCAGTGTTATGTGCTCGCGGCCGCCCAGGGTGGGACGCATCCGGGGCCGCGAGAAACCTGGGGACATGCCGCCATCATCGACCCATGGGGGCGCGTGCTGGCGCAACAGGACCAAGGCGAGGCCGTGCTGCTGGCCGAGATAGACAGCAGCGAACAGGCGTCCATCCGGGCGCGGATGCCGGTGTCCAGTCACCGGCGCTTTTTCTCGCAGGGCGCCCAGCGGCCTGCATCAGAACGACGAATTTAAGGCATAAAGCATATGAGCGAGTTGTTGTCCTCAGTCAGTGATCACCTCCTGGCGCCTGGCGGCGTAACGATCGAGAGCCTGCAGGGTGTGCTCGGCGATCTGGCTGGCCCGGGAATCGATGCCGCCGACCTGTATTTTCAGGGGCAGATCTCCGAGTCCTGGGCGCTGGAAGACGGCATCGTCAAGGAAGGCAGCTTCAACCTTGACCAGGGCGTGGGCGTGCGGGCGCAATCGGGTGAAAAAACCGGTTTTGCCTACAGCAACGCCATCACTCTGGAAGCCCTGGGCGCGGCAGCCCGTGCCGCCCGCTCGATCTCTCGGGCCGGGCAAAGCGGCACCGTGCAGGCGTTCACCACTCAGGATGTCGCGCAGTTATATGGGGCAGACAATCCTCTGGAAGTGCTGACCCGTGCCGAGAAAGTCGATCTGCTCAAACGCATCGATGCCGCGACTCGCGCGCTCGATCCGCGCATCCAGCAAGTCACCGTCAGCATGGCGGGTGTCTGGGAACGGATTCTGGTGGCCTCCACCGACGGCGGGCTGGCGGCGGATGTGCGACCTCTGGTGCGTTTCAATGTCAGCGTGATCGTCGAGCAGAACGGCCGTCGTGAGCGCGGCGGTCATGGCGGTGGCGGTCGCACCGATTACCGTTATTTTCTCGCCGAAGATCGCGCCATGGGCTATGCCCGCGAAGCGCTGAGACAGGCGCTGGTCAACCTGGAGGCCATTCCGGCGCCGGCCGGTACGTTGCCGGTGGTGCTTGGCTCCGGTTGGTCGGGTGTGTTGCTGCACGAAGCGGTCGGCCATGGTCTGGAGGGCGATTTCAACCGTAAGGGCAGTTCAGCCTACAGCGGACGCATGGGCGAGATGGTTGCGTCCAAGCTTTGCACCATCGTCGATGACGGCACCCTGGCGGGGCGTCGTGGCTCCTTGAGCGTTGACGACGAAGGTACGCCGACCGAGTGCACGACGCTGATCGAAAACGGCGTACTCAAAGGCTACATGCAGGACAAACTCAACGCGCGCCTGATGGGCGTGGCCCGTACGGGTAACGGCCGTCGCGAATCCTACGCGCACCTGCCAATGCCGCGCATGACCAACACCTACATGCTCGCCGGTGAAAGCGATCCGGCCGAAATCATCGCTTCGGTGAAGCGCGGTATCTATTGCGCCAACCTCGGCGGCGGCCAGGTGGACATCACCAGTGGCAAGTTCGTGTTCTCCACCAGCGAGGCGTATCTGATCGAAGACGGCAAGATCACCGCTCCGGTCAAGGGCGCGACCCTGATCGGCAACGGGCCTGAAGCCATGAGCAAGGTGTCGATGGTCGGCAACGATCTGTCGCTCGATAGTGGTGTGGGGACGTGTGGCAAGGATGGGCAGTCGGTGCCGGTGGGTGTCGGCCAGCCAACGCTGAAGATTGATGCGATCACCGTGGGTGGCACGGGCGCGTAAGGCGTGGAGCTGCGGGTGAGCCGCCAGGCGACTCACCCGATCAGAGTCTCAGCGCAGACCGCGTTGAGTCTCGTCCAGCTCACGGATGTACTTGAAGATTTTACGGCTCGATGCCGGTGGCTTGTTGGTCGCCAGCTCGTGCTGGGCCTGACGGATCAGGGAGCGCAATTGCTGGCGATCAGCCTCCGGGTAGTCGATGACGAACTTTTCCAGGACTGCATCGTCGCCGGCGATCAGGCGATCACGCCAGCGCTCCAGGTTATGGAAGCGTTCGTTGTATTGGCGAGTGGAGGCATCGAGTTGATCGAGCAAGACCAGAATGGCGTCAGTGTCCTGATCGCGCATCAGTTTGCCGATGAACTGGAGGTGCCGTTTACGCGCGATGTTCGCCGTGTGCTTGGGCGCATCGGCCAAGGCCCGGCGCAAAGCGTCGGTCAAGGGCAGTTTTGCCAGCAAGTCAGGCTTGAGTGTCGTAAGGCGTTCGCCAAGGTCAACCAGAGCATGCAGCTCGCGTTTGACCTGGGATTTGCTTTTTTCTCCCGTATCGAGGGAGTCGTCGTAAGAATCAACCATGGTGGCCGTCCGCAAAGAAACGCCGCCATGATAACCAGTCGGGGGCCGCTTGTCCGGCCCGGTCGCTCGATGACCTATTCCGAAAGCAGAATTTGAGTGGAGAACAGCATGAGTGCAGTTGAAAGCGTCGGCCCACAAGCGTTGCCGGCACTGCAAGAACAAGTCGAGCAGATCATCGCTGAAGCCAGGCGCCAGGGGGCCAGTGCCTGTGAAGTGGCGGTGTCCCTGGAGCAGGGCCTGTCGACCACGGTGCGCCAGCGCGAAGTCGAAACCGTCGAATTCAATCGTGATCAGGGATTCGGTATCACCTTGTACGTTGGTCAGCGCAAGGGTTCGGCCAGCACCTCGGCCAGCGGTCCAGAGGCGATTCGTGAGACCGTAGCCGCCGCCTTGGCCATTGCCAAACACACCTCGGAAGACGAAGCGTCGGGCCTGGCGGATGCTGCTCTGATGGCGCGTGACGTTCAGGATTTCGACCTGTTCCACCCATGGGATATCACGCCGGAGCAGGCAATCGAGCAGGCGCTGACCTGTGAAGCGGCCGCATTTGCTGCCGACAGCCGGATCAAGAATGCCGATGGCACTACGCTGAGTACCCATCAAGGCTGCCGTGTCTATGGCAACAGCCACGGTTTTATCGGCGGTTATGCATCGACCCGGCACAGCCTGAGCTGCGTGATGATCGCCGAGGCCGATGGTCAGATGCAGCGCGATTATTGGTATGACGTGAATCGCCAGGGCAATTTGCTGGCTGATCCGGTGAGCATTGGCCAGCGTGCCGCACAACGGGCGGCAAGCCGTCTCGGCGCGCGTCCGGTGCCAACCTGCGAAGTGCCAGTGCTGTTTTCCGCCGAGTTGGCCGGTGGTTTGTTCGGCAGCTTCCTGTCGGCGATTTCCGGCGGCAGCCTGTACCGCAAGTCATCGTTCCTTGAAGGCACCCTGGGTCAGAAGCTGTTTCCTGAATGGCTGACCATCGATGAGCGTCCGCACTTGATGCGTGCCTTGGGCAGCGCGGCCTTCGATGGCGATGGTCTGGCGACTTACGCGAAGCCGTTCGTTGAAAAGGGCGAGCTGGTGTCCTACATCCTCGGTACTTACTCCGGTCGCAAGCTCGGCATGCCGAGCACCGCGAATGCCGGAGGCGTGCATAACCTGTTCGTCACCCATGGTGATGAAGATCAGGCGGCCTTGCTGCGTCGCATGGGGCGTGGCCTGCTGGTGACCGAATTGATGGGGCAGGGCCTGAACATGGTCACGGGCGACTACTCCCGTGGCGCGGCGGGTTATTGGGTCGAGAACGGTGAAATCCAGTTCGCGGTCCAGGAAGTGACCATTGCCGGCAACATGCGTGACATGTTCAAGCAGATCGTTGCCGTGGGTAATGACTTGGAACTGCGCAGCAATATCCGTACGGGATCGGTACTGATCGAGCGGATGACGGTGGCAGGCAGCTAAACTCCCCTGTTACAAAAAAGGCGCACCACCTGATGGGGGGTGCGCCTTTTTTTGTGGGCTATCGAGCGGGTTTGGCCTCGATACGCGTTTACTCGCCTTCGTCGAAATAGCGGTTGATCAGGTCTTTCAACGCATCCAGCGCCTTTTGCGCGTCTTCGCCTTCGGTGTTGATGTAGATTTTGGTGCCCTTGCCAGCCGCGAGCATCATCATTGCCATGATGCTTTTGCCGTCGACCGTAGATTCTGGAGTGCGTCCGACTCTGATCGTGCAGTCCTTGAATTCACCGGCGACTCCGACGAATTTTGCAGAAGCACGGGCGTGCAGGCCCAGCTTGTTGATGATTTCGATTTCCAGAGCAGGCATCGCGGTGTGAATCCTTTAGCTGAGGTCGCGGTGGCGAACCTGGACGTTCTTCAGGGATTGTTGCAGCGTCTTGCCCAAGCGTTCGGTTAGGTAGACGGAGCGGTGATGTCCGCCCGTGCAGCCAATGGCAATGGTGACATAGGCGCGGTTGCTGGCGGCAAAGCGGGGCAGCCATTTGAGCAGATAGGTGGAGATGTCCTGGAACATCTCTTCCACGTCCGGCTGGGCTGCCAGGTACTCGGCAACCGGTTGATCAAGCCCGGACTGCGCCCGAAGCTCGGGTTTCCAGTAGGGATTGGGCAGGCAGCGCACGTCGAATACCAGGTCGGCATCCACGGGCATGCCACGCTTGAAACCAAAGGACTCCACCAGGAACGCTGTACCGGGTTCCGGCTGGTTCAGCAGGCGCAGCTTGATCGTATCCCGCAGCTGGTACAGGTTGAGGTTGGTGGTGTTGACTTTGAGATCGGCAAGGTCGGCTATGGGGCCGAGCAGGCTGGTTTCATCGTTGATCGCTTCAGCCAGCGAACGATTGGCACTGCTCAGCGGGTGACGACGACGGGTTTCCGAAAAACGCTTGAGCAAGGTTTCTTCGTCGGCATCCAGGTACAGAACGTCGCACTGGATATGCCGGCTGCGGACTTCTTCGAGCAATTCGGGGAATCGCGACAAGTGACTGGGCAGGTTGCGTGCATCAATGGACACGGCCACCAGCGGCTGTGCCAGTTCGGTGTGGATCAATGCGCGTTCGGCGAGTTCCGGCAGCAACCCGGCGGGAAGGTTGTCGATGCAGTAGTAGCCACTGTCCTCGAGTACATCAAGGGCGGTGCTTTTACCTGAGCCGGAGCGGCCACTGACGATGATCAAGCGCATGGTTACTGACCGTTTTGCTCGTCCAGGACAACCTGATACAAGGCTTCATTGCTCGGGGCGCTGCGCAGTTTTTCGCGCACTTCCTTGCGGTCGAGCATGCTGGCAATTTGGCGCAAAAGTTCCAGGTGCGCATCGGTAGCGGCTTGCGGGACCAGTAGAACGAACAACAGGTCAACCGGTGCGCCGTCGATGGCGTCGAAATCTATGGGGGCATCGAGGTGCATCAGGGCACTGATGGGTGAGGAGCAGCCCTTCAGGCGACAGTGGGGAATGGCGATGCCGTTGCCAAAACCCGTCGAGCCGAGTTTTTCACGGGCAATCAACGCCTCGAAGACATCTTGCATCTCCAGATCCGGCACTTCCCGGGCGATCAGGTTGGCAATTTGTTCGAGGGCTTTCTTTTTACTGCCGCCCGGCACGTTCACAAGGGAACGGCCGGGGGTCAGGATGCTTTCAAGTCGGATCATGGGTTGGGGGTGTTAACGACCGGTAGCGCCCTGGAGGAGGCTCTGGGTCTTTTCCTTATGCTTTTTGAGTTGTTTATCCAGCTTGTCGGTCAGTGCGTCGATCGCCGCGTACATATCGGTATGTTCCGCGTTCGCGACCACTTCATTGCCGGGAATATGCAGCGTGGCTTCGATTTTCTGCTTCAACTTTTCGACGGTCATCGTGACCTGTACGTTGGTAATCTTGTCGAAGTGCCTCTCTAACCGTTGGAGTTTTTCGCCGATGTAGGTGCGAAGAGGTTCGGTCACTTCCAGTTGGTGTCCACTGATGTTGACTTGCATACAGCTTCTCCTTCGTTGCCAGTGCATAAAGCGGTAGATCAAATGATCTACCACTGGAACGCTGTGGCGTGGCTCTACATCAACCGCTTGCGTTCGCTCGAAGGCGCGATCCCCAGGGATTCGCGGTACTTGGCGACGGTGCGGCGAGCCACCTGAATGCCTTGTGCCTCCAGTAAACCAGCGATCTTGCTGTCACTCAACGGCTTTTTCTGATTTTCCGCGGCAACCAGTTTTTTGATGATCGCGCGGATCGCCGTGGACGAGCATTCGCCGCCTTCGGAGGTGCTGACATGGCTGGAGAAAAAGTACTTCAGTTCATATATGCCCCGAGGGGTATGCATGAATTTCTGTGTGGTCACCCGTGAAATTGTCGACTCGTGCATGCCAACCGCCTCGGCGATGTCATGCAGGACCAACGGTTTCATGGCTTCGTCGCCGTGCTCCAGGAAGCCGCGCTGATGCTCGACGATCTGGGTGGCAACTTTCATCAGGGTTTCATTGCGGCTTTGCAGGCTCTTGATGAACCAGCGGGCTTCCTGCAACTGATTGCGCATGAACGTGTTGTCGGCGCTGGTGTCGGCGCGACGCACGAAACCGGCGTACTGGGCGTTGACCCGAAGACGCGGTACCGATTCCTGGTTGAGTTCCACCAGCCAGCGTTCGTTGTCCTTGCGCACGATCACGTCGGGAACCACGTATTCGGCTTCAGTGGATTCGATTTGCGAGCCCGGGCGCGGATTGAGGCTTTGAACCAGTTCGATCACCTGGCGCAGCTCATCTTCCTTGAGCTTCATGCGGCGCATCAGCTGGCTGTAATCGCGACTGCCGAGCAAGTCGATGTAGTCGGTGACCAGGCGCTTTGCTTCGGCGAGCCAAGGGGTTTTGGCCGGCATCTGGCGTAATTGCAGCAGCAGGCATTCGCCCAGGTTGCGGGCGCCGATTCCGGCGGGTTCGAATTGTTGGATGCGGTGCAGGACGGCTTCGATTTCGTCCAGCTCGATGTCCAGCTCCGGGTCGAAGGCTTCGAGTATCTCCTCGAGCGTCTCGTCCAGGTAGCCCTGATTGTTGATGCAGTCGATCAGGGTCACGGCGAT
The DNA here is from genome assembly GCF_900105115.1 of Pseudomonas mohnii. Lineage (NCBI taxonomy): Bacteria > Pseudomonadati > Pseudomonadota > Gammaproteobacteria > Pseudomonadales > Pseudomonadaceae > Pseudomonas > Pseudomonas mohnii. The sequence continues at coordinate 4,436,783 of NZ_FNRV01000001.1, forward strand.
CAGGCGATCGGTGTCGGACATGGGCGCCAGGTTCAATTGCCACAGCAAATGGCTTTGCAGGCTTTCACCGGCCGATGTGCGGGTGGTGAAATCCCACTCGTCGTCATCGTTGCTCGGCAGACTGCTGGCGCTGGTCTGGTAAACGTCTTCCCAGGCGGTATCGACGGGCAGTTCGTTGGGGATACGCTCGTTCCAGTCGCCTTCCTCGAGGTTATCAACCGTCGGTGCGCTTTCCTGGTAGGAGGGTTCCTGAATGTCGGGGTTGGGTTTCTGTTCGGCGTTGTCGGCCAAGGGGTCGCTGTTATCGAAGTCGTCGCCTTCTTCCTGGCGTTCGAGCATCGGATTGGACTCCAGGGCCTCCTGGATTTCCTGTTGCAGGTCCAGGGTCGACAATTGGAGCAGGCGGATGGCCTGTTGCAGCTGCGGTGTCATCGTCAGCTGCTGGCCCATTCTCAAGACTAGCGATGGTTTCATGGCAGGGGCTAAACACCTTATTCGCCGGCGCACATGCGCCATCCACTACAGGGCGCCGGAGCGCCAAACATAAGCAAATTATATGCCTGAAACTGAAGTGTTTGCCTAGAGCGCTGTAACAATAAAAAAGTGTTGATTTTTTATCGAGACAAGCGCTCGGTCGACTAGCCAGACACCTCGGTGCTTACAGGCGGAACTCATGGCCCAAATACACTTCCTTGACCAGATCGTTGGCCAGGATGGTTGCAGCGTCGCCTTCGGCGATCAATTGGCCATCGTTGACGATGTAGGCGGTTTCACAGATGTCGAGGGTGTCACGGACGTTGTGGTCGGTGATCAGCACGCCAATGCCCTTGGCCTTGAGGTGATGGATGATCTGTTTGATGTCGCCCACCGAAATCGGGTCCACGCCGGCGAAGGGCTCGTCGAGGAGGATGAATTTCGGGTTGGTGGCCAATGCCCGGGCGATTTCCACACGGCGGCGTTCGCCACCGGACAGGCTCATGCCGAGGTTGTCGCGGATGTGGCTGATGTGGAATTCCTGCAGCAGGCTTTCCAGCTCCTTGCGGCGACCGGCCTTGTCGAGTTCCTTGCGGGTCTCCAGGATCGCCATGATGTTGTCGGCGACCGAGAGTTTGCGGAAGATCGACGCTTCTTGCGGCAGATAGCCGATACCGGCCTTTGCGCGGCCGTGCATTGGCTGGTGGCTGACGTCCAGGTCGTCGATCAGTACGCGGCCTTGATCGGCCTGTACCAGGCCTACGATCATGTAGAAGCAGGTGGTCTTGCCGGCGCCGTTAGGGCCTAGCAGGCCAACGATCTGACCGCTGTCGATGGACAGGCTGACATCACGGACGACCTGGCGGCTCTTGTAGCTCTTGGCCAGATGCTGAGCTTTCAGAGTTGCCATTACTGGGCCTTTTGCTCGTCGGTTTTCTTCTTCGGCTGGATCACCATGTCGATGCGCGGACGCGCTTCGGTGACCTTGTTACCTGTCGCTCGGCCAGCGCTCGCAAGCTTCTTGACGGTGTCGTAGACGATTTTTTCGCCCTGGGTGGTGTTGTTGTCCTTGTCGATGACTTTGGCGCGATCGATCAGTACGACGCGGTTTTGCGCGGCGTGGTACTGGATGGTCACTCCCCAGCCCTGGACAGGCTTGGTGTCGCCCTGGGTTTGCAGTTGTTCGAAGTAGGCCAGGTTGCCTACAGAGGTCACTACGTCGATATCGCCGGTCGGCGTGCGGGTGATGGTCACGGTGTTGCCGGTGACCTTCATCGAGCCCTGGGTAATGATCACGTCACCTTTGTAGGTGGCAACGCCATTCTTGTCGTCCAGTTGGGCGTCGTCGGCTTGAATGCGGATAGGCTGCTCTTGATCGTTCGGCAGAGCCCAGGCGCTCACGCTTCCCAGTGCTGCGCCCAGACTGAGCAAAATAGGGAGGGTTTTAACGAGCCTCATACTGTCCTCTTACGTTCGATAGCAGGTGTATCCTGCTTTCTTTCAAATACGCTTTCATTCCGGTACCGGTCGATACGCCGCCAGCGCCGTCGATTCTAACGGGTTGCTCGGTCTGCGCATATTGCTGCTGCGGGAACACCGTCATTCGAGTGGTGGTGATCAGGGTTCTGCGGTTTTTTTCATCAAAGCGCGTGATGCGTACCGAATCGATCAATTCAACCTGCGTGCCGTCCGGGTTGACCTCACCTTTTTCGCTCTGGACGTGCCACGGGAACTCGGTGCCGCGGAACATGTTCAGGTCAGGGTTGGTCAGCAGCGTGACTTCGCTTGCTTTGAGGTGCTCGACTTTGTCGGAAGTCATTTCGTATTGAAGCCTGCCATCAGGCAGGAACTGCACGCTGTGGGCGTTGGTAGCGTAATAATCGATTTCGCTTTCGTCGACATGCGCGATCGGTTTGTCGAGGAAGCGTTCCGGGCTGATGTTCCAATAGCCGACCGCGGCGAAAATCGCCGCAATGCAACCGAACACCAGAATGTTGCGAATTTTTTTGTTCAGCATGGTTTGGCTCACAGGTACGCGGCGTTGGCCGCATCGAGACGGCCCTGGGCGCGCAGGATCAATTCGCAGAATTCGCGGGCGGCACCCTCGCCACCGCGGGCCTGGGTTACTCCGTGAGCGTGTTCACGCACAAAGCTTGCGGCATTGGCCACCGCCATGCCCAGGCCGACGCGGCGAATGACCGGCAGGTCCGGCAGGTCGTCGCCTAGATAAGCGACCTGCTCATAGCTTAGGTTGAGTTGGCCGAGAAGCTCGTCGAGCACCACCAGTTTGTCTTCGCGCCCCTGGTACAGATGCGGGATGCCAAGGTTTTTCGCCCGTCGCTCAACCACCGGGGTTTTGCGGCCGCTGATGATCGCGGTCTGGACGCCGGCCGCCATCAGCATCTTGATGCCCTGGCCGTCGAGGGTATTGAAGGTCTTGAATTCGCTGCCGTCTTCGAGAAAGTACAGGCGCCCGTCGGTCAGGACGCCATCGACATCGAATACTGCCAGTTTGATGTGTTGGCCGCGTTGCAGCAGGTCCGCGCTCATTACATTACTCCTGCACGCAGCAAGTCGTGCATGTTCAAGGCGCCGACCGGGCGGTCTTCGCTGTCGACCACGACCAATGCGTTGATTTTATGATCTTCCATGATTTTCAGGGCCTCGGCGGCGAGCATCTCGGCGCGGGCGGTCTTGCCGTGCACGGTCATGACCTGATCTATCGTGGCGCTATGGATGTCGACGCTGCGGTCCAGGGTGCGGCGCAAGTCGCCGTCGGTGAAGATCCCGGCCAGCTTGCCGTCGGCCTCGAGGATGACTGTCATGCCAAGGCCCTTGCGAGTCATTTCCATCAGCGCATCCTTGAGCAAGGTGCCGCGCTGAACCTGTGGCAACTCTTGCCCGGCGTGCATGACATTTTCCACCTTCAGCAGCAGGCGTCGGCCCAATGCTCCACCGGGATGGGAAAAGGCAAAGTCTTCGGCGGTAAAGCCGCGCGCTTCCAGCAGTGCGACGGACAGGGCGTCGCCCATGACCAGCGCCGCCGTAGTAGAGGAAGTGGGGGCCAGGTTCAGCGGGCAGGCTTCGTGCTCGACGTGAACGTTCAGGTTGACCTCGGCGGCCTTGGCCAGCGGCGAGTTCGGGTTGCCGGTCATGCTGATCAGCTGGATGCCCAGACGCTTGATCAGTGGCAGCAGGGTGACGATTTCATTGGTCGAGCCGGAGTTCGACAGCGCCAGGATGATGTCGTCGCGGGTGATCATTCCCATGTCGCCGTGGCTGGCTTCGGCCGGATGCACGAAAAATGCGGTGGTGCCGGTGCTGGCCAGGGTGGCGGCGATCTTGTTGCCGATATGCCCCGACTTGCCCATGCCGACCACGACTACGCGGCCTTTGCTGGCCAGAATCATCTCGCAGGCGCGTACGAAATCTGCGTCGATATGCGGTAGCAAGCTTTGTACGGCTTCTACCTCGAGGCGGATGGTGCGTTGTGCTGATTGAATCAGGTCGCTGGATTGGCTCATGTCTGAATCGTATAGCCTGATGAAAAGGCGGCGATTATAGCGGTTATGATCGAAACCCTCACGCAAGTTTGTCGAGCATTGTCTCTCCATGCTGCTCAATCCCTCTAAATGAGCGTTTTTGCCTGTCTTGTTGCTGAATATGGCTCGGCATTGGCCTTGGGCGCGTGGCCATTGCAGTGATATAGTTCGCCGCCAGTTCGGCCCGCTCGGCGGATGTGCTTTTGTCAGGAAGCCAGGCGTCCGAGTGAGAGGCTGCATCGCAAGGAGTTTAGATGAGTGCCGATAACGCCTACGCGGTCGAGCTGAAGGGACTGACCTTCAAGCGCGGTGCGCGCAGCATTTTCAATAACGTCGATATCCGTATTCCCCGCGGCAAGGTCACCGGCATCATGGGGCCTTCCGGGTGTGGCAAGACCACGCTGTTGCGGTTGATGGGCGCACAATTGCGGCCTACCAATGGCGAAGTCTGGGTCAACGGTCAGAACCTGCCAAAACTGTCGCGCAGCGATCTGTTCGACGCCCGCAAGCACATGGGCGTGCTGTTTCAGAGCGGCGCACTCTTTACCGACCTCGATGTGTTCGAGAACGTCGCCTTTCCGCTGCGTGTTCACACCCAACTGCCGGAAGAAATGATCCGCGATATCGTCCTGCTCAAATTGCAGGCCGTGGGTTTGCGCGGCGCCCTTGATCTGATGCCCGACGAGCTGTCAGGCGGCATGAAGCGCCGCGTCGCGCTGGCGAGGGCGATTGCGCTCGATCCGCAAATTCTCATGTACGACGAGCCCTTTGTCGGTCAGGACCCTATCGCCATGGGCGTACTGGTGCGCCTGATCCGCTTGCTCAACGATGCATTGGGCATCACCAGCATCGTGGTCTCCCACGACCTGGCCGAAACCGCGAGCATCGCCGACTACATCTATGTGGTCGGCGACGGGCAGGTGTTGGGGCAGGGCACGCCTGACGAGCTGATGAACTCGGACGAGCCGCGTATCCGTCAATTCATGACAGGCGATCCGGACGGTCCGGTCCCCTATCACTTTCCAGCGACGGACTACCGCGCAGATCTTCTGGGGAAGCGTTGATGCGCAAGATTTCACTTATAGAGCGAGTGCGCCGGTTCGGCCAGGCCGGCATCGATGTGCTGTCGGTGTTCGGTCGTTCGGCCATATTTCTGTTTCACGCGCTTCTTGGGCGTGGCGGTATTGGCGGCGGTTTTGGCTTGCTGGTCAAGCAGTTGCACTCGGTGGGCGTGATGTCCCTGGTGATCATCGTGGTCTCCGGTGTGTTCATCGGCATGGTACTGGCGCTGCAAGGTTTCAACATTCTGTCCAGCTACGGTTCGGAGCAGGCGGTCGGGCAGATGGTGGCGCTGACGCTGCTGCGCGAACTGGGGCCTGTGGTGACTGCGTTGCTGTTTGCCGGGCGTGCCGGTTCGGCGCTGACGGCGGAAATCGGCAACATGAAGTCCACCGAACAGCTGTCCAGCCTGGAAATGATCGGGGTCGACCCGCTCAAGTACATTATTGCCCCGCGCCTCTGGGCCGGCTTCATTTCCCTGCCGGTGCTGGCCATGATTTTCAGCGTGGTGGGCATCTGGGGCGGTTCGTGGGTAGCGGTCGACTGGCTGGGTGTCTATGAAGGTTCCTACTGGTCGAACATGCAGAACAGCGTGACGTTCACGGATGATGTGCTCAACGGCATCATCAAAAGCATCGTCTTCGCCTTTGTCGTGACCTGGATCGCCGTATTCCAAGGCTATGACTGCGAGCCCACTTCCGAGGGGATCAGTCGTGCCACTACCAAGACCGTGGTGTATGCCTCCCTGGCAGTGCTGGGCCTGGACTTTATTCTGACTGCTTTGATGTTTGGAGATTTCTGATGCAAAACCGCACCCTGGAAATCGGTGTCGGCCTTTTCTTGCTGGCTGGCATCCTGGCTTTGTTGCTGCTGGCGCTGCGGGTCAGTGGCCTCTCGCCGAGCCCGAGCACCGACACCTATAAACTTTATGCGTACTTTGACAATATCGCCGGTTTGACGGTCAGAGCCAAAGTGACCATGGCGGGTGTCACCATCGGCAAGGTCACCGCAATCGATCTGGATCGCGACAGTTTCACGGGTCGGGTGACCATGCAGGTGGAAAAACGCGTAGATAACCTGCCCGCCGACTCCACTGCATCTATCCTGACCGCTGGCCTGTTGGGCGAGAAGTACATCGGTATCAGCGTGGGTGGGGAAGAAGCCTTGCTCAAGGATGGCGGAACCATCCACGACACCCAGTCGTCGCTGGTGCTGGAAGACCTGATCGGTAAATTCCTGCTCAATACCGTTAGCAAAGACGCCAAATGAGGAGCTGTTAAATGATCTCAATCTTGCGACGTGGCCTGTTGGTGTTGCTCGCGGCCCTGCCGTTGGTAGCTAACGCCGTGGCGGCGCCTTCCGCGCACGATCTGGTACAGGACACGACCAATCGGTTGCTCGCCGACCTGGCGGCCAACAAAGAGAAATACAAGAAGGACCCGAATGACTTTTATGCGGCGCTGAACACCATCGTCGGCCCCGTGGTGGATGCCGAGGGTATTTCCAAGAGCATCATGACGGTCAAGTACTCGCGTAAAGCCACCCCTGAGCAAATGAAGACCTTTGAAGAAAATTTCAAGAAAGGTTTGTTCCAGTTCTATGGCAATGCGCTGCTTGAGTACAACAACCAGGGCATCGTCGTTGACCCTGCCAAGGATGAGTCGGGCGACCGCACCAGCGTCGGCATGACGGTCAAGGGCAGCAATGGCGCGATCTATCCAGTGCAGTACACACTCGAGAAGATCAATGGCGAGTGGAAGCTGCGCAACGTCATCATCAACGGCATCAACATCGGCAAACTGTTCCGCGATCAGTTCGCCGATGCAATGTCGCGCAATGGCAACAACCTGCAGGCGACCATCGACAATTGGGCAGGGGAAGTTGCCAAAGCCAAGGCCGCTACCGAAAAAACCGACCAGAAGCCAGCCCAATGAGTGATTCTGCCGTTCGCATGAACGAAACCGGCGAACTGTTGCTCAGTGGCGTGCTGGATTACCGCACCGGCCCTGGCCTGCGCGAGCAGGGGCAGGCGCTGATCAAGTCCAGCAAGGCTGCGGCCCTGGTGATCGATTGTTCGGCGGTGGAGAAGTCCAGCAGTGTCGGCCTGTCCTTGCTGCTGTGCTTCATGCGAGATGCCCAGGCGGCCGGCAAGGCGCTGAGCATCCGCGGGATGCCCGAAGACATGCGCGAAATTGCTCAGGTCAGTGAGCTGACCGAGCTGTTGGCGCATCCCTAACCCGCATCGATAAAGTAGCCCCCCGTCAGAGTCCTGCTTCGCGGGGTTCGCAGGCGCGGGGCTTTTTTGTATGATGTCCGACCCGCGCGCACAGGGCGCCGATTGAGGTTGAGCATGCAGGCCACCGAAGTGAAGAGCTTCCTTGAAGGAAAGCTGCCAGGAACTCAGGTAGAAGTTGAGGGCGAAGGCTGCAATTTCCAGCTGAACGTGATTAGCGATGAACTGGCGGCATTGAGCCCGGTCAAGCGTCAGCAGCAGATCTATGCCCATTTGAACCCGTGGATCACCGATGGCAGCATCCACGCGGTCACTATGAAATTTTTCAGCAGCGCGGCCTGGGCCGAGCGCACCTGAGCCCAAGGGCGTCGAGATTCTTATGGATAAATTGATTATTACTGGCGGAGCTCGTCTTGACGGCGAGATCCGCATCTCCGGGGCAAAGAACTCTGCCCTGCCGATCCTGGCTGCGACGCTGCTGTGCGATGGCCCTGTGACTGTGGCCAACCTGCCGCACCTGCACGACATCACCACCATGATCGAGCTGTTCGGTCGCATGGGCATCGAGCCGGTCATCGACGAGAAACTGGCCGTCGAAATCGACCCGCGCACCATCAAGACCCTGATCGCTCCGTACGAGCTGGTGAAAACCATGCGTGCGTCGATCCTGGTACTGGGCCCGATGGTTGCCCGTTTCGGTGAAGCCGAAGTCGCACTGCCTGGCGGTTGCGCCATCGGTTCGCGTCCGGTTGACCTGCACATCCGTGGCCTCGAAGCCATGGGCGCGGTCATCGACGTCGAAGGCGGCTACATCAAGGCCAAGGCGCCGGAGGGCGGCCTGCGTGGCGCGCACTTCTTCTTCGACACCGTCAGTGTGACCGGTACCGAGAACATCATGATGGCCGCCGCTCTGGCCAAGGGCCGCAGTGTACTGGCCAACGCCGCACGCGAGCCTGAGGTCGTCGACCTGGCGAACTTCCTGAACGCCATGGGTGCCAAGGTTTCCGGTGCTGGCACCGACACCATCACCATCGATGGCGTCGAGCGTCTGCACACCACCACTTACAAAGTGATGCCCGACCGTATCGAAACCGGCACCTATCTGGTCGCCGCTGCGGTGACTGGCGGTCGCGTGAAGGTCAAGGACACCGATCCGACCATCCTCGAAGCCGTTCTGGAAAAACTCCGGGAAGCGGGCGCGGAAATCACCTGCGGCGAAGACTGGATCGAACTGAACATGCACGGCAAGCGGCCGAAAGCCGTCAACGTGCGCACTGCACCGTATCCGGCGTTCCCGACTGACATGCAAGCGCAGTTCATTTCCCTCAACGCCATTGCCGAAGGCACGGGCGCCGTGATCGAGACGATCTTCGAAAACCGCTTCATGCACGTTTACGAACTGCACCGCATGGGCGCCAAGATCCAGGTCGAAGGCAACACCGCCATCGTAACCGGCACCGAAAAGCTCAAGGGCGCGCCAGTCATGGCGACCGACCTGCGCGCTTCGGCCAGCCTGGTCATCTCGGCGCTGATCGCCGAAGGCGATACCCTGATCGATCGCATCTACCACATCGACCGTGGTTACGAGTGCATCGAAGAGAAACTGCAGATGCTCGGCGCCAAGATTCGCCGCGTACCGGGCTAGTTCCTGCTGCATGGGCATAAGGACATGCCCGTTGAATTGTTGAAGTCGAGCCGGATTCCGGCTCGACGTGTGCCCGGCGCCGTTTGCGACCGGGCATGAGTACCTTGATAAGGACTGACGTTTCCCATGTTGACCATCGCACTGTCCAAGGGCCGCATCCTTGATGACACCTTGCCGCTTCTGGCTGAAGCAGGCATCGTGCCGACCGAGAATCCGGACAAGAGTCGCAAGCTGATCATCCCCACGACCCAGGAAGATGTACGCCTGCTGATCGTGCGTGCCACCGATGTGCCGACCTACGTCGAGCATGGCGCCGCCGACCTGGGTGTCGCCGGTAAAGACGTGCTGATGGAATACGGCGGCCAGGGCCTGTACGAGCCGCTGGACCTGCAAATTGCCCAGTGCAAACTGATGACGGCCGGCAAGGTCGGCGCAGTCGAGCCCAAGGGCCGTCTGCGAATCGCCACTAAATTCGTCAACGTTGCCAAGCGTTACTACGCCGAACAGGGTCGCCAGGTCGACATCATCAAGCTTTACGGTTCGATGGAGCTGGCGCCGCTGATCGGCCTGGCCGACAAGATCATCGACGTGGTCGACACGGGGAACACGCTGCGGGCCAACGGTCTGGAGCCACAGGACTTCATTGCTGCCATCAGCTCCCGGCTGATCGTCAACAAAGCTTCGATGAAAATGCAACACGCCCGTATTCAGGCGTTGATCGACACCCTGCGCAAGGCAGTGGAGTCTCGACACCGCGGCTGATTCACCTGCGCGACCTTGAGTCGCGCCCGTCTATCCGCCTCATAGCCAGAATTCTCAGGTGCCCAAGCGGAAACGACTGCTAAGTTAGGGCGCCTGAGTTTTTGCCAATCCTATGAGGCTCTCGCTATGACCGCACCGACTGCAATTCGCCGACTCAACGCTGCTGACCCGGATTTCGCACATCATCTGGATCATCTGCTGAGCTGGGAAAGTGTGTCTGACGACTCGGTCAATCAGCGGGTGCTGGACATCATCAAGGCCGTGCGCGAGCGTGGCGATGCCGCGCTGGTGGAATTCACCCGCCAATTCGACGGGCTCGATGTCGCGTCAATGGCCGACCTGATCCTGCCGCGCGAACGCCTGGAACTGGCGCTCACGCGCATCACGGTAGCGCAGCGCGAAGCCTTGGAAAAAGCTGCGGCCCGCGTGCGCAGCTACCACGAAAAGCAGAAACAGGACTCCTGGACTTACACCGAGGCCGACGGCACGGTGCTGGGCCAGAAGGTCACGCCGCTGGACCGCGCCGGCCTGTATGTGCCGGGCGGCAAGGCGTCGTACCCGTCGTCAGTATTGATGAACGCCATTCCGGCCAAGGTTGCCGGTGTGACCGAAGTGGTCATGGTGGTGCCGACTCCGCGTGGCGAGATCAATGAGCTGGTGCTGGCCGCCGCCTGCATCTCCGGCGTCGACCGCGTGTTCACCATTGGCGGTGCACAAGCTGTCGCCGCGCTGGCCTACGGCACCGAAAGCGTGCCGAAGGTCGACAAAGTGGTGGGGCCGGGCAACATCTATGTCGCCACCGCCAAGCGCCACGTGTTTGGTCAGGTCGGTATCGACATGATCGCCGGCCCGTCCGAGATCCTCGTGGTGTGCGACGGTCAGACCGATCCGGACTGGATCGCCATGGACCTGTTCTCCCAGGCCGAACACGATGAAGACGCCCAGGCGATCCTGGTCAGCCCCGACGCCGATTTCCTCGACAAAGTGGCCGCCAGCATCGCCAAGCTGATGCCGACCATGGAGCGCGCGCAAATCATCGAAACCTCGATCAATGGTCGTGGTGCGCTGATCCAGGTTCGCGATATGGCCCAGGCCATTGAAGTGGCCAACCGCATCGCGCCGGAGCACCTGGAGTTGTCGGTGGCCGATCCGCAAGCCTGGCTGCCGCAGATCCGCCACGCCGGTGCGATCTTCATGGGCCGTCACACCTCCGAAGCCTTGGGCGACTATTGCGCGGGCCCCAACCACGTGTTGCCGACTTCCGGCACCGCGCGGTTCTCCTCGCCGCTGGGTGTTTACGACTTCCAGAAGCGCTCGTCGATCATCTTCTGCTCCGAGCAGGGGGCGTCCGAACTGGGCAAAACCGCTTCCGTGCTGGCCCGTGGCGAGTCGCTGACCGCCCACGCCCGCAGTGCCGAATACCGTATCGTTGACGAACAAAAGGGAAACTGAGCATGAGTAAATTCTGGAGCCCGTTCGTCAAGAATCTGGTGCCTTACGTACCGGGCGAGCAGCCGAAACTGGCAAAACTGGTGAAGCTCAACACCAATGAAAACCCGTATGGCCCATCGCCCAAAGCACTGGCCGCCATGCAGGCCGAGCTGAACGACAACCTGCGGTTGTACCCGGATCCGAACAGCGATCTGCTCAAGAATGCGGTCGCCGGGTATTACGGCGTGCAGCGCAATCAGGTGTTCCTCGGCAACGGGTCCGATGAAGTCCTGGCGCACATTTTCCACGGCCTGTTGCAGCACGATCAGCCGCTGCTGTTCCCGGATATCAGCTACAGCTTCTATCCGGTCTACTGCGGTCTGTACGGCATCCGGTTTGATGCGGTGCCGCTGGACGAGCACTTCCGGATCGACCCGGCGGACTACGCCAAGCCGAATGGCGGGATCATTTTCCCCAACCCGAATGCGCCAACCGGTTGCCTGCTGGCCCTCGACGCCATCGAGCAAATCCTCAAGGCCAGCCCGGATTCGGTGGTCGTGGTGGATGAGGCTTACATCGACTTCGGCGGAGAAACCGCGATCAGTCTGGTGGACCGTTATCCGAACCTGCTGGTGACTCAGACGCTGTCCAAGTCCCGTTCCCTGGCGGGTCTGCGGGTAGGTTTGGCGGTGGGGCATCCTGACCTCATCGAGGCGCTGGAGCGAATCAAGAACAGCTTCAACTCCTATCCACTGGATCGGATGGCGAATGTCGGTGCGGCGGCCGCGTTTGAAGATCGTGAGTACTTCGACATGACTTGCCGGTTGGTCATCGAGAGTCGCGAGCAGTTGATTGCACAGCTGCAGGCGAAGGGTTTCGAAGTATTGCCGTCGGCAGCGAACTTCATTTTCGCCCGTCACCCGCAGCACGATGCAGCGGGGCTGGCGGCGAAGTTGCGTGAGCAAGGCGTGATCGTCCGGCACTTCAAACAGGAGCGGATTGCGCAGTTCCTGCGGATTTCCATCGGTACGCCTGAGCAGAACCAGGCGTTGATCGACGGTTTGGGCGATCTGTAAACCATCCCGGATTCTGTGGGAGCGAGCTCGCTCCCACAGTGTTTAGTGTTGTTTTGACTTACTCGTGATGCGGTTCGCCCAGGAATGTCAGCGAACTGAACAAACCACGACTGCTCACGTCAGCGCTGTCCTTCACCGGCACTTCCACCTGAGCCGAAATCACATTCAGCCCTTCATTGCGCACCAGCACTTGCGCCCGGCCGTCCGCGTCGGTTTCGGTGCTCAAGGTGTTCGGCGCATTGCGATAGTCACCCACCAACTTCACCCCGGCCGCCGGTTTGCCATCCAGTAGCACACGCACCGGCAGCGAATTGCCCGGCCCCACGGTCAGCGGATCGACCTCCGGCAGAATCAGCAACTTCAGTTGATCAAGCCTGGGCAACCTGGCGGCCGGCTGATAAATCGCCAGGCTGTACTTGAACGTCTGTGTCGACTCGATCGCGCCCGGTACTTTGCTGCGCCCCTCGTTGACCCATTTCTTGTCGGTGGTCTGCGACCACATGCCATTGTCCAGTGCCACGGCGATCACCGCGGGCGGTTTCAGCGGTTGCAGGCGCGCGTGATCAGGCAGGCGCTGGACGGTCACCGGAATCATTTTTCCGCTGATGTCATAAGCCCAGGCGCCGCTGATTTTCTGCGCCTTGAAGGCATTGTCCTCGGCGCCGTGGCCGTAAATCACTTCGATGTTACCGCGACGTTGTTCGGTCCAGAGACCATGGGCCGAAACCTCATGGGTGAACAATAGACTGAGCAGGGCCAGGGATTTGAGAGAGGGCATGGGGGCGTCCTTTTATAGAGTGAGTGTCAGGCTGACGGTGAAATTGCGCGGCTCGCCGGGGTTGACCCAGTAGTTGCTGTAGGAACGCTCGAAGTATTTCTCGTCGAAAACGTTGTTGAGGTTCAGGCCCACAGTGACGTTGTCGCTGGCCTTGTAATGGGCCAGCAGGTCGACCGTGTGATAAGCCGGCAATTGGAAGTCGCTGCCGGCTTCGCCCGAGCGGTCACCGACATAGGTGAAGGCCGCACCGAGATCCGATCCGCGCAAGCGACCGTCCTGAAACGCATAAACCCCCAACAGACTGCCGCTGTGTTTGGCGACGCCGAGAATTCGGCTGCCGGTTGGAATGACCTTGTCGCCCTCGGTGACTTCAGCATCGATGTAAGCGAAGGCGCCGATCACCCGTACGGCATCGGTGACTTGCCCGGCGACTTGCAGATCGAATCCCTGGCTGCGGGCCTTGCCCATGGCGCGGCTGGTGTCGGTACCCGGGTCGAGGGCGAGGACATTTTTCTTTTCGATATGGAAGGCGGCGAGGGTGCTGCTCAAACGGTCGTCAAACAGGTCGCTCTTGATCCCGATTTCATAGCCAACACCTTCTTCCGGATCAAAGGATCTGCCTGCGGCGTCCAGGCCATTGTTCGGTTTGAACGAAGTGGAGGCGTTGGCGAACAAGCCGATTTCGGGTGTCAGCTGATACAGCAGTCCGGCCCGTTGCGTAAGGGCGTCGTGTTGCTGGCGGTTGGTGGTGTTGCGCGTGTGATCGTCGATGCCTTGTTCGAACCGTTCGAGACGCGCACCGAGCATGCCTCGCAACGTGTCAGTGAAGAGGATCTGATCCTGCAGGTTCAGGGCTCGGCTTTCGACGTGTTCGAAGAAGTCAGTGCCGGAACGTGCGCCGCCTGGTTTCGGCTGGCCATAGACCGGTTGGTCAATATCGACGGCGTAGGGGCTGCCGGCGATGGTCGTCACGCGCTCGTTCTTGCGGTAGTTCTCGTATTCACTGCCGATCAGTAGTTCGTGCTGCCACGGGCCGGTGTCGAATAATCCGCGCAGTTCGAGTTGGGTAATGCTGTCGTGCCAATCGTTGTCACGCTCGCGGTAGCGACGGTTGACGGTGTGGCCATCGGCATTCAAGGCGCGCGCTTCCGAGGCAAAGCCCCAGAGTTTGCCTTGCTTGTAGTGACTGGCCAGGCGCAGTTTCCAGGCGTCATTCAGGTGATGTTCGAGCGCGGCTTGCAGCAGGTTGTTGTGGTTGTCGATGTCGCCATCGTTGGGTTCGCCGAGGAAGGTCGAACGAGAAACGCCGCTCCACACGTTGTTCGGCGCGACGATGCCGCGGTCGAACGTGGAGCGGTGGCGCACGAACTCGCTTTCAACCAGCAGCGTCGTGTCGGGATTGAGTTGCCAACTGAAGGCGGGCGCGACGAACACCCGCTCACGGTCAACGTGATCGCGAAAGCTCTGGCCGTCCTCGATGGCCAGGTTTACCCGCGACAACACGTTGCCGTCCTCATCCAATGGGGTGTTGACGTCCAGCGCGGTGCGGTAGCGATCCCAACTGCCAGCGCTGGTGTGCAGGGTGGCGAAGGCTTCGGGCCGGGGCTTTTTGGTGACGATATTCACCGTACCGCCCGGATCGCCTCGACCGTAAAGACTGGCAGCAGGGCCTTTGAGCACTTCGATGCGTTCGATACTCACCACGTCCGGCGTGCTCGGGTAGCCGCGATTGGCGCTGAATCCGTCCTTGTAGAATTCCGAGGTGGTGAAGCCGCGCACGCTGTATTCGTAGAGCGTCAGGCCGCCGAAGTTGTTCTGTTTCGACACGCCGCCCGCGAAGTCCAGTGCACGCTCGACGCTGATGCTGCCCAAGTCGTTGAGCACACTGACGGGAATCACGCTGATCGATTGCGGGATGTCGCGAATGGCGGTGTCGGTTTTGGTTGCGCTGGAAGAGCGGGTGGCGCGGTAGCCATCGACCGGGCCGGTGGCGGATTCGTAATCTGAAGTGACGCTGATCGCGTCCAGTTCGAGGGTTTGCGGTTCTTCGGCTAAGACCGGATTCCCCAGCAGCCCGAGGGCAAGGCTTGCCACGGAGGCCTTTGTTCGAGACGACATGTTATGTTGTTCCAATTGCCATAATTGAAACAATATAACATGTCTAATGAGAATGTCTGCTAATGGCCCGAAATGCTCGGGCCAGGTTTAGTTTTCTTCTTTTTCCTTCACCGGAGCCGGCGGTGGACGCAAGCCGATTTCCGCGGTGAGCTTGAGCTCCTTGCCGTTGCGCATCACTTGAACAGTGACCTTGTCAGTCGGTTTGATCCGCGCGACCTGATTCATCGAGCGACGGCCATCACCGGCCGGTTCGCCGTCGATGCTGAGGATCACATCGCCCAATTGCAGGCCGGCCTTCTGCGCCGGGCCGTCGCGGAAAATCCCGGCGACGACGATGCCCGGGCGTCCAGAAAGACCGAAGGACTCCGCCAGCTCCTGGGTCAATGGCTGCACTTCAATACCCAGCCAGCCGCGAATCACTTGGCCGTGCTCGATGATCGACTTCATCACTTCCATTGCCAGTTTGATCGGGATCGCGAAGCCGATGCCCTGGGAGCCACCGGACTTGGAAAAAATCGCCGTGTTGATGCCGGTCAGGTTGCCGTTGGCGTCGATCAGCGCTCCGCCGGAGTTGCCAGGGTTGATCGCGGCGTCGGTCTGGATGAAGTCTTCGTAGTTGTTCAGGCCCAACTGGTTACGCCCGGTCGCACTGATGATGCCCATGGTCACGGTCTGGCCGACACCAAACGGGTTGCCGATGGCCAGGGCCACATCGCCAATACGGATGTTGTCGGAACGGCCGACAGTGATCGCCGGCAAGTTCTTCAAATCGATCTTCAGCACCGCGAGGTCGGTCTCCGGGTCGCTGCCGATCACCCGGGCCAGGGTTTCGCGCCCGTCCTTGAGCGCGACCACTATCTGGTCGGCACCGCTGGTCACGTGGTTGTTGGTCAGGATGTAGCCTTCCGGGCTCATGATCACGCCCGAACCGAGGCTCGACTCCATGCGTTTCTGCTTGGGCGAGTTGTCGCCGAAGAAACGGCGGAACTGCGGATCTTCGAACAACGGGTGGCTGGGTTTGTTGATGACTTTGGTGGTGTACAGGTTCACCACGGATGGCGCGGCCGTGGTCACTGCGTCAGCATAGGACACCGGACCTTGCTGCATGCTGGTGGTCTGCGGGGCTTGCTGCAGATTGACGTCGAGGCTTGGCAGCCCGACCCACTGCGGGTAACGCTGGATTATCAACAGAGCGATAAGCACGCCGGCCAGTAGCGGCCAGCCGGAAAAACGCAGCGCCTTGAGCATTAAGCACGTCCTGAGAGGGTTGCAGGCGGTATCGGACCGCCCATAATGTCGCGCATTATACGAGGCCGCGCGTGCCTCTGAACGGGATATTTAGGAGTCTTTCATGGCCGTCGCCTTGAGCACCCTGGTCGAAGAAGCCGACCGTTACCTCAGCAGTTCGAAAATTGCCGATTACTGCCCCAACGGCCTGCAGGTCGAAGGCCGGCCGCAAGTGATGCGCATTGTCAGTGGTGTCACCGCCAGCCAGGCGTTGCTCGATGCCGCCGTGGAAGCCAACGCCGACCTGGTGCTGGTGCACCATGGCTATTTCTGGAAGGGCGAAAACCCGTGCATCACCGGCATGAAGCAGCGTCGCCTGAAGACATTGCTCAAGCACGATATCAGCCTGCTGTCCTATCACCTGCCGCTGGATCTGCACCCGGATGTCGGTAACAACGTGCAGTTGGCCCGGCAGCTCGACATCACCGTCGAAGGCCCGCTGGACCCGGACAACCTGAAGATTGTCGGTCTGGTCGGTTCGTTGAGTGAGCCGATGATGCCTCGGGATTTTGCCCGCCGGGTCCAGGAAGTCATGGGCCGCGAGCCATTGCTGGTCGAGGGCAGCGAGATGATTCGTCGGGTCGGTTGGTGCACGGGGGGCGGTCAGGGCTACATCGATCAGGCCATTCTGGCGGGTGTCGATCTGTACCTGAGCGGCGAGGCCTCCGAACAGACGTTCCACAGCGCGCGGGAAAACGACATCAGCTTCATCGCCGCCGGCCACCACGCCACCGAGCGTTATGGCGTTCAGGCACTGGGTGACTATCTGGCGCGCAGATTTGCGCTGGAGCACATCTTCATCGATTGCCCGAACCCCATCTGAAAAAACGCAATCCCTGTAGGAGCGAGCCTGCTCGCGATGTTCGTCAACGATAACGCTGGGGGCCTGACACCCCGCGGCGTTCTCGGGTTCATCGCGAGCAGGCTCGCTCCTACAGGGGGGGCGGTGCGTTCTGCCCAAACGAGGGGGCATATTCATATGCTCTTTCGTTCTAGTTGGCGTCCTGATTAGAAGTGGGCGCTGTGCTAGGATTCCCCGCTCGAACACGGCCCGCTGGCCGTTCATAAGAAAGCTTTCGTGAGTAGCCATGGTCGACAAACTGACGCATCTGAAACAGCTGGAGGCGGAAAGCATCCACATCATCCGCGAGGTGGCCGCCGAGTTCGATAACCCGGTGATGCTGTACTCCATCGGTAAAGACTCCGCCGTGATGCTGCACCTGGCACGCAAGGCGTTTTTCCCTGGCAAGCTGCCGTTTCCGGTGATGCATGTCGACACCCGGTGGAAATTCCAGGAGATGTACAAGTTCCGCGACAAGATGGTCGCCGAGCTGGGCCTGGACCTGATCACCCATGTGAACCCGGACGGCGTGGCGCAAGGCATCAACCCGTTTACCCACGGCAGTGCCAAGCACACCGACATCATGAAGACCGAAGGCCTGAAGCAGGCATTGGACAAATATGGTTTCGACGCCGCTTTCGGTGGTGCCCGTCGCGATGAAGAGAAATCCCGCGCCAAGGAGCGCGTGTACTCGTTCCGCGACAGCAAGCACCGCTGGGATCCGAAAAACCAGCGCCCGGAGCTCTGGAACGTCTACAACGGCAAGGTCAACAAGGGCGAATCCATTCGTGTGTTCCCGTTGTCGAACTGGACCGAACTGGACATCTGGCAGTACATCTACCTTGAAGGCATCCCGATCGTCCCGCTGTACTTCGCCGCCGAGCGTGAAGTCATCGAGAAGAACGGCACGCTGATCATGATCGACGACGAGCGCATCCTCGAACACCTGAGCGATGAAGACAAAGCGCGCATCGTCAAAAAGAAAGTGCGTTTCCGTACCCTTGGCTGCTACCCGTTGACGGGCGCGGTGGAGTCCGAGGCCGAAAGCCTCACGGACATCATTCAGGAAATGCTCCTGACGCGAACTTCCGAGCGCCAGGGCCGTGTCATCGACCACGATGGCGCCGGCTCGATGGAAGACAAGAAACGTCAAGGTTATTTCTAAGGGGCTGTCATGTCGCATCAATCTGATTTGATCAGCGAGGACATCCTCGCCTACCTGGGCCAGCACGAACGTAAAGAGCTGCTGCGCTTCCTGACCTGCGGTAACGTCGACGACGGCAAGAGCACCCTGATCGGGCGTCTGCTGCACGACTCCAAGATGATCTACGAAGATCACCTGGAAGCCATTACCCGCGACTCGAAAAAAGTCGGCACCACCGGCGAGGACATCGACCTGGCGTTGCTGGTCGACGGCCTGCAGGCCGAGCGTGAACAAGGCATCACCATCGATGTCGCGTACCGCTATTTCTCCACCGCCAAGCGCAAGTTCATCATCGCCGACACCCCTGGCCATGAGCAGTACACCCGCAACATGGCCACCGGTGCATCCACCTGTGACCTGGCGATCATCCTGGTCGACGCCCGTTACGGCGTGCAGACCCAGACCCGTCGCCACAGCTTCATTGCCTCGCTGTTGGGCATCAAGCACATCGTCGTCGCCATCAACAAGATGGACCTCAAGGACTTCGATCAGGGCGTGTTCGAGTCGATCAAGGCCGACTACCTGAAGTTCGCCGAAGGCTTGAAGATGAAGCCTACGAGCATGCACTTCGTGCCGATGTCTGCCCTCAAGGGCGACAACGTGGTGAACAAGTCCGAGCGCTCGCCGTGGTACACCGGCCAGTCGCTGATGGAAATTCTCGAGACCGTGGAAGTGGCGGGCGACCGCAACTTCACCGACCTGCGTTTCCCGGTGCAGTACGTCAACCGTCCGAACCTGAACTTCCGTGGTTTCGCCGGCACCCTGGCCAGCGGCATCGTCAAGAAAGGCGACGAAGTCGTGGTCCTGCCGTCGGGCAAGAGCAGCCGCGTGAAATCGATCGTCACTTTCGAAGGCGAGCTGGAGCATGCAGGTCCCGGTCAAGCGGTGACGCTGACCATGGAAGACGAAATCGACATCTCCCGCGGCGACCTGTTGGTCCACGCCGACAACGTGCCGCCCGTCACCGACAGCTTCGAAGCAATGCTGGTGTGGATGGCTGAAGAGCCGATGCTGCCGGGCAAGAAATACGACATCAAGCGCGCCACCAGTTACGTGCCGGGCTCCATTGCCAGCATCGTCAACAAGGTCGACGTGAACACCCTCGAAGAAGGCCCGGCCAGCGCATTGCAGCTGAACGAAATCGGTAAGGTCAAGATCGCGCTCGATGCGCCGATTGCCCTCGACGGTTACGAAAGCAACCGCACCACCGGCGCGTTCATCATCATCGACCGCCTGACCAACGGCACCGTGGGCGCCGGCATGATCGTCGCCCAGCCTCTGGTACACGGCAGCGCCACGCACCACGGCAAACTGGCCCACGTCGCCACCGAAGAACGCGCCCAGCGCTTCGGCCAGCAACCGGCCACCGTGTTGTTCAGCGGCTTGTCGGGCGCAGGCAAGAGCACCCTGGCTTATGCCGTGGAGCGCAAGCTGTTCGACATGGGCCGTGCGGTGTATGTGCTCGATGGCCAGAACCTGCGTCACGACCTGAACAAGGGTCTGCCACAGGATCGCGCCGGGCGTACCGAGAACTGGCGTCGTGCCGCGCACGTGGCGCGTCAGTTCAACGAAGCCGGTTTGCTGACCCTGGCGGCCTTCGTTGCGCCGAGCTCCGAAGGTCGTGAACAGGCCAAGGAACTGATCGGCAAAGAGCGTCTGCTGACGGTTTACGTCCAGGCTTCGCCAGCGGTCTGTGCCGAACGCGATCCACAAGGCCTGTACGCGGCGGCCGGCGATAACATCCCGGGCGAGTCCTTCCCGTATGACGTACCGCTGGATGCCGATCTGGTGATCGACACCCAATCGTTGTCGCTGGAAGAAAGCGTCAAGCAAGTGCTGGATCTGCTGCGCAAGCGTGGCGCGATCTAAGCGTTAGCTGCAAATAAAAAAACCGCCGATGAGTGATCATCGGCGGTTTTTTTTGTGTTCTCAATATCGCCTTCGCTGGCAAGCCAGCTCCCACAGGTTTCTCGGTCGTACACAACAACTGTATCCACTGAAAATCATTGTGGGAGCTGGCTTGCCAGCGATGAGGTCGGAACAGACGCCTTTTTACTTCGCGGGATACTGTCGATGCATCTGCCCCAGCAACGCATCCTTGTCCTGCCACAGCTGATTGATCCAGCCCTGAAACTGCAGGCGGTACTCGCCGTCCTGGTCGTAGTTCTTGCCGATGAACTGGGGCGGAATTTTCAGCTCTTCAAAGTGCACCACCACATCCGCAATATTCCCGCACAGCAAATCCCAAAAACCGGGACGCCCGGCGGGGTAGTGGATGGTCACGTTGACGATGGACTCCAACTGCTCGCCCATGGCATCCAGCACAAAGGCAATGCCGCCGGCCTTGGGTTTGAGCAGGTATTCAAAGGGTGATTGCTGCTGGGCATGCTTGCCTTCGGTGAAGCGCGTGCCTTCGACGAAGTTGAAAATCCCCACCGGATTATTGCGGAACTTTGCGCAGGTCTTGCGGGTGGTTTCCAGGTCTTTGCCTTTCTTTTCCGGATGCTTCTCCAGATAGGCCTTGGAGTAGCGCTTCATAAACGGGAAGCCCAGCGCCCACCACGCCAGGCCGATCACCGGGACCCAGATCAGTTCTTGCTTGAGAAAGAACTTCAGTGGCTGGATGCGGCGGTTGAGCACGTATTGCAGCACCAGGATGTCGACCCAGCTCTGGTGATTGCTGGTGATCAGGTACGAATGCTGGTAGTCCAGGCCTTGCAGGCCGCTGATGTGCCAACGGGTGCGACGGACCAGGTTCATCCAGCCTTTATTGATACTGATCCACGCTTCGTGGGTATGGCTCATCAACCATCCGGCAATGCGCTGGGTGAAGGCGAACGGCAGTACCTTGATCAGCGCCACGCAGAACAGGAATGAGCACAGCAGGATTGTATTGAGTGCCAATAGCAACGAAGCAATGACACCGCGCACGGCGGCAGGTAGAAAAACCAGCATTTAAACGTCCATAGGTCGGTTGGCTGCCTGGATTGCGGTCAACGCGATGGTGTAGACGATGTCATCGACTTGCGCACCGCGCGGCAAGTCATTCACCGGTTTGCGCAGGCCTTGCAGCATCGGGCCGAGGCTGACGCAGTCGGCGCTGCGCTGCACGGCTTTGTGAGTGGTGTTGCCGGTATTCAGGTCGGGGAACACGAACACCGTGGCGCGACCTGCCACCTGACTGTTCGGTGCCAGTTGCCGGGCCACGGTTTCGTTGGCGGCGGCATCGTATTGCAACGGGCCGTCGATCAACAGCGAGTTCTGTTGCTCATGGGCAAGCAGCGTAGCCTCGCGAACCTTCTCGACTTCTTCGCCGCTGGCCGATTCACCGCTGGAGTAACTGATCATCGCCACGCGTGGCGTGATGCCGAACGCTGCCGCGGAATCAGCGCTTTGCAGGGCGATCTCGGCCAGTTCGCTGGCGCTCGGGTGCGGGTTCATCACGCAGTCGCCATAGACCAGCACCTCTTCCGGAAACAGCATGAAGAACACCGACGAGACCAACGTGCAGCCCGGCGCCGTTTTGATCAGTTGCAGGGCCGGGCGAATGGTGTTGGCGGTGGAGTGGATAACGCCCGACACGAGGCCGTCGACCTCATCCAGCGCCAGCATCATGGTGCCGATCACCACGGTGTCTTCCAGTTGTTGCTCGGCCATGGGCGCGTTGAGGCTTTTGCTTTTGCGCAGGGCAACCATCGGTTCGACGTAGCGCTCGCGAATCAGGTCCGGGTCGAGGATTTCCAGCCCCGGTGGCAGCTCGATGCCTTGGGCGCGCGCAACGGCTTCAACGTCTGCCGGTTTGGCCAGCAACACGCAACGGGCAATGCCGCGGGCCTGACAGATCGCTGCGGCCTGCACGGTCAGCGGCTCGCTGCCTTCGGGCAGGACGATGCGCTTGTTGGCGTTCTGCGCACGTTGAATCAACTGATAGCGGAATACGGCTGGCGACAGGCGCATTTCCCGTGGCGTGCCACAACGCTGGTGCAGCCAGTTGGCGTCGAGGTGGCTGGCGACGAAATCGGTGATGATTTCCGCGCGTTCGCGGTCGTCGATCGGAATTTCCTTGTTCAGGCCGTTCAACTGGTTGGCGGTGTCATAGGAGCCGGTGCTCACTGACAACACCGGCAAACCGGCCTGCAAGGCGCCACGGCAGAGGTCCATGATGCGCGGGTCGGGCAGGGTGTCGCTGGTCAGCAGCAGGCCGGCCAGCGGTACGCCATTCATGGCGGCGAGGCTCACGGCGAGGATGATGTCGTCGCGGTCGCCGGGGGTCACCACCAGCACGCCCGGTTTGAGCAGCTCTACGGTGTTACGCATGGTGCGCGCGCAGATGATGATTTTGGACATGCGCCGGGTTTCGTAGTCGCCGGCGTTGAGCACTTGTGCGCCCATCAGGTCGGCGACGTCGCGGGTGCGCGGGGCGTTGAGTTCCGGCTGAAACGGAATGCAGCCCAGCAGGCGGAAGTCACCACTGCGCAACAGCGGCGAATGCTCCTTAAGGCGTGCGGCGAAGGCCTCCATGCTTTCGTCGGTCTTCACCTTGTTGAGGATCACGCCGAGGACTTTCGGGTCTTTCGGGCCGCCAAACAATTGCGCCTGCAACTCGACGCGACCGGACAGTTCGGTCAGCACTTCGTTTTCCGGCGCCGACACCAGGATCACCTCGGCGTCGAGGCTTTTGGCCAGGTGCAGATTGACCCGTGCGGCATAGCTGGCGCTGCGGGTCGGGACCATGCCTTCGACGATCAGCACGTCCTTGCCGATGGCCGCCTGTTGATAAAGCGTGATGATTTCTTCGAGCAGTTCGTCCAGCTGACCGTCGCCGAGCATGCGCTCGACATGGGCCAGGCCCAGTGGCTGTGGAGGTTTCAGGCCGTGGGTGCGGGCGATCAGTTCGGTGGAGCGCTCAGGCCCGGTGTCACCCGGATGCGGCTGGGCGATCGGTTTGAAAAAGCCGACCTTGAGGCCGGCACGCTCAAGTGTACGGACCAGCCCGAGGCTGATGGAGGTCAGACCCACACCAAAATCGGTGGGTGCGATAAAAAAAGTTTGCATGCGGATTCTCTGGAGGTGCATGGCAGTGGTGATCATCTATATCTGACGATCTACCGAAATTCAGTCGCCAAGGTTATCGCTAACCGAGCCTTGTGCGCACCAACCGCAATCGAAGGGCTGGCCTATTTTTTCATGGCGCTGTGCAGGGTCCGTGACCCAGGCGCGGGACTGCCAGGGCGGCTGGTGTCGCAGGTGCTGTGTGTGGCCGCAGGAAAGCTCGGCGACCCAGTGTCCGTCCTCGTCTTGATGAAAGCCGGTGATCGTCGCAATCCGTCTGTCCGGGTTGTGTTCGCTTTCGGACGATTGCTTCGCTAAACTGGGTCTTTCATTATTCTTATGCAAAAGGTCTCGCCCCATGCTGATTGCCGCCAATAAGGCTGTCTCCATCGACTATACCCTGACCAACGACGCTGGTGAGGTCATCGACAGCTCAGCCGGCGGCGCGCCGCTGGTCTACCTGCAAGGCGCAGGTAACATCATTCCGGGCCTGGAAAAGGCACTGGAAGGCAAAGCAGTCGGCGACGAGCTGACCGTAGCCGTTGAACCTGAAGATGCCTATGGCGAGTACGCTGCCGAACTGGTCAGCACACTGAGCCGCAGCATGTTCGAAGGCGTTGATGAGCTGGAAGTGGGCATGCAGTTCCACGCTTCCGCTCCGGACGGCCAGATGCAGATCGTGACCATCCGCGATCTGGACGGCGACGACGTGACTGTCGACGGCAACCACCCGTTGGCCGGTCAGCGCCTGAATTTCCAGGTCAAGATCATCAATATCCGTGATGCCAGCCAGGAAGAAATCGCTCATGGTCACGTCCATGGCGAAGGTGGTCATCACCACTGATTTTCTGCGCTAAGCTTTCGATTACTGGAGAGGCGCCCCGAGGGCGCCTTTTTAGTCTGCGGCTGTCCGAGGCGACACCGATAAGTGGCTGTTTCGAGAAGAACACGAAAATCTGGAGTTCGTCATGAGTGCTTTTCACGACCTTAATTTGACAGCCCTGAATGGCAAGGAGCTGCCTTTGGCGCCTTTCAAGGGGCACGTGGTGCTGGTGGTCAACGTTGCTTCCAAATGTGGCCTGACCCCACAGTACGCGGCGCTGGAGAATCTCTACCAGCAATACAAGGCCAAAGGCTTCAGCGTGTTGGGCTTGCCGTGCAACCAGTTTGCCGGACAGGAGCCAGGCACCGAGCAAGAAATCCAGGAGTTTTGCAGCCTCAACTATGGCGTGACTTTTCCGTTGTCCAGCAAACTGGAAGTCAACGGGCATGAACGTCATCAGCTGTACAAACTGTTGGCGGGCGAGGGTGCGGAATTCCCGGGTGACATCACCTGGAACTTCGAAAAGTTCCTCCTGGGCAAAGACGGGCGTGTACTGGCGCGGTTCTCGCCACGTACGTCGCCGGACGATCCGAGCGTCATTCAGGCGATTGAAAAAGCCCTGAGCTGATCTCCCCACCTGTAGGAGCGAGCCTTGCTCGCGATAGTCGTGAACGATGACGCGGGAAACCTGACACCCCGCGGCGTTCTCAAGTCCATCGCGACCCGGCTCGCTCCTACAGGGTTATTCATAACTTTTTCTCCTTAATCACCCAAATCAATAGTGCTGTTCACGGCGTTGGACACTCCATATTATCGCCGTCATAAAGTAATCCTTCGTGGAGCGTCCCCATGCCCGTCCAAGCCCTGTTCAAACCGTTCCACCTTGGCAACCTCGAACTGCCGACCCGCGTCGTCATGGCGCCGATGACCCGTTCGTTTTCCCCGGGTGGCGTACCCAATTCCAAAGTGATCGAGTACTACCGTCGTCGTGCTGCCGCTGGCGTTGGCCTGATCATCACTGAAGGCACCACCGTCGGTCACAAGGCATCCAATGGCTACCCGAACGTCCCGCACTTCTATGGCGAAGCCGCCCTGGCAGGCTGGAAGAAAGTCGTCGACGCCGTCCACGCCGAAGGCGGCAAGATCGTTCCGCAACTGTGGCATGTGGGCAGCGTGCGTCGCATCGGCACCGAGCCGGACGCCAGCGTGCCGGGTTACGGTCCGTCGGAAAAAGTGAAGGACGGTCAGGTCGTGGTTCACGGCATGACTAAACAAGATATTCAGGACGTGATCGCCGCGTTCGCCCAGGCCGCCAGGGATGCCCAGAGCATCGGCATGGACGGCGTGGAGATCCATGGTGCCCACGGCTACCTCATCGACCAGTTCTTCTGGGAAGGCAGCAACCAGCGTACCGACGAATACGGCGGCAGCCTGGCCAACCGTTCGCACTTCGCCATCGAATTGATCCAGGCGGTACGGGCGGCGGTCGGCGAAGGTTTCCCGATCATCTTCCGTTTCTCGCAGTGGAAGCAGCAGGATTACACCGCCCGTCTGGTACAAACCCCGCAAGCCTTGGGCGAATTTCTCCAGCCGTTGTCCGACGCCGGCGTGGATATTTTCCACTGCTCGACACGCCGTTTCTGGGAGCCGGAGTTCGACGGCTCCGAACTGAACCTGGCGGGCTGGACCCGCAAACTCACTGGCAAGCCAACCATCACCGTCGGTAGCGTCGGTCTGGATGGCGAGTTCCTGCAGTTCATGGTCAACACCGACAAGGTCGCGCAACCGGCCAGTCTTGAAAAACTGCTGGAGCGCTTGAACAACGACGAGTTCGACCTGGTCGCGGTGGGTCGTGCGCTGTTGGTCGATCCGGACTGGGCGCAGAAGGTGCGCGAAGGTCGTGAGCAGGACATCCTGCCGTTCAGTCGCGAAGCATTGATGACGTTGAGTTAAAGGCGTCTGTACCGGTCCCATCGCGGGCAAGCCCGCGATGGGGGCCTCAAAGTCAGTAAGTGTTCAAGGGACTATCGACGCGTTCGACACCACCTGTTCCCCCACGCAAGCCCCCCGCAACTGCCCCTCGAACTGCTCGATAATCGACGCCCAGCCCTGGCGACTGGCATGCTGGCGTGCGTTGAGCCGAACGCAGCGCAAGGTTTCCCGCTCTTCCAGTAGCCACGCCGCCGCATCGCAGAACGCTTCTTCATCCCCCGGCATCGCCAGTACGCCGTTGTAGCCATGGCGAATATGCTGGGCTGCCGCTGCCTGATCGTAGGCCACGACCCCCAGCCCCGAGGCCAGCGCCTCAAGCACTACATTGCCAAAGGTTTCGGTCAGGCTCGGAAACAGAAATACATCCCCCGACGCATAGTGACAGGCCAGCGCTTCACCGCGCTGAGTGCCGCAGAAAATCGCCTCGGGCAATTCGTTTTGCAGTTCCTGGCGCTGCGGACCGTCGCCGACCACGATCAGCTTCAGGGTGCGCTGTGGATAACTGGCCTTGAGGGTGTGGAAGGTGCGCTTGAGCAATCCCAGGTTTTTTTCCTGGGCCAGGCGACCGACATGAATGACCGCGATGTCTTCTTCGGTCAATCCCCATTGCTCGCGCAGGGCGTTCAAGCGTTTGGAGGGGTGAAACAATTGACTGTCGACCCCTCGGGAAAGCAACGCCAGGCGCTCGAAGTGACGCCGTTCCAGCTCCATTCGCTGACTGACGCTGGGCACCAGGGTCATGGTCGAACGATTGTGGAACCAGCGCAGGTAGTGGGTCAGCAGCCGCGTCAACAAGCCGAGCCCATATTGGTGGGAGTACTGCTGGAAATTGGTGTGAAAGCCGCTGACCACCGATATCCCCAGGCGCCGCGCCGCTCGCAGTGCCGACAACCCCAATGGGCCTTCGGTGGCGATGTACAGTACATCCGGGCGATGGCGCTTCCAGCGGCGCAACAGCTTGTGCATTGACGACTGACCCCATTGCAAACCGGGATAGCCCGGCAGCGGCCAGCCCCGGCACAGCATTAACTCATCGTCGCTGCTCAGCTGCTGATCGCAGCCTTGGCGCGGCCGAATCAACTCCACCTGATGCCCGCGCGCGCGCAATCCGTCGCACAAGCGACCAAGGGTATTGGCCACGCCGTTGATTTCGGGAGGGAAGGTTTCGGTGATCAGGGTGATATGCAGAGCTGTCGTCATGACCTCAGTGTCGGCTGAGGCCATGTCGGCGTTATGGCGTTTGCGTGATGGATTTGTGACCGTATCAGCGTTGGGTCACCAGGTTCTCCGCACCGCGCTCACGCACCCAGAACAAGGTAGCCCCGGCCACCGCGGCCGGCATCATTAGGATGTTGACCACCGGAATCAGCAGCGCCAGATAAACAATGCCGCCGAAACTCATGCTCTGCCAGCGTTTCTGCCGCAGCCAGGCGAGCATCTCGTTCCAGCCCAGCTTGTGGTTGTCCGCCGGGTAGTCGATGTACTGGATCGCCATCATCCAGACCCCGAACAGCAGCCACAACGGCGCGGCGATGATGTTCACCACCGGGATGAACGAAAGAATGAACAGGCCGATCGCCCGGGGCAGGAAGTAACCGAGCTTGCGCATTTCCCGGCCCAGGGTGCGGGGGATCATGGCGATCAGCTCGCCCCAGCTGAAGGTCGGGAAGTCGTCGGTGCCGCGCACCACCACTTCGACTTTTTCCGCCAGGAAGCCATTGAACGGTGCGGCGATGACGTTGGCGAGCATGGTGAAGGTGAAGAACACCATCAACAGCACCAGTACGACGAACAGTGGCCACAGGACATAACTGAGGAAGCTCAGCCAGTCGGGCAGGGAAGGCATCAGTGTGTCGACCCATAGGCTGAACTGGTGACCAGCCAGATAGATCAATCCGACGAACAGCACCAGATTGATGACAAGTGGAAGCAATACAAAAAGACGCAGGCTGGGGCTGAGAACCAGTTTCAGGCCTTCGCGCAGGTATTGCGGGCCGGACAGAACAGGGGCGGGCATAACGTGCTCCGAGCAGAGGGAAAACGCGCCGACCTTACCGGCTTTGCCTGACGGGTGAAAGCGCGGTAGCGGCATCGACATTAACTGTAACAAAGGCGTCCTGATAATCACGCTTCCGGGATAGAGACCACCTATGAGCTGGATTGTTAAACCGTATTTCCTTAATCTTCGCCCCCTCGATACGCTGCACCCATTCTTTTTACAGGACTGTCGAGTTCAAGCCTTCCCCAAGTGCTTTCAATGGTCCTTTTTTATTCCCGCCGGCAAACCGGCGATCCGCGCCAGGTGTTCCGGGCCGGTCAACAGGAGCAGGTCATGTCTGAAGTCCGTCATTCGCGAGTGATTATTCTCGGTTCCGGCCCTGCCGGTTACAGTGCCGCGGTCTATGCCGCCCGTGCCAACCTCAAGCCACTGCTGATCACCGGCATGCAGGCTGGCGGTCAACTGACCACCACCACCGAAGTCGACAACTGGCCGGGCGACGTCCACGGCCTGACCGGCCCGGCGCTGATGGAACGTATGAAAGAGCACGCCGAGCGCTTTGAAACCGAGATCGTTTTCGATCACATCAATGCCGTGGACTTCGCTGCCAAGCCTTACACCCTGACCGGCGACAGCGCGACCTACACCTGCGATGCGCTGATCATCGCCACCGGTGCGAGCGCGCGCTACCTGGGCCTGCCGTCGGAAGAAACGTTCATGGGCAAAGGCGTTTCGGCCTGCGCGACCTGCGACGGCTTCTTCTACCGCAACAAGCCAGTGGCTGTGGTGGGCGGCGGTAACACGGCGGTGGAAGAGGCGCTGTACCTGGCCAACATCGCCAGCACCGTGACCTTGATTCACCGTCGCGAAACCTTCCGCGCCGAGAAAATCCTGATCGACAAGCTCAACGCCCGCGTGGCCGAAGGCAAGATCATCCTGAAACTGAACGCCACCCTGGACGAAGTCCTGGGCGACAACATGGGCGTGACTGGCGCGCGTCTGAAGAACAACGACGGCAGCTTTGACGAAGTGAAAGTCGACGGCGTGTTCATCGCCATCGGCCACACCCCGAACACTTCGCTGTTCGAAGGTCAGCTGACGTTGAAAGATGGCTACCTGGTTGTGCAGGGCGGCCGTGATGGCAATGCCACGGCGACCAACATCGAAGGTATCTTCGCGGCCGGTGACGTGGCTGACCACGTATACCGTCAGGCCATCACCTCGGCCGGCGCCGGTTGCATGGCGGCACTCGATGCCGAGCGTTACCTGGATAATCTGCAGAACGCTTGATTCTGCGATCGGAAAAAACCGGCTTCGGCCGGTTTTTTTATTGCGTCGAAAAAACCTCATTCCTGTAGGAGCGAGCGCGCTCGCGAGGGTGGTCAACGATGACGCTGGCAACCTGACACCTCGCGGTGCCCTGTCGTCCATCGCGAGCAGGCTCGATCCTACGGGGGGAATGTGTTCAGACCAGTTTCTTCAGGCACGCTTCGAGAATATCCAACCCTTCCTCCAGCACCGCGGCCTCGGTGGTCAACGGTGCCAGCAGCCGAATGATATGGCGTGATTTGCCGCTGGGCATCAGCAGCAACCCGGCGTCCCGCGCCAGGGCCAGCAGTTGCGTTAGTTGCGCGGCTGCCGGTGTGCCATCAGGTTTGATCATTTCGATGCCACGCATGGCGCCAACGCCAGTCAGTCGACCCAGATACGGCGACAGCTTGCTCGCACACCACGCTTCATAGCGGCTGACGATCGCTTCTTCCTGTTGCGAGCCCCAGGCTTTCAGGTTGGCATCGGTCATTTCATCCAGCGTCGCCAGCGCGGCGGCACAGGCGATGGGATTGCCGGAGTAGGTGCCACCCAGCCCGCCCTTGGGCAAGTTGTCGAGCAGCGATTTACGCCCGACCACCGCACCCAGCGGCACGCCACCCGCGATGCTTTTGCCCAGCAGGATCAGATCGGGTTCGATGCCCAGTCGCGAGAACGCAAAGCGTTGGCCGGTTCGGCCGAAACCGGACTGGATTTCATCGGCGATCAGCACAATGCCTTTCTCGTCGCAGAAACGCCGCAATACCTGGGCAAACTCAACGTCCATCGCCAGAAAACCGCCTTCGCCCTGCACGGGTTCGACAATGAAACACGCAACGTCTTCGACGTCGATTTCGACGCTGAACAGTCGCTCCATCGCCTTCAGGGCCTCAGCGCAGGTGACGCCGTTGTCCTTGCTCGGGAAGGGCAGGTGGTACACCGGCCCTGGCAACACACCGACTTTCTGTTTGTACGGCGCGACTTTGCCGTTGAGGTTGAGGGTGGCCAGCGTACGACCGTGGAAGCCTCCATCGAAGGCGATCACGGCGCTGCGGCCGGTGGCGCCGCGCACGATCTTCAGGGCGTTTTCCGCCGCCTCGGCGCCGCTGTTGGTGAGCATTCCACTGACGGGGTAGTCCACCGGGATAAACGCGCTGAGACCGTCCATCAAGGCGATGTAGGGTTCATGTTGCGCAGCGTTGAACGCGTAGTGGGTCAGGCGGGTGGCTTGTTCGCGAATGGCTTCGACGATGCGCGGATGGCAATGGCCGAGATTGAGTACGCCGATGCCGCCGACGAAGTCGATGTAGCGTTTGCCATCGGTGTCCCAGACTTCGGCGTTTTTACCGTGGCTGAGCGTGACAGGGTGAACGATGTTGATCGACTGACTGATGCTTTCGCTGCTCATGGATGACCGGCTCGGAAGAAGGAAGACTTCCTTTTATCTAAGCCGTGAGCAGTGCTAGCGGGCAAACGAAATAAAGTGACCGGGTCAATCTGAAAAGTCGGGATGTGCTTTGCACGCTGTGAACGCTGGCTTGTAGGAGCGAGCCCGCTCGCGATGGTGGTCAACGATAACACTGGCAACCTTACACCCCGCGGTGCCCTGTCGTCCATCGCGAGCAGTCGAGCGTCGACCGGCTGCTCCTACAATTTAAATCAGCGGCGGGTCAGAGGCTGCTGAGCAAACTTCACCCCGGCCAGACCATGGGCCATCAACGCACGGATATTGCCGTGATCGCTGCCTTCAGGTGTGGCCAACACGGAACGGTAGTGTTCGCCGAACGCCAGCAAGGCTTCTTCATCGCTCAAACCTTCCAGCAGCGCCAGGCCCAGCGTCTTGCACGAACCTTCGTTCTGTCCGGCGGCGTTTTCCACGCCACCGTTGTTGAACGCCTGTGGCTGGTAGTCGTAACCGGCGGCGATGAAGGCCAGGGTATCGGCGAAGGCGTGTTCGCCGCTTTTGAGGCTGGTGCGCAGGGTGTTCAAATCACTCATTGGGTTTTCCTTTGGCGAACGCCGCTTGTTGTTCGGCGCTGGCTTCTTGCTGAAATTGGGCTTTCCAGTCGGCGTACGGCATGCCGTAAACCACTTCGCGGGCTTCGTCGAGGCTCACCTCGATCTGGCGTTCGTCGGCAGCCGCCTTGTACCACTTGGACAGGCAGTTACGGCAAAAACCCGAGAGGTTCATCAGGTCGATGTTCTGCACATCCTTGCGGCTGTCCAGGTGGGCCACCAGCCGGCGAAAGGCGGCGGCTTCGAGTTCCAGGCGTTGTTGATCGTTCATGGGGTCTCTCTGAGACAGCTGCAAGCGGCAAGCGTCGAGCTGCAAGTTGGATTTGCGATGCGGCGAAGTTTACAGCTTGCCGCTTGAAGCTTGTAGCTAGCCGCTGCTACGCAGTAGTCCGGCTCGCCGCCAGGGTGATCGACACCGACTCGGCGAATCGCAGGGCGTGGGGCTTGTCCACTTCGACCTCGGCATACAGCACCGACTCGTTGGCCATGACCAGATCGAGAATCTCCTGGGTCAGGCGTTCAAGCAGGGCGAAGCGATTGCCTTCGACGTGGGCGATGATGGCCTTGGTGATGGTCCGGTAGTTCAGCGCGTGATCGATGTCATTGTCGCGCACTGCTTCCTGGGCCGCGTAGAGGATGGTCAGGTTGATCAACACATCCTGTTTATTGAGGATTTCATCTTCGTTGATGCCGATGAAGGTGCGCAGGCACAGGTCCTTGACCCGGATGCGTGCCATGCCTGGTTGAAGTTGTGGCATTACTACTTGCTCCGTCCAATCAATTGCAGGAACTCCTGGCGGGTGTTGCTCGACTCGCGAAAGGCGCCGAGCATCACCGAGGTGTTCATGGTCGAATTCTGTTTTTCGACGCCGCGCATCATCATGCACATGTGCCGGGCTTCGATGACCACCGCGACGCCGGCCGCGCCGGTTACTTGCTGCACCGCCTCGGCGATTTGCCGGGTGAGGTTTTCCTGGATCTGCAGGCGTCGGGCGAACATGTCCACCAACCGTGCGATCTTCGACAGGCCCAGCACCTTGCCCGTGGGAATATAAGCCACATGCGCCTTGCCAATGAAGGGCAGCAGGTGATGTTCGCAAAGCGAGTACAGCTCGATGTTGTCGACGATGACCATTTCATCGTTGTCGGAAGCGAACAGCGCCCCGTTGACGATTTCTTCGACACTCTGGTCGTAACCATGGCAGAGGTAGCGCATGGCCTTGGCCGCGCGCACCGGGGTGTCGAGCAGGCCTTCGCGGTCAGGGTCTTCACCCAGACCGATCAGGATCTCGCGGTAGCTCTGAGACAGAGCGTTCTGAGGCAGGGATAACGTCATGGAAAATCCTCGCGGGACACTTATTTGATGTGCCTTCCGCCGTTGACGGTCAGGGTCGTGCCGGTGACATAAGGGTTGTCGAGCAAATAGCGCAGGCTCTGGTAGATCACTTCGCTGCCGGGTTCGATGCCCAGTGCGGATTTGGCCAACGCCTTGGCGCGGTAGGCCGCATCATCATCAGGGTTGAACAGTAGCAGGGCCGGGGCGATCCCGTTGACCTTGATGCCTGGCGCGTATTTCGCGGCGAAGGACAGCGTCAGGCTGTCGAGCCCGGCTTTGCTGGCGCAGTAGCCAATGTGCCTGCTGCTGCCCTTGCGGGTCACGTCATCGCTGATGTGCACGATGTCGGCGGGGCTCGAGCGTTGGAGCAAGTCGGCGCAATGCAGATTGATCAGGTAGGGCGCCAGCATGTGCACGCTGAACATGCGGGTGAAGGCTTCGGCTTCGGTCCCCGGGGTTTCGGCCAGCCATTCGGAGGCGTTATGCACGATCGCCCGCAGGCTCTCGGTATGGGTTTTCAGCTCGCTGATGAAGGCAAGGATTCCGCCTTCGGTGGCGAAATCGGCAAACAGCGCCGTCGCCCCCAGATCGCGCAGGGCTTGTACGCCGGGGCGTTCGCTGCGGTAGCTGAAAATCACGCGATGGCCGTCTTCGAGCAATCGCTGCGCGCAATGAAGGCCGACCCGCTGGCCGGCGCCGGTGATGAGGATTGGGGCTGCGGAAGAGGTCATGAACGGCTCGCGTCGCGGTAAGAGCAAAACTATACCAGCGCATTGCAGCGTTCACCTATGCCCCCGGTAGGAGCGAGCCAGCTCGCGATGGTCGTGAACGATAACGCTGGGAGCCTGATACCCCGCAGCGTTCTCAGGTTCATCGCGAGCTGGTTCGCTCCTACACCGGGAGATCAGCGGCTTTGAGGGCTTGGCTCGGCGGACAACCGGCGCACAGGCTTGCTATTGAGCCAACCCGCCAACAACCGGGTCGACAGTGGAATGAAGAAGTAGACCATCAAGGGGGTCAGGCACAGCGTGCTGACAAATATTCGAGGCAGCAGGCTCATTTCACTCAGCAACGGTCCAAGAACAAAGTTGAACAGCAGCGACACCGGAAAGAAAGCCAGCCAGATCGCCACCGCCTGTTTCCAGCGTGGTGGGCGCTGGCCTGCGGCGCCAAACCAGCCTTCGATGCCACTGACCCGATGTTCCATCGGATGGGCGAACAAGTCGCTACCGCGCGCCAGCCACGCCGTACGCGAGGCGGAGTGTTCCCAGGCGTGCAGAGTCTGCTCATCGGCGAAGCGGAAAATAATCTGGAATTCATTATCGTCGGGCGGCGGAGCGAGCACGCCGGAGCCGAGATAACCGGGGAAGTCGGTGGCCAGTTGTTCGCCTTCGCGTAACCAGGCGATCAGATCCTGATAACGCCCATCGGCAACGCGACGTGCAACCATCAGCGTGACGGGTGAGGTAGACATTGTGTATCTCCGTAAGGCTTTTGCATCGATCCGGGTAGGAACTTCGCTGAACGCAGTGCCGGGGTGGTGGACTGCGTGTCGTGACAAGCAAGGATTATTCCGCATTCTACCTGTTTTCATATTTGGTGTTTTTCGATCGCGCATGGCTTGAATGATCATGGGGCAGGCGAGTTAAAATGCCGCTCGAACCACGCATGGACGTTGAGGCGCAGATGCCCGTACTTACTGATGGTGCTTCAGGCGTACCGCAGGCTGTATCTCTTGAGCAGGAAGAGCTCTTCCCTATTCGCGAAGTATCTCGCCTGACCGGCGTCAATCCGGTCACGCTGCGTGCGTGGGAGCGACGCTATGGTCTGATCGTGCCAACGCGCACCGAAAGTGGGCATCGCCTGTACTCGATGGCCGATATCGAGCGTGTCCGCAGCATCCTCGGCTGGATCGAACGCGGTGTCGCGGTCAGCAAGATCGGCAAGATACTGGCCAAGGCAGCGCCGCTTCAGGCGTTGTCGCACCTGATCCCCAACGACCTCGTGCAAGCTGACTATGCGCAATGGCATCAGCAGCTTCAGGCCGCCGTCAGTGCTTTTGACGATGTGCTGCTGGAGCAAATATACGGGCAGATCTTTTCCAGCTACAGCCAGCCGGTGGTGTTTCAGGACATCCTGCTCCCGCTCTGGAAGCAGTTGCTGCAACGCCAGGATTCATTCGGCCGGGTCAGCGAGTGGTTGTTCCTGGATAGTTTCCTGCGATCACGGGTCACGCAACGGTTGCTGTTGATCCGTGACAAGCAACCAGGGCGAGTCATCGTCAGCGCCCTGTCGGGCCAATGCCGGGAACTTGAATTATTGATTGCTGCCTTGTTCCTGAGCAGCGAACAAGCCGGCGTGCGCGTGTTAGCCATCGGGCAGCCATTTGATGAGTTGACCCTGGTGTGCGAAAGGATCAAACCCCAGGCATTGGTGCTTTTTTCCAATCACGTACCGGCCCCCGAACTTCCACGGCGCCTGAATCGTCTGGCAATGAGCCTTGATTGTCCGTTGCTGCTGGCCGGTGATGCGTCCGACCTGGCGCAGGAAAGCCTTGCCGGATCGTCGATTGGTTGTCTGGGAAGCGAGGGCGTGGTGATGCGCCAGCGTCTGAATCAGTTCCTGGCGGGCAATCTGGATACTTGAATTCAGAGATGCAGGCTAGGGTGGGTCAATCGATGTTGCTGCAGGATGTACTGGCGTAGGCGTTCGGTTTCATCCGTGTCGCTTTGGCTCAATTGATAGGCGTAGAAGCCTTGCTCGGTTTCCTTCTCGAAGGTGCCGCGCAGCGCGATTCGCTCATAGCCTGAAGGGCTGAACCACAAAGCGAAATGCTTCGGTGCCTTGGTCTTGTTGCGAACCTCGAGCAAAACCCCTTTGAACGAGACTTCATGCACCCACATCGTGCCGGGTTGGCCCTGGGCATTTTCCAGCGCTACCGGCTCTTCGAGCACCAATCGCCATGGCCGCACCAATGGACCGTCTTCATAAATACTGGGAACACCCAGGCGCAGATGCAGCGCATGAAACTCGTCTTCCACCAAGTGCAGAGGGAAAGTCATTTGTTGATTGTCGAAGTTGGCCTGGATGGTGACTTGTTCATGCGCTGCCAGGCGCGTGAGTAAGTCACGGATTTGCGAACCGCCGTTTACGAGCAGGCTCGACGTCGCATCACGCACATTGAGCTGCGGGTTGTGTTGCATGGTCTGGATGAAATCCAGCTCATCCTGAGTGAGGAGCGCGTCGCGATGCATGGCAGGCTCGAAAGAAATAGTTACAAAGTGTTCGGTGATTGTAGTTAATGACAATTGATTCGCGGATTTGTTTTAACCGTTCGTCGCTTTTAGCGCCGCAAGCTCAGCCTGGACTTCGGCCAATTGCGCTTCAAGCTGCGCAATCCGCTGCTGTGCCTTGACTTGCAGCGTCACGTCTTTCTGTACACCGATAAAGTAAACCAGCCCGTCACTCGGATTTTGCACCGTCGAAATGGACAGCTCATTCCAGAACGGTGTGCCGTCCTTGCGGTAGTTGCGCAGGATTTCCCGACAGGATCCTTCGCTCTTCAATGCATCACGAATCTTCGACAAAGCTGGCTGATCCCGGTCTCCGGATTGCAGGAAGCGACAATCCTGGTAAAGGATTTCTTCGCTGGAGTAACCGGTGAGGCGCTCGAATGCCGGGTTGACGTAAATCAGAATCTTGTCTTGCTCGCCTTCTTTTTCGGCAATCACGACGCCGTCGTTGGAGGCGTTGATCGCCAATTGCAGCAGTTTCGAGTTGATCATGGTGGACCCCTTCCTTGTTGGTTGTCGGGGGGATTCTAAAAGAACAATAAAGACTGTGCTGTTAAGATCCCGGTCTTTGACTCAGCTTCAGGATCAGATTGATGAAAGTCGCCATCATTTCCGGCTCGGTGTACGGCACGGCCGAAGAGGTTGCCCGTCACGCCGCCAGCCTTTTGCAAGCCGCCGGTTTCGAAACCTGGCACAACCCGCGTGCAAGTCTGGCCGATGTTCAGGCCTTTGGCCCGCAAGCCTTCCTGGCGGTGACCTCGACCACCGGCATGGGTGAATTGCCGGATAACCTGCAACCGCTGTACTTCGCGATCCGCGACCAATTGCCCGCGGCCTGGCGTGGTTTGCCGGGCGCGGTGATTGGCTTGGGCGATGCGAGCTACGGCGATACGTTCTGCGGCGGCGGCGAATTGATGCGTGAGTTGTTCGGTGAGCTGGGTATTCGCGAAGTGCTGCCGATGCTGCGCCTGGACGCCAGTGAAAGCGTCACTCCCGAAACGGATGCCGAGCCCTGGCTGGCCGAGCTGGCTGGCGCTCTGCGGGGCTGACCGAGCACCGCTCAACGTCTGTAAACGTCAATTCTCAGGGTGCTGCCGGGGCTGCAGGCAGTGCCCGCCTCGCCATCTCTGGCGGCGGTACTTTGACGTGGGGCCCGCCTCATTGAGCGACTGACTCGCTCGGCCATCAAGCTGGCTGCGAATGCAACTACGCGGACTCTGGGGATGTCTAGACTCGGTAGTCATTGGAAACACTCCATAATAAAAATAGAGGTTCCTTGCCGTGAGCGTAGCCCCCGTTCAATCCTCCAACAGCGTCAAAGACCAGGTCAGTGCCGCCGAGTGGCAGACCCGGGTCGACCTGGCGGCCTGTTATCGCCTGGTTGCCCTGCACGGCTGGGACGATCTGATTTTCACCCACATCTCGGCCAAGGTGCCTGGCACCGAAGACTTCCTGATCAACCCTTTCGGGATGATGTTTCACGAAATGACTGCCTCGAGCCTGGTCAAGGTCGATCAGGCCGGCAACAAGCTGATGGACAGCCCCTACGAGATCAATCCGGCCGGTTACACCATCCACAGCGCGGTTCACGAGGTTCGCCATGATGTCGTCTGCGTGCTGCACACCCACACCGCCTCGGGTGTTGCGGTCTCGGCGCAGAAACAAGGCATTTTGCCGATCAGCCAACAGTCGTTGTTTGTCCTTTCCAGCCTGGCGTATCACGCCTACGAAGGCGTTGCGCTGAATCACGAAGAGAAGGCGCGACTGCAAGCCGATCTCGGGGAAAACAATTTCCTGATGCTGCACAACCACGGTTTGCTGACCTGCGGCGGCACCATCGCCGACACGTTCCTGATGATGTTTACCTTCCAGCGCGCCTGTGACATCCAGGTCATGGCGCAGGGCGGTGGCGCGGAACTGATCGCCATCGAACCGCAGATTCTGGCGGGTGCCAAGGCGATGATCGCCGGTGTCACCAAAAGTGCTGAAGGCATGGGCGGTGCGTTGGCCTGGCCAGCGCTACTGCGCAAACTCGATAAACAAGACACGGGTTATAAACTCTAATGGCACTCGCTGAGATTCCTCTGTGTATCTGGCGCAAGCGCAGCCAGACATTCGACTTCCGTGGCCAGACCATTCGTTACTGGACGGCGGGGCAGGGTGAGCCGCTGCTGCTCATCCATGGCTTCCCGAGTGCCAGTTGGGATTGGCATTACCTGTGGCAGCCGCTGGCTCAGCGCTATCGGGTGATTGCCTGCGACATGTTGGGTTTCGGTGACTCGGCCAAACCGGTGAATCACGAGTACAGCTTGCTGGAGCAGGCTGATCTGCAACAGGCGCTGCTGGCTCAACTGGGTGTCGAGCAGCCTGTGCACCTGCTGGCGCATGATTACGGCGACAGCGTGGCCCAGGAGCTGCTGGCCCGGCATTACGATTCGCAGATTCAAATTGCCAGTTGCGTGTTCCTCAACGGCGGGCTGTTTCCCGAAACCCATCGTCCCGTATTGATGCAAAAACTGCTGCTTAGCCCATTGGGCTGGATGATTGGCCGCGCGTTCAGTCGCGATGGGTTGGTGAAGAGTTTTCATCAGATCTTTGGCCCTCAAACGCTTCCCACCGAGAGCGAAATGGATGATTTCTGGAGCCTGATCGAAAGCAATAACGGGCCACGGGTCATGCACAAGTTGATCGGCTACATCCCCGAACGGCGAGTACAACGCGATCGTTGGGTCGCCGCCATGCAGCGCGGTGAGGTGCCTTTGCGCGTGATCGATGGCGAGGTCGATCCGATCTCCGGCGCGCACATGGTCGCGCGTTATCGGGAGCTGATCCCCAACCCGGATGCGGTGCTGTTGAGCGGCATCGGTCACTACCCACAGATCGAGGCACCGTGCCAGGTACTCAAGCACTACCTGGCGTTTCGCGATCAGCAGATGCTGCCGCCGCTCAAGGTGGCGTGTTCCTGAGTTCTGCTGAACGCTGAACACTTTGTGGCGAGGGTGCCTTTGTGGCGAGGGGGGTAAACCCCCTCGCGACAGGTGCTGTGCTCGCCTTCTGCATCATCAATCATCCCCCAGCCTTATCGCGCACCATTCAGCCTCCCCCCTGTTCATTGTGACCCGCAGCGCTGTGCCTGAAACTCCAAGGCAATGTCCCTGGCCTGTTGGAGTCCCCACCATGAATGAGTCTGTGCGCTTCGAAGATAAAGTCGTGATCATCACCGGTGCAGGTGGCGGCCTGGGGCGGGCGCATGCACTGTTGTTCGCCCGGCAGGGCGCCAAAGTATTGGTCAACGACCTCGGCGGTTCGGCCCAGGGCGAAGGTGCCAACGCATCTGCGGCAGACCGCGTGGTCGCGCAAATCCGTGATGCCGGTGGCACCGCCGTGGCCAACCACGACTCGGTCACCGATGGCGACAAGCTCGTTCAGCATGCACTCGACGTCTTCGGTCGTGTCGATGTGGTGGTCAACAACGCCGGCATCCTGCGCGACAAGACCTTCCACAAAATGGAAGACGCCGACTGGGACCTGGTTTACCGCGTCCACGTCGAAGGCGCCTACAAAGTCACCCGCGCCGCCTGGCCGCACATGCGCGAGCAAAACTACGGTCGGGTGATCTTCACTGCGTCCACCTCGGGCATCTACGGCAACTTCGGTCAATCCAACTACGGCATGGTCAAGCTCGGCCTCTACGGCCTGACCCGCACCCTGGCGATCGAAGGCCGCAAGAACAACATTCTGGTCAACGCCATCGCCCCCACCGGCGGCACGCGCATGACCGAAGGCCTGATCCCGCCGCAAGTGTTCGAGCAACTCAAACCGGAACTGGTCAGCCCGCTGGTGGTGTACCTGGCCAGCGAAAACTGCCAGGAAACTTCTGGCCTGTTCGAAGTCGGCGGCGGCTGGATGGGCAAGGTGCGCTGGGAGCGCAGCCTGGGCGCCGGGTTCGACCCGCGGGTGGGTTTTTCGCCGGAAGATGTGGCGGCGCACTGGCAGCAGATTTGTGATTTCGAGGGCGCAGCGCATCCGAAGGACAACATTGAAGCGCTGAAGGAAATGATGGGGAATTTGCAGAAGTATTCGTTGTAATGCGGCAGGCAAGGTCATATCGAATGACCTTGCCGACTGTATTCGTGGGCTATCGAGGAAAGTACTTGGACACCAGCGCCGCCAGGGTTGCGGCCGTTTGCGCATCCATGACCCCATCGTAACGCTCCGGGCGAAAATGCATCTGAAATGCCCGGACCAGTTGCTTAAAACCTTGCTCGGTCGAAGCGCCTGAAATGTCATATCCGTAAGACTTGAATAGCGTTAACAACTCGCTGCGGGCCGGAATGGCGCTGGCATTGTATTGCTGTAGAAAGTCGTCCCGGGTGACCTCATCGAACCAGGCGCCGATGCCTTTGAGATAAAGCGCATGCCAGGGAAACACAGGCCCCGGGTCGCTTTTTCGTCCAACCGCGATATCCGAGTGCCCCAATACCTGGGTTGGTGTGATATCCGGGTAGCGTTTGAGGATATTCAGCGCAAGTTCTTCAATGGCCGCGATCTGTTCCGGATGATACGGCGGGAAGTTGAAATCGCCGTTGTTATCCGTCGCAAGATTGATGATTTCGATGCCGATGGAGGTGTCGTTCAGATTGCTGCGACTCCCCCACTGGCTGACCCCCGCATGCCAGGCCCGATGGGACTCATCCACCAGACTGAAGACCTCCTGTGCGGTATAACCTTCGCTCAAATAACTTGAATCGGTAATGTCCGGAATCAGGTAGTGCGCGCTGGCGCTCGGCCCCGTCAGAATTTTTACCGAGCTGGAGAAGTTGTCGGCTGTGTAGTGGAAGATAAGGAAGCGTATTCGGCTGTTGAAACTTTTGCTGGAGCGATACTTGTTGTAACTGATGGATTTCATAAAAGCACTCGTAGTGAATTAAGAAGAGGTCAGCTGATGATGGGAAGTGTCTGACCTGCGATTTAGCTTAATTGTTGGAGTGCTCCGGGTAGGTACAAAGTTTTGTAGGTTTATTCTGAGAATGATGTGGGTTGAAAGCGGTTTTTTTGGCTGATGGGAGTTTGAGTGCCATGGGGTGTTTAGTTTAAAAGTTGCTAGAGATTAAAAATAATGAGAGTGGATCCAGTCGGCTCCACAAAATCGCGCCCATAAAAAAGGCCGCTGCAAACGCAGCGGCCAAAGAAGACGTTGGATCCAGGAGCTACAAATCAACGTCGGTGTGCACGGGGCGATGAGTCGAGATCCTCAATCTCATCTGAAATCTGTCGCCAGTCGGCACGGTAAATCACGTGCCGCTGCTTCGTGCTTCCGGGCGGGTTCCCGTGAAAGCCAGGCTAGAATAAGTGTTGGCCAGTAAAGGAAAAATAGCGATTCGAGACATGCTGTATTGCGACATTCGTAACAGTCCTGATGACCTCTTTGAGGTCCATTTCGCCACAACATGTGCACAGCTGATGGCCTCCCATCCAGCCCATCCATACCCCCGTGTAAACCCCCGTTCCCGGCGGTCATTCATCCTTTAGAGGTACACCACGAATACCTCCTTGGTGCGCTTATCGTCCCCGGTGGGCGGCAGTAGGGTGAGGCCTTCTGTCACTCACCGGGGAAGACGCATGACAAAAACAACAATGCGCGCCATCTTCACGCCGCAGGCGCTGGCCGCTGCGGTGGCCTTGGGTTGCTGCGCCCAGGCACAGGCCATTTCATTCAACGTCGGCGAGATCGAGGGGACGTTCGACTCGTCGCTGTCGGTGGGCGCGAGCTGGGGCA
Source organism: Pseudomonas mohnii (assembly GCF_900105115.1). Taxonomy (NCBI): domain Bacteria; kingdom Pseudomonadati; phylum Pseudomonadota; class Gammaproteobacteria; order Pseudomonadales; family Pseudomonadaceae; genus Pseudomonas; species Pseudomonas mohnii. The sequence continues at coordinate 4,478,831 of NZ_FNRV01000001.1, forward strand.
TGCGTGATGCCGACGACTCGCTGGTGGGCTTGGTCAATGGCGGTTCGGGCCAGTCCTCGACCGGCGATGACGGGCGGCTGAATTTCAAGAAAGGCGAGACGTTCTCGAAGATCTTCAAAGGCATCCATGACCTTGAGCTGAAGTACGGCGACACCGGTGTGTTTGTCCGTGGCAAGTATTGGTACGACTTCGAACTGAAGGACGAAGACCGCGAGTTCAAGCCCATCAGCGATCATGGCCGCAAGGAGGGCGCCAAGTCTTCCGGCGGGCAGATCCTCGATGCCTTCGTCTATCACAACTACTCCATCGCCGATCTGCCGGGCACGGTGCGCGCGGGCAAGCAGGTGGTCAGTTGGGGCGAAAGTACATTCATCGGTAACTCGATCAACAGCATCAACCCGGTGGATGTTTCCGCGTTCCGGCGCCCGGGTGCCGAGATCAAGGAAGGCTTGATTCCGGTGAACATGTTGTTTGCTTCCCAGGGCCTGACGGACAAGTTGACCGTGGAAGGCTTCTACCAACTGGAATGGGACCAGACCGTTCTCGACAACTGCGGGACCTTCTTCGGCGTCGACGTGGCGGCGGACGGTTGCAACAAGAACTACACCGTCGCCAGCCCGGCCATCGCCCCGTTGCAGCCGATTGCCGCAGCGTTCGGCCAAGGGTTTGAAGTCAGCAAGGAGGGCGTGATCGTGCCCCGTGGCGGTGACCGTGATGCCCGCGATTCCGGACAATGGGGGACGGCGTTGCGCTGGCTCGGCGACGACACCGAGTACGGTCTGTACTTCATGAACTACCACAGCCGCACGCCGACGGTGGGCACCGTCACCGCGGGTGCCAGCACGCTGGCGAGCATTCCGGGGATCGTGGCCACGGCCAACCGGATCGCGCCCGGCAGTGGCTCGGGTCTCGCGCAAAGTGTGATGCTCGGGCGCGGTCAGTATTACCTCGATTACCCGGAAGACATTCGCCTGTACGGCGCGAGTTTCTCTACCACCTTGTCCACCGGTACCGCATGGACCGGCGAGATCAGTTATCGGCCCAACGCGCCGGTGCAGGTCAACACCAACGACCTGACCCTGGCCATGCTCAACCCGATTGCCGGTGGCGCGGCATCGCCCATTGCGTCCCGTCCAGGCGCCGACAACAAGGGCTATCGGCGCAAGGAAATAACCCAGGTCCAGAGCACCCTGACGCACTTCGTCGATCAGGTGATGGGCGCTGATCGCCTGACCCTGGTAGGCGAGGCGGCGGTGGTTCACGTCGGTGGCCTGGAGGCCCGCAGCAAGCTGCGCTATGGACGCGACTCGGTGTACGGGCAGTATGGTTTCGGCGGCGACACCGATGGCTTCGTGACCTCGACCTCCTGGGGTTATCGAGCCCGGGCCATCCTCGATTACAACAACCTCATCGCCGGCATCAACATCAAACCCAACCTGTCGTGGTCCCACGACGTCAGCGGGTATGGCCCCAACGGGCTGTTCAACGAAGGTGCCAAGGCCATCAGCCTCGGCGTCGACGCGGACTACCGCAATACCTACACCGCAAGCCTCAATTACACCGATTTCTTCGGGGGGGACTACAACACCCTCGAGGACCGCGACTTCGTGGCGTTGAGCTTTGGCGTGAACTTCTGATCTGGCTGAGAAGGATGATTTCCATGCGCAAGATGATTCTGCAATGCGGTGCCCTGGCCCTCGGTCTGCTGGCCGCCAACGTGATGGCGGCGGTAACGCCGGAAGAGGCCAACAAACTGGGTACCAGCCTTACGCCGTTGGGCGCGGAGAAGGCCGGCAATGCCGACGGCTCGATTCCGGCGTGGACCGGCGGAATTCCGAAAAACGCCGGGGCGGTCGACAGCAAGGGTTTCCTGGCCGATCCATTCGCCAATGAAAAGCCTTTGTTCGTCATCACGGCGGCGACGGTCGACAAATACAAGGACAAGCTTTCCGAAGGGCAGATAGCGATGTTCAAACGCTATCCCGAGACCTACAGGATCCCGGTGTATCCGACTCACCGCACGGCGGCCCTGCCACCGGAAATCTATGAGTCGGCCAAGCGCAGCGCGCTGAATGTAACCCCGATCAACGACGGTAACGGTCTGGCCAATTTCACTGGCAATCGCTACTACGCGTTCCCGATTCCCAAGAACGGTGTCGAGGTGATCTGGAACCACATCACCCGTTATCACGGCGGTAATCTGCGCCGCACCATTACCCAGGCAACGCCGCAATCGAATGGTGATTTCACCGTCATCCGCTTCAAGGACGAGGTGGCCGTACCGTCCCTGCTGGGGGATTACAAACCGGGCAGCGAGGAGAACGTGCTCAACTATTTCAAACAGGAGGTGACCGCACCGGCGCGGCTGGCGGGCAACGTGTTGCTGGTTCACGAGACCCTCGATCAGGTCCAGGAACCGCGCAAGGCCTGGATCTACAACGCCGGCCAGCGTCGCGTGCGGCGTGCACCGCAAGTGGCGTATGACGGCGTCGGCACCTCATCGGACGGGTTACGCACCACCGACAACTTCGACATGTTTTCCGGAGCGCCGGATCGCTATGACTGGAAGCTGATCGGCAAGAAAGAAATGTACATCCCGTACAACAGCTACAAGCTCGATTCGCCTGACCTCAAGTACACCGATGTGATCAAGGCCGGGCACATCAATCAGGACCTGACCCGTTATGAGTTGCACCGGGTGTGGGAGGTCGTCGCCACGGTCAAGCCTAACGAGCGGCATGTCTATGCCAAGCGTCACATGTACATTGACGAAGACACCTGGCAAGTCGCCCTGGCTGATCACTACGACGGTCGCGGCCAGCTCTGGCGCGTGGCGGAAGGGCATGCCCAGTTCTACTACGATCATCAGGTTCCGGCCTACACCGTCGAGGCGCTGTATGACCTCATTGCCGGCCGTTACATCGCACTGGGGATGAAGAATGAAGAGAAGCGCAGCTTCGAATTCAACATCGCGGCAAAAGCAGGGGACTACACGCCTGCAGCCTTGCGGAGTACAGGTGTGAAGTAGTCTTCCTACAGGCTCTTACACAAAAAGGTGACCTCGCGGTCACCTTTTTTATGGGTGTAAATCAGTCTGCTGAATACTTCTTCAACAAGCGTTCGGGAGAGGTCTAGGGTGGCGCCACAATTATAAAAAGGCGCTTCTACTATGACTGCCATGACCCTGAGTCTGGACCGTCCTGGACCCCTGCCTCGTTTGTCTTCTCACCACCTCTCTCGCGAGCGGTTGACCGAACCGCTGCTGGCCTCGTCGGCGCGGGTCAAACTGCTCTGCGCACCGGCCGGCAGCGGCAAGAGTGCACTGCTTACCGAGTGCCTGCTGCGTGCACCGGAGCACTGTCGGGTGTATTGGTTGCCGTTGTCGGGGACGTGTTTGAGTGTCGTCGATTTTCAGCAGCGCCTGACTCAGGCACTGGGATTCGCAGCGGCGGATGAGCCCGTTTTGCTGGAGTCGCTGGCCCGGTTGCAGACGCCGACCTGGGTGTTTCTCGATGATTACTGTCGCGTGCCCAATCCTGAACTCGACCGCTTGCTGGACCGTTTGCTGGCAGTCAGAAATCCGCTGTTGAACTGGTGGTTGGGCTCGCGTCGGCGTCCGTCATGCAACTGGCCACGGTTGTTGCTCGATGATGAGTTGTACGAGTGCGAGGCGCGCGCGCTGGCGTTCAACGAGTCGGACATCGAACAGCTGCTCGTCCATGTCGCGCCAGAGCAGGCAGCGATTACGGCCAGGAAGATCATCCAGCGCAGCGGTGGCTGGTGCGCCGGCACGCGCATAGCCTTGCTCGATGGTTGTCAGTGGATGGCCGGGCAGGACAAGCAGGGGCGATCGGCGACGCTGCTCGACTACTTGCAACATGAACTGTTCAACACCCTGCCGCCGGAACTGCTGGAAGCCTGGCAAGTACTGGCGCACCTGCCGCGATTCAATGCCGGTCTGTGCGAGCATCTGTTTGGCGCCGGTGAGGGCGCGAAGTGGCTGCACGCCTTGCAAGACATGGGGTGTTTTATCGAACCCTGGGAGGATTCGCCCGACTGGCTGCGAGTGTTCGTGCCACTCGCCCGGGCCATGCGTGACGAGCAGGGTTCGGCGGGGCGTTCCTGGCATCGGCGTGCCTGCCAGTGGTTCACCGCCGAGCAGGACTGGCAGGGCGCGTTCGAGCAGGCGTTGCTGGCCGAAGAGTTCGAGGTCGCGGTCAGTCTGTTGCAGCACTTCAGCTTTGAGCACTTGTTCCGCCGAGAGAATGTGCGTTTGCTGCTCGATCTGCATGAGCGCCAGGGCGAAGAGTTGACCTTCGGAACGCCGCAATTGGTGGGCTTGATCACCGCAGCGTTGTTGTTTGCCGGACGTTTCGATCAGGCGGCCGCGTGTATTGAGCAACTGGTCCGGTTCACCCCCCAGCCCACGGCTGCCCTGCAACGGCAACTGCTGGCGCGCTGGCAGGCGCAGCAAGGCTGGTTGCTGCATTTGCAGGGGCGGATGGAAGCGGCGCGCACGCACTTTATCGAAGCGCTGGCCGAGCTGGGCGCTGATGCCTGGGCCGCGCGATTGTTATGCCTGTCCGGGCTGACCCAGCAAGCACTGCTCTGCGCCGACCTCGATGCAGCGCAGGCCTTCAACCGTGAGGCGCTGTGTCTGGCGCGGTCGCAAGGTTCGCTGCTCTTTGAAGGCTTGCTCGAACTCGATCACGCCCAGTGGCTGGAGCAACGCGGCGCTCCCCAACGTGCCGAAAGCCTGCTGGCGGATATCCATGAATTGTTGGATCGGCAGGCTGATCGTCCGACACCGCTGCTGGGACGAATTGCCTTGCGACGCGGACGACTGGCGCTCTGCCAGGGGCAGGACGGCCTGGCTTCCGAGCTCTTCCAGTCCGGTCTGCAAGACTGCCTGCACAGTCAGGACAAACGCGCGCTGTATGGTTTTCTCGGGCTGGCACAGGTGGCAGCCAATCAGCGCGATTACGCACACGCCTTTGACCGGCTGCGCGATGCCGAACGCCTGATGCAGCAGCGGCAGATTCCCGACACGGTTTATCGCAGTGTGTTGCTGCAAATCAGCAGTCACTTCTGGTTGCAGCAAGGTCGCGCGCCATTGGCTTGTGAAGCGTTGACCCGCGTATTGCGGCACTACCGTGGGCCTCAGGCCCGTCACGCGCCTCCGGCCACAGTGGAACTGATCGCGCGGATCGAATACCTGTTGGTGCTGGCCGAGACGTATCTGCATCAGGCGAAGCAGCCGCTGGAGCGGCTCAAGGCGTTGCTCGATCAAGCTCAACGTCACGGGAGGCTGGCGCTTGAAGCGGAGCTGCAATTGGCGATCTGCGAAGTGGCCGATCTGATGGGCGAGACGGCACTGGCCAAGTCGGCCTTGCAGGCCGGGCTGGAGCTGGTGAAACGCTGCCATTTGCAACAAGCCTTGTGCGAACTGCGCCTGCGCCAGCCGACATTGCTCAGTCGATTGGGCGAAGACGAACATATGACGCCTTCGACCCTGGACGACAATCCATTGAGCGCGCGCGAACTGGAAGTGCTCAGCCTGATTGCTCAGGGCAATTCGAATCAGCAGATCGCCGAGCAGTTGTTTATCTCGCTGCATACAGTAAAAACCCACGCGCGAAGAATTCATAGCAAGTTGGGCGTCGAACGTCGTACCCAAGCGGTGGCCATCGCGAAGAAGTTGGGGCTTATATCGTCAGGGTGAAGTGGCTGTGGGTGAAGTTATCTAAGTATAACTTGCAAGATGGCGAAACATTCTACTGCGTGCGTGATGTGCAGATTTGATTAGTATGCTTCCGGCAACAACAAACCTGATATTAATTAGTTGGCAAGCAAGGAAGATAAATCATGGAAGACCTGAATATTGAGCGAGTGTGTGCCATGTTGCATGCAAGGCTCAGTGGGCGTGGTATCGATGTCGATAAAGTGTATGTGAACGGCATTCATAAGTTTGAAGATCCGCAGGTAACTTATTCCCAAACACTGGTGTGGGCGTTCTTTCTACAGCTGCAGGACCGCGAGATTCCCCACTTTGAAGGGGAGACGCTGGGTCTGTTTACCGAGCCTTACACATTCGACCCGGCCTATCGTTTCAAGGGCCTGTACTTTGATGAGGTCAACAGAATGGGAGTGGACATCGCCCGGGTTTTTCTGGGTGACTCCGTAAACGGATGAAAGAGGTTATGCCAGCGTCAGTTGGTATGAACATCATTTATTGATTTTGTTTTCCTCAGCACCGTCGGGTTTCGACGCGTGCTGATGTGAAACAGCTGGCCGTGCAGGATGCATGTGCCTGATAACGACACCGGAAGTATTTATGAGTGACAGTTTCTTTTCTCCCCACAAGATGATGGCGTTGAAGAAAATTCGCGCAGGTTTCGCGGTAGAGGTGTTGTTGGATGAGCGGCTGCAAAAGCTCGGGGTTAACTCGTTCAAGACCTATTTGAATACATTGGATGATCTGATCAGCAAAAATGTCATCTCTTCCAAAACACTATTCGAAGAAACACTGGGTTGGGTCGAAAGTGAACAGTTGCCTAATTATGTACAGGTCCTAAATGAAATTTTCAGTCGGCGGTTTTCCTTTGAAGCCAAAGACAGGGTCAAGGCTCTGGATATGCCGGGCTTTGAGCGCATCGTCATCGATATAGTCAATGCGCTGACCAGTGCTCCCTCGATCAATCTTTCAAAACGGTCGATCAAGCCATTGGACGTTGAGACGGTACACGCGGCATTGAAATATCAAATACCCGAAGTGGATATTGATAGCGTGTACGTGACCAGTTTTATCGTTGAACTCGGGGTGCAAAAAGTCATTCAATCTAGAAGCCTGGTTGAAGATCTATACGCTCATTTGCAGGACGATGAAATTCCGTTCTATTCCGGCGAGGGGATGGGCGTTTATTCGGTCGCCTACAGTGCCGAAGAGCGTCATCTTCATCCACAGCTCACGGCGACGGATATCCGCGATTTAGTGATCGAAATCGTTCCGGATTTCCTGATCTGATTGGACGGGGCTCTCGTATCCCATGCGCCAACTGACGGCCCGCGACGCTGCGAGTAATCGCCGCGCTGCCGGGCCGTTCTCGTCGGCGTGAAACAGCGACGTCGGGCCCACCACCGTCAGCACGGCCACCACGTTCCCCATCGCGTTGAACACCGGCGCCGACAAGGCGTCCACGCCGGGCATCAACAAGCCATGCACATGATGCAGGCCACGTGTGCGGATCTGCTCGCACATGGCTGCATAGGTTTGGTCATCCGCCAGCGCGTGGGCTGATTGCCCCTGCAATTCCTGTTCGCGCAAGTCCACGGTTTCGCGCTTGGGCAGGTAGGCGCCAAACACCAGGCCCGTCGATGAACTGAGCAACGGCAGCACCGAGCCCAATTGCGTCACAACCGTCACCGCACGTACCGCCGGTTCGATGTGCACCACGGTTGCACCCTGGTTGCCCCACACCGCCAGGAAGCAGGTCTCGTTCAAGTCGTCGCGCAACTCGGCCAAGGGCAGGGTGGCGACTTTCAGCACGTCCATACTGTTGAGTGCGGCCAACCCGACGCGCAAGGCTTCGCGGCCCAGGCCGTAATGGTTGGTGGCACTGTTTTGTTCGGCAAAACCGCTGGCGATCAGTGCCTGCAAATAGCGGTGAACCTTGCTCGCCGGCATGTGCACGTGTTCGGCCAGGCGCGAGAGTGAAGTCGAGGGTGATAACTCGGCCAGGGCCTTGAGGATGTCGGTACCCACCTCGGCCGAGCGGACTTTCTGTTTACCGTTGCTGTCTGGCTTTTCCATGGAGGCGGTGTGATCCCGGGACGAATGGGCGTCTTTATAGCTTGACGGTCAATACCAATCAAATTACGTTATGCGTAATTGAATTACGATAAAAATAACCCCGGCGTGCCCAGACCTCTGCAACGGAGTGACAGGCCACTGCCCACTCCCTGTTCAGGAGGCTCCATGAACCTCGATTCAACGGCGCCAGCGCTGGTTTACCAGTCAGGCTTCGGCAACGAATTCAGCAGTGAGGCACTGCCCGGTGCGCTGCCGGTTGGCCAGAACGCTCCGCAAAAAGCCCCGTACGGCCTCTATACCGAGCTGTTCTCCGGCACCGCGTTCACCATGGTCCGCAGCGAGGCCCGGCGTACATGGATGTACCGCATCCAGCCATCGGCCAATCACCCGGCATTCGTCAAACTCGAGCGGCAACTGGCCGGTGGTCCACTGGGTGAAGTGACCCCCAATCGACTGCGCTGGAACCCACTAGATATTCCCGCTGAACCGACCGACTTCATTGACGGGCTGGTGAGCATGGCGGCCAACTCCGGCGCCGAAAACCCGGCCGGGATCAGCATCTACAGCTACCGCGCCAACCGCTCCATGGAGCGTGTGTTCTTCAACGCCGACGGCGAATGGCTGCTGGTCCCGGAGCAGGGCCGTCTGCGCATCGCCACTGAACTGGGCGTGCTGGAACTGGAGCCGCTGGAAATCGCCGTGCTGCCGCGCGGCTTGAAATTCCGCATCGAATTGCTTGACCCGCAAGCCCGCGGCTACGTCGCCGAGAACCATGGTGCGCCGCTTCGCCTGCCGGATCTGGGGCCGATCGGCAGCAATGGCCTGGCCAACCCGCGGGACTTCCTGACCCCGGTGGCCCATTACGAAAACCTCAAGCAGCCAACCACGCTGGTGCAGAAATTCCTCGGTCAGCTGTGGGGCTGCGAGCTCGATCATTCGCCGCTGAACGTGGTCGCCTGGCACGGCAATAACGTGCCGTACAAATATGACCTGCGGCGGTTCAACACCATCGGCACCGTCAGCTTCGATCATCCGGACCCGTCGATTTTCACCGTGTTGACCTCGCCGACCAGCGTCCACGGCCTGGCCAATCTCGACTTCGTGATCTTCCCGCCACGCTGGATGGTGGCCGAAAACACTTTCCGTCCACCGTGGTTCCACCGCAATCTGATGAACGAATTCATGGGCCTGATCAAAGGCGAATACGACGCCAAGGCTGAAGGCTTCGTGCCTGGCGGTGCGTCCTTGCACAGCTGCATGAGCGCCCACGGCCCGGATGGCGAAACCTGTACCAAAGCCATCAATGCTGACCTCAAGCCGGTGAAAATCGACAACACCATGGCCTTTATGTTCGAGACCAGCCAGGTGCTGCGCCCGAGCCGGTTCGCCCTCGATTGCCCGCAACTGCAAACCAACTACGATGCCTGCTGGGCCACACTGCCCGCCACTTTCGACCCGACACGGAGATAACCCATGACGCAGACTTCCTTCCCTCGCAGTTGGGTTGCTTCCGCCAACGGTCATACGGATTTCCCGCTGCAAAACCTGCCGCTGGGCGTGTTCAGCGTGAAAGGTTCGGCGCCGCGCAGTGGCGTGGCCATCGGTGAGCATATTGTCGACCTGGAGGCCGCACTCGCTGCCGGCCTGTTCGATGGCGCAGCAAAAGCCGCCGTCGAAGCCACCCTTGGCGGTCAGTTGAATGCGTTCTTCGAACTCGGTCGTGAAGCCCGCGTGGCCTTGCGTCAGCGTTTGATCGAGTTGCTCGAAGAAGGCAGCAGCCTGCGTGGCAAGATCGAAGCCCAAGGCGCAAAACTCCTGCCGCTGGCGGCGGATTGCGTGATGCACCTGCCGGCGAAAATCAACGACTACACCGACTTCTACGTCGGTATCGAACACGCGCAGAACGTCGGCAAACTGTTCCGCCCGGACAACCCGTTGCTGCCGAACTACAAGTACGTACCGATCGGCTACCACGGCCGCGCCTCGACCATTCGCCCCTCCGGCACTGGCGTCCGTCGCCCGAAAGGCCAGACCTTGCCGGCCGGTCAGAGCGAACCGACTTTCGGTCCGTGCGCGCGCCTGGACTACGAACTGGAACTGGGCATCTGGATCGGCCAGGGCAACGAGATGGGCGACGCCATCGCCATTGGTGACGCCGCCGATCACATTGCTGGTTTCTGCCTGCTCAACGACTGGTCGGCACGGGATATCCAGGCCTGGGAATACCAGCCGCTGGGGCCTTTCCTGTCGAAAAGTTTTATCACCAGCATCTCGCCGTGGGTCGTCACGGCCGAAGCGCTGGAGCCGTTCCGTCGTGCCCAGCCTGCGCGACCGGAAGGCGATCCACAGCCGCTGCCATACCTGTTCGACAAGCGTGACCAGGCGGCTGGCGGCTTCGACATCGAACTGGAAGTGCTGCTGCTGACCGAAGCCATGCGCGAGCAGAACCTGCCTGCCCATCGCCTGACCCTCAGCAACACAAAACACATGTACTGGACCGTGGCGCAAATGGTCGCGCACCACAGCGTCAACGGCTGCCAGTTGCAGGCCGGCGACCTGTTCGGATCGGGCACCCTGTCCGGGCCGGAAAATGGTCAGTTCGGCAGCCTGCTGGAAATCACCGAGGGCGGTAAAAAGCCGATCGAACTGGCGTCGGGCGAAGTGCGCAAATTCCTTGAGGACGGTGATGAAATCATCCTGCGTGGCCGTTGCAGCCGTGAAGGTTTTGCGTCCATCGGTTTCGGCGAATGCCGTGGCAAAGTGTTGCCGGCACGCTAAGGGGAACGGGTCATGCAGCTCTACACCTATTACCGTTCGACCTCGTCCTATCGGGTGCGCATCGCATTGGCGCTCAAAGGCCTGGATTACCAGGCACTGCCGGTCAACCTGATCGCGCCGCCGGGTGGCGAGCACCGCCAGCCGGCGTATCTGGCGATCAACCCGCAGGGCCGCGTGCCGGCCTTGCGCACCGATGAAGGCGAGTTGCTGATCCAGTCACCGGCGATCATCGAGTACCTGGAAGAGCGTTATCCACAGGCGCCGCTGCTGTCGAAAGACCTCGCGGCCCGCGCCCGTGAACGTGGCGTGGCGGGGGTGATCGGCTGCGATGTGCATCCATTGCACAACGTCAGCGTGCTCAACAGGCTGCGCCAGTTGGGACACGACGAGCCGCAGGTGATGGAGTGGATCGGGCACTGGATCAGCCAGGGGCTGGCGACTGTGGAGCAATTGATCGGCGACGAAGATTACTGCTTCGGGCCTGAGCCAGGTCTGGCCGACGTCTACCTGATCCCGCAGCTGTATGCGGCCGAGCGCTTCAATATTGCACTTGAAGCTTATCCGCGCATCCGTCGTGTGGCGGCGCTGGCGGCGACTCATCCAGCATTCATCGAGGCGCATCCGGCGAATCAGCCAGATACGCCTTGAATCCCGGCACAAATCCCCTGTGGGAGCGGGCAAGCCCGCTCCCACAGGGGATTGCGATCAATGCACGACGGAATTGGGCGGCAAATGCCCCAGCCGTTCAGTGAGGCGAATTCGCTGGATCGGGTCGTCGCTGAGCAACAGCGCATGCTCAAGGTCGAAGCGCTCGGCGTTCGGGCAGTCCAGCCGTTGGTAGAGACTGGCCCGGGCCAGATAGTCGGCGGCATTGCCATTGCCCAGTTCCAGCACGCGTTCGGCGTCGATCAAGGCGCCGATGTAATCGTCGTGGGAAAGGTGCAGTTGACGCAGGTTGCGCGACAGGCGCTGCAGCATCTGCACGGGATCGGCGGTAACCAAGTGTTCGGCGCTGAGTTTCATGTTCGGGCCGTACTGGCGTTGCAGTAATTCCCGACAATCGTTGGGGTATAGCCGGCGGCCGCCGCACGGATCGAGCAAGTGATCGGCCCCCGGTACGCGCAGCAGGAAATGCCCTGGAAAGTTAACCCCGACCAAGGGGATTTCCAGGCCCCTGGCCAGCTCCAGGGCAATCAGCCCCAGGGAAAGCGGTTGCCCGCGACGCAACTCCAGCACCTTGTTGAGCAAGGCCACCTGTGGGCGCAATGGGCTGAAGTCGTCCTGGGCGAAACCCAGGTCATTCATGCGGCGTAACAAGGGTTGCGCCAGCTCGTTGACCGGCAGCATCGGCAAGCCGGAACTCGCGCGCTGTTGCAACTCATGGAATTCCTTTAGCAACGCCTCGGGATTGACCTCGTTGTCATGTTCGGCCGCAATCCATAGCGCTGCCTCGAACAGCGCGGGCGGTGAACGTTGCAGACAGGCAAAAAACGATTGGCGCGGTGTCATCAGAATCTCCGGGCAATGCCTCGTTTTAGCCCCGTCGCCAGCATTCGTCCAGTGTCATGCAGAGGCTGATTCAGGTTATTTCCGAATGCTTGCATCAAGGCTGCGCTTATTCCGGTGCGCTTCTGCAATTTTTGGGCGCAAGCCTATACTGGCGACTACAAGAAGTGATTCGGGAGCCTTACGATGTTCGCTCTCATGCAAAGCACTCGCCTTGAATCGCTGCATCTGAGCGTCGACCCGGTCACCGGGTTGAAGGCGGTCATTGCCATTCATAACAGCCGACTGGGGCCCGCCCTGGGTGGTTGTCGTTACCTTGCCTACCCCAACGACGAATCTGCGATCGAGGATGCGGTGCGCCTGGCCCAAGGCATGAGCTACAAGGCCGCGTTGGCCGGCCTGGCCCAGGGCGGTGGCGTGGCGGTGATCATTCGGCCGGTCCATGTGGCCAACCGTGCGGCGCTGTTCGAGTCCTTCGGGCGCTGCATCGAGCAGCTCGACGGCCGCTACATCACTGCCATCGACAGCGGCACGTCGGTAGCGGACATGGATTGCATCGCCCAGCAGACCCAACATGTCACCAGTACCACCTCGGCGGGCGACCCTGCGCCCCATGCGGCGATGGGTGTTTTTACCGGCATTCGCAGCACCGCGATGGCGCGACTGGGCAGCGACAATCTCGAAGGTTTACGCGTGGCGATTCAAGGCCTGGGCAATGTCGGGTTTGCGCTGGCAGAACAACTGCACGCCGCGGGTGCCGAGCTGCTGGTCAGCGACATCGACCACGGCAAGGTGCAACTGGCCATGGAGCAACTCGGTGCACACCCGATCGCCAACGATGCATTGCTCAGCACCCCTTGCGACATACTTGCTCCCTGCGGCCTGGGCGGCGTGCTCAGCAGTCACAGCGTGACGCAGCTGCGCTGCTCGGCAGTGGCCGGTTCGGCGAATAATCAGCTGACTCATCTTGATGTCGCCGATCAGTTGGAGCGGCGGGGCATTCTGTATGCACCGGATTATGTGATCAATGCCGGCGGCTTGATCTACGTCTCGCTCAAACACCGTGGCGAAGAGTTGTCGACCATCACGGCCCACCTGTCGAAAATCAGCTCGCGCCTGACGGAAGTTTTCGCCCATGCCCAGGCGGAAAAGCGTTCGCCGGCCCGGGTGGCGGATGAATTGGCGGAGAAAGTCTTGTATCGCTGAATGGATTTCCCGGCATGAAAAAGGCCCTGACTCCATCGGACTCAGGGCCTGTTCAATTCGGGCGTTGCTTACTTTGCTGCTTTGGCGGCCCTGGCTGGCTTCGCCGGAGCGATCGGCTCGGCCACTGGCTCCTCGACGGGCGTCGCCACTTCAACCGGTTCCGCGACTTCGACAGGTGCGCTGAGCAATTCGGACAACGCATCCGGCTGGCTCTTGAACGCCTTGGCGAACACATCGCGGTTCTTCGCCATGTAGATCCCGGCTTCTTCCACTTGCTGCTCGGTCAGGGACGGAACGGCTTTTTGCAACACTTCTGCCAACAACTCGGCCAGTTCGAGCATTTTGTCATGACGGTCAGCTTCGGCTTTATCCATGAACAAGCGCTCCAGATCTCGGCTGCTGCGGTATACCACTTCGACGGCCATTCACCACCTCACATGCCTTCACATTTGGTTGTCTGATTCGACTACTGTATCTATATACAGCGAAAAGGATAAGCGAAACCCCAGGGTTTGGGTAGTGGCTTTTTAATCTAGACCGAAAACAGGGTTTGTCAGGCTCGTCGATGACAGGTGGGTGCGACCAAACGTCACGGAGCGCGTTCCAGAGCGCCCCGCCATCATGGCGTGGCCTTGTTTCTGCATGCAGATCAATCGTCATGTCCAACCCGCATTATCCGGTCGAGCCGACCTAAGGAAGCATCATCGTGAAAATCAACTGGGCAGAAAACCTGCGGCAGAACGTGCATGAACTGGCCGAGTCCCTGGGCAACCTGTTCGTCGAAACCTTTCACTATCTGGCGCTGTTCGCCATTGGTGCGGTGACCGCGTGGGCAGCGGTGATGGAATTTCTGGGAATGATCGAACAGGGGCACATCAAGATCGATGACATCTTGCTGCTGTTCATCTATCTGGAGCTGGGGGCGATGGTCGGGATTTACTTCAAGACCAACCACATGCCGGTGCGTTTCCTGATCTACGTGGCGATCACGGCGCTGACACGGTTGCTGATTTCCAATGTCTCGCACCACAACCCGCCCGACATCGGGATCATCTACCTGTGTGGCGGGATTCTGCTGCTGGCGTTTTCGATTCTGGTGGTGCGTTACGCTTCGTCGCAGTTCCCATCGGTGAAAATTGAAAACCCGCACCGCAAGACAGGCGCGGGCTCCAGTGAACATCCGGAAGTGGAGAAGGGCGAGCTTTAAAACCCCATGGCGGGTCGAGGCCGGCCTTTGGCAGGTGGCGGCGGCAGGTTGCGCGTGTCGCCATCGGTCATGGCTTCGAGAATGGCCACGGCGCTGTGGCCCTGTTCGATGGCAATGCCGAACTGAATGCTTTGTACCAGGCGTTTGAGGCGCTCGGGGTCGTTGCGCTGGTCAGCACTGATCATGCGTTTGGCCACGATATGGCCGCTATTGGACAGGGTCAGCATGATGCAGCCATCGAGACCCTGAATGCTCAGGTTGATCTGATAATCCGCTGCAAAAGCATCGGTAATGAGCTGGAAAGGGTTGTCCATGATGCGTCACCGCCTGATTGAACGTGCAGTTGTTGACCGGTCGATATCGGGATTAGTTCGCAACACCGGACCATCGGCCTTCATGGCCAAATCGCCATCAATGCTTGCAACAAGGATGTAGCAAGGGGCATGCCGGAAAGATTGTCGGACAATCATGGCTGTGGAAAAGCCGAGGGGCTCTACAGCGAATACGCGCCAGGTAACCCCTTCAGGCGCAGGTGTCGCCGGATGAATCGCCTTCACCTGCAAGCCGGGGCCTACAGGGATATCTGCTGCTCATGTGTGCCCGCCTGCCCATTTGAGGGCAATAAACCTGGGCGTGCCTCCAAAGCGATCAGCCCTCCACCCGGTTCACCGTCAAACCGCCCGGCACGACCGTTACGAGTCTGGGGTATTGGAGTTCTATCTGAGTGCTACCGGCCTCGAAGGCACGGATGTGGGGCGATTGCCAGCGTGGGCGCTGGAGGAGGACGCGGGGATTCTTTGCGGCCAGTATCCGCTGCGGACCAGCAAATGTGAGGATTTGTGACAGAGGAGCAGGGCGACTCAACTCCCGACCTTAACAGCGCTTTTGCCGGTTGTCCGGCTTTTTTTGCGATTAAAAATTTATCTTTTTTTAGGGGTTGAATTGTTCAGCGTACAGACCGATTGTGTAAATCAAGAGGTCACGGTGATGACGCCCAAGGGCTTAGCTGACCGGCCTCTCGCGAGCTAGCTGAAATAAGGGATGAACTATGCAAATCCAAGTCAACAGCGATAACCATATTCAAAGCAGCATCCGACTGGAGGAGTGGGTACGTACTACCATTGAGAGCACGCTCGAACGTTATGAGGAGGACCTGACCCGAGTGGAGGTTCACCTGCGGGACGAGAACGGCGACAAGCCTGGTCCCCACGATCTACGCTGCCAACTGGAAGCGCGGCCAAAGGGCCACCAACCGATTTCCGTTACCCATAAAGCCGCCAGCCTGGAACTGGCGATCGATGGAGCTGCCGAGAAACTCGAGCACGCACTGGAACACCTGTTCGGCAAATTGCGCGGCAAACCACGAGCCACTGTGGTGCCGTTCGAGCGCGAGGCTAACGCCGACGTGCTGCTGGAAGAAGAATTTCTTGAAAACGAGCAGGCTGCGCAAAACGGCTGAAACCTGATTCACTTTTAAACCACCCACTCGAACGGGCCTGCATTGCAGGCCCGTTTTGTTTTCAGCGTCGTGGGCTTTGGAACGCTGTTTCACCTATTATTTTTTGCGCATGAGAATATTTATCATTAGTATTGGCGGCCTTGTTGGCCCGTGATGTTCACGCGGCTTCATCGGTTTACAGGTCGCGACATGAAAGGCACCCTCGGCACGTCCCCTCGTTTTACCGTTGATGCTCCGTGCGGTGCTGCTGGCCAGGCTGATTACCGCATTGGCGCAGTACTGAATCGATGATCACTCGTCCACCCGAACCCCGCGAAATCCAACGCGATGGCCTGCACGGCGATCGTGCACATTTTCTTCAGGTATTCCTCTCGCAACGTTCGCAAATGGAAGCGCTGGTCAGTCGTCGCGTCGGCTGCCGGGCGACGGCGGCGGACCTGGTTCAGGACTTGTTCCTGCGTTTCTGGCGACGGCCGCTGGTGCAGGTCGAAGAGCTCGGCACCTACCTGTTGCGTTGCGCGGGAAACATCGCCATCGATCATTTGCGCAGTGAAGGCACACGGGTGCGGGCCAGCGAAGGTCTGATGGTCGAACCGGCGGATGGCGTGGGCAGCGAACCGCAAGCGGCACTGGAGGCGGGCAACGATCTGCGTCATGTCGAGGCGGCGTTGCGCGCATTGCCCGAACGCACGCGGCAGATCTTTCTGCTCAATCGTATCCATGGCCGCAAATATGCCGAGATCGCCAAGGCCATGGGACTGTCCCAAAGTGCCGTGGAAAAACACATGATGCGCGCGCTCGAGGCCTGCAAGGCCAGCCTGCGGGAACCCGAACCTCGCACGCCAGGGAAAGCGAAGTGAATACCATTGAACCCGTCATCCCGACGCCAGCACAGGAACAGGCGGCATTGGCCTGGCTGAGTCTGCTGCACGACCAGCCCAGCAGCGGTGATCAGGCGACGTTCAGCCAGTGGTTGCAGGCCGACCCGGCCCATGCCGAGGCCTATGCCCGTGCTCAGGTTGTCTGGGAATTGAGCGAAGTGCCGGCGCGGACGATGGCGGATGAGGATGCATCGGCCCTGCAAGGTTATCTCGACGCCATGAACCGCTCGCGCCGCCGCAGCGTTGTGCGTTGGTCCGGGGCGTTGGCCATGGCGGCATGCCTGCTGTTGATGATCAGCCTCGGTACGGGTTGGCAGCTCTCGCGCTGGGTCGATGACCTGGGGGCCGATTATGTGTCGGCACCGGGGGAAATCCGCACCGTCACCCTGGCCGATCAGTCGCAAGTCACCCTCGATACCGACAGCGCCATCGCCGTGGATTTCAGTCGTGGCGAGCGGCATGTGCAGGTGCGACGAGGGGCCGGTTTTTTCAACGTGACCCACACCGGCGAGCCGTTTGTGGTGGAGGCCGAAAAGGGCCGCGCCCAAGTGTTGGGCACGCAGTTCGAGGTGCGCCTGCAACCCCATGGGGCGAAGGTCACGGTGTTGTCCGGGCGGGTTGGCGTGACGGCGGACAGGAGCGCCGGGCAGCAGGTCCTGACGGCCGGTCAGCAAGTGGCATATGGCAAAGGCCTGGCGGAAAAACTCCACGCGGTGGACAGCGAAGCGCAGTTGGCGTGGCGCCAGGGGTGGCTCAATTACTACAAAGCGACACTGGCCGATGTGGTCCAGGACCTGGAGCGCTATTACCCGGGACGGATTGTGTTGCTCAACGATGAACTGGCGAAACGTCGGGTCAGTGGCAGCTTCCCGAGCAAGGACCCGCAGTCGGTGCTGAGTTCGTTGCAGGCAGTACTGGGGTTTGAGCAACACCAGCTTCTGGGGCATTTGATTATTTTGCGTTGACCCTTATGGCAGCCATCGCTGGTCTGCCAATCACCCTCGATTAAATTATTTTCAACTTTGTGCTGAGGTAAATCCGAACGCCATTCGTGTAGTGACTGAAACTGCGATTCATTCGCATCCATTGCGGTTCTACACAGGTCACGAGTCATGAAGTCCAGGGCAAAATCGGGTTCGGTCAAACAATGGCTGGGTGTTGCTGCGTTGAGCTTTTCGGCGTTGGCGTTGTTGCCGCTGAGTGTAGCAATGGCTGCAGACACCCGTGCCCCGCAACGCGCGCCCTTCAGTTTTTCGATGGCCGCCAAACCGCTGCCCCAGGCCCTGAGCGACTTCAGCCGCGTCACTGGCATCAGTGTGATCTACACCGATGAAGCGCCCTACGGCCTCAACGCGCCGGCCATCAACGGCCAGATGAGTGCCGAACAGGCGCTGCAGCGTTTACTCAGCGGTTCAGGCTTCACCTTCCGTCGCACCGACGATCACACCATCGCACTGGAACCGCAGCCCACCGAAGGCGCCTTGAACCTCGGGGCGACCACCATCACTTCGGTGATGGATCAATCCACCAGCTACCAGCCGCCGCCCACCAGTTCGATCATGCGCAGTTCGGCGCCGATTCAGGAGATCCCGCAGACCATCAACGTGGTGGCGGCCCAGGTCATTCGCGATCAGGCACCGCGTAATCTGGATGACGCGCTGGCCAACGTCAGCGGTATTACCCAGGGCAATACGCTGGGCAGCACTCAGGATTCAGTCATGACCCGCGGCTTCGGCGACAACCGCAACGGCTCGATCATGCGCGACGGCATGCCCCTGGTGCAGGGCCGAGGCATGAACGCCACGGTGGACCGGGTTGAAGTGCTCAAGGGGCCGGCTTCGTTGCTCTACGGGATTCAGGACCCGGGCGGTGTGGTGAACATGGTCAGCAAAAAGCCAGAACTTGAGCAGTACAACGCCCTGACCCTGCGCGGCTCGACTTACGGTGAAGGAAAAAACGGCAGTGGCGGCAGCTTCGACAGCACCGGCGCCCTGGGCACCTCCGGGCTGGCCTATCGCATGGTGCTGGACCACGAAGACGAAGATTACTGGCGCAACTACGGTGTACATCGCGAGACTCTGGTGGCGCCGTCGCTGGCCTGGTTCGGCGAGCGCACCAAGCTGCTCTTCGCCTATGAGCATCGCGAATTCCTCACCCCGTTCGACCGTGGCACCGTGATCGATCCGCGCACTAACCACCCCTTGGACATCTCTCGCAATGAGCGCCTCGACGAGCCGTTCAACGACATGGAAGGGCGTTCGGATCTCTATCACTTCGAGGCCGATCACGAACTCAACGACAACTGGAACGCCCACTTAGGCTACAGCTGGAACCGCGAAACCTACGACGCCAGCCAAGTCCGTGTCACCGCCATCGACACCGGCAAAGGCACCCTGACCCGCAGCATGGACGGCACGCAGAATGCGATCAGCACCGACCGGTTCGCCACGGCCAGCCTTGAAGGCAAGGTCAATGTCGCGGGCATGCAGCATGACTTGGTGTTCGGGATCGATGACGAGTACCGCAAGATCTACCGCGCCGACCTGATCCGCCAGAAAAGCCTGAGCACGTTCAGCTACCTCAACCCGGTCTACGGCCGTGAAGTCCAGGGCACCACAGTCAGCCCGGCGGACAGCGCCCAGACCGATTTGCTGCGCAGCGATTCGGTGTTTGTGCAGGACTCGATTCACCTCACCGACCAGTGGATTTTTGTAGCGGGCGGGCGTTTTCAGGCGTACGACCAGTACGCCGGCAAAGGCGTGCCGTTCAAGGCCAACACCGACAACAACGGCCAGAAATGGGTGCCGCGCGCCGGCCTCGTCTATCGCTACACCGATGAGCTGTCGTTCTACGGCAGCTACACCGAATCCTTCAAACCCAACTCGACCATCGCCCCCCTGAGCGGCAGCAGTACCGTGCTCGATGGCAGCATTGCACCGGAACAAGCCAAGTCCTGGGAGATCGGTGCCAAGCTTGATATGCCGGGGCGGGTCACGGGCAACATCGCCCTGTTCGATATCAAGAAACGCAACGTGTTGGTGGCCAACTCCGAAGGACCGGTCACGATCTACAGTGCGGCCGGCGAAGTGCGTTCCCGCGGCCTTGAACTGGATCTAAGCGGTCAACTGAGTGACCGCTGGAGCCTGATCGGCAGTTACGCCTACACCGATGCCGAAGTGACCGAGGACCCGGACTACAAGGGCAATCAACTGCAAAACGTGGCCAGGAACAGCGGTTCGCTGTCGGCGGTGTACGACTTCGGCAATGTCATCGGTGGCGATCAACTGCGGGTCGGCGCGGGGGCGCGTTATGTCGGGGAGCGGGAGGGCAACGCGGTGAATGATTTCGAGCTGCCGGGCTACACCGTTGCCGACGCATTCGCCACCTACGACACGCAGCTTGATGGGCAAAAGGTCAAGTTCCAGCTCAACGTGAAGAACCTGTTTGACCGCACTTACTACACCTCGGCGGCGAGCCGGTTCTTTGTGTCGATGGGTGATTCGCGGCAGGTGACGTTGTCGAGTACGTTGGAGTTCTAACGCAAGGCCGCGTCATCGTTGATCGCGAGCAGGCGCGCTCCCACAATTGGAATGCATTCCCCTGTGGGAGCGAGCCTGCTCGCGATGGCGGTCTGACAGCGGCTTGATATCCCGAACCTAGCGCAAAAACGCCTGCCGATATTCGCCCGGCGTCCCCCCCGAGACCTGGCGAAACCGGTTGGTGAAGTGACTGGCACTGGCAAATCCGCAGGCCAGCGCGATGTCCCCCAGCGGCTGCGATGTCGAGCGCAACAACTCCCGCGCCCGGCCCAGTCGCCGTGCCAGCACGTACTGATGCGGCGGCAGGCCGAAGCTTTCGCGGAACATCCGCGCAAAGTGGTATTCCGACAGCGCGCACAGCGCTGCCAGTTGTCCCAGGCTGATGGCTTCGCCCAACTGGCTGTCGATGTATTCCACCAACTGTCGCCGCTGATGCGCCGCCAACCCGCCCTTGAGTCGTAATCCGTCGCGCAGGCCGACCTGACTGAGCAAGGCATGGCTGAGCATTTCGTGGGCCAGGCTGCTGGTGAGCAGGCGTTCGCCGGGTTCATCCCAATTGAGGCCGATCATCTGCCTAAAGCGCCGCGCTTGCAGCGGGTCGTCGAGGAACGTGCCTTCGCGCAACTGCACTTCACGGGGCTCGCGGTCCAGCAGCGTGACGCAGCCGAGGGCGAATTGTTCCGGGCTGAAATAGAGGTGGGCCAGACGAATGTCGCCGTTGATCACCCAGCCTGACTGATGATCGGCCGGCAGGATGCACAGCTTGTCCGGTCCACCCTTGGTGCCGGGCTGATCGCGGCGAAAAGTGCCGGTGCCGCCCGCGATGTAGCAGGACAAAGTGTGGTGGCTCGGCGCTTCGTAATCCTGGGCGTCGTGATGGTTGCTCCACAAGGCTGCCGCCATGCCGTCACCGAGCTCGGCGCTGTGCTCGAGGCGAGCATTGGGCGAGCGGTTGAGGGCTTGAAAGACTTGCAGGGTTTCCAGTGCGGGCATGATCAGTTCTCTCCAACGCCTTGCATCCTACTCCGTAGGCGTGCGCCTGCCAGCCAGTGGCGCGACAAAAGCGCAAGTTTATGCAAGTGCGCCATGGTGCGACGCAGGACACTGGGCACCTATCGAGGAGCCTTTGTCATGAACCTTTCGTTGTATTTGTTGACCGTGCTGATCTGGGGCACCACCTGGATTGCCTTGAAATGGCAGTTGGGTGTCGTGGCGATTCCCGTGTCGATCGTTTATCGCTTCGGCCTCGCCGCACTGGTGCTGTTTGTAATGTTGCTGCTCAGTCGGCGGTTACAGGTGATGAACCGTCGTGGGCATTTGATTTGCCTGGCGCAAGGGCTGTGCCTGTTCTGCGTCAACTTCATGTGCTTCCTGACGGCCAGCCAGTGGATTCCGAGCGGTCTGGTCGCCGTGGTGTTTTCCACCGCGACACTGTGGAACGCCCTCAATGCACGGGTGTTCTTCGGCCAGAAAATTGCCCGCAACGTGCTGATGGGCGGCGCGCTGGGCTTGTGCGGCCTGGGCCTGCTGTTCTGGCCGGGACTGGTCGGCCATACCGCCAGCCCGCAAACCCTGCTCGGCCTGGGTCTGGCGCTGTGCGGCACCCTGTGTTTCTCGGCGGGCAACATGCTGTCGAGCCTGCAACAGAAGGCCGGGCTCAAGCCGCTGACCACCAACGCCTGGGGCATGGCCTATGGCGCGGCGATGCTGTCGGTGTGGTGCCTGGTCAAGGGCATTCCATTCGATGTGGAGTGGAGCGCCCGCTACATCGGTTCGCTGTTGTACCTGGTCATTCCGGGTTCGGTGATTGGTTTCACGGCTTACTTGACACTGGTCGGGCGTATGGGGCCGGAGCGCGCCGCGTATTGCACCGTGTTGTTCCCGGTGGTGGCGCTGAACGTGTCTGCGTTCGCCGAGGGGTATCAATGGACCTTGCCGGCCCTGATGGGGCTGGTGCTGGTGATGCTGGGCAACGTACTGGTGTTCCGCAAGCCCAAGGCGCCGATGGTTCAAGGCAATGGCAAGCTGGCTTGAAGCCTTGTCAGGGTCGAGTGTGTTTTCAACGCTCGATCCTGATCGCCACGTACAGCAGCGATGGCAACATGAAGTCGACAATATGCTGGGCCCAGTCTTTGTAGTTCCAGTGTTGCGATTGGTCCATATTGAACCACTCGGCACCAATGACTTGGAAACAGAGGTAATAAAGAAAGAGTGCAATCAATAAGCCGATAATGGCGAACTTCTTCGCTTCGTGGAATTTCTTGCTGCTGGAGTTGATGTTCTTGTACAGATAGTACGTGCCCATGATGCAGAAGGTCGTGTACATGACTTCAAGGGTAATGATCAGCCAGTAAATCCGATGCTGGAGAATGGGCGAGGCAATCGCTCGTTCGCTGTACCTGAAACTCGCATGGGTGGTGTCCATGCTCAGGATATGCGACAGGTACTCATAGTTGGTGGCGTAATCGGTAATGTTGCTGTACATCACCAGCAAGCCGAAGAAACTGACGAATAACATCAGTGTGGCTTTACTGAATTTTATAACCTGGTTGGTCGTGATTTGGCTCAAGGTGTATGTGCTCCATAACTAAAATATCGGGTGTTTTTTAGTCTGGAGTTTATACGGCGGATTATTTAATTGGCCGTGAACTGAATTGCAGGATATGTATCGGTAAGTTGAATCTCCGGGCATTAGTGTGAACGGGCAGGCGACTGTAACGCCTGCCCGTTTTTAATCAGCCTTTCCAGACTTGCGGGTTGACCAGATCTTGCGGTCGCTCACCCAACAAGGCGCTGCGCAGGTTGGCCACGGCACGATTGGCCATGGCTTCGCGGGTTTCGTGGGTCGCCGAGCCAATGTGCGGAAGCGTCACGGCGTTTTTCAGCTGAAACAGTGGCGACTCGGCCAGCGGCTCCTTTTCGTACACGTCCAGCCCGGCGCCGCGAATCCGGTTGTTCTGCAAGGCTTCGATCAGTGCCGGTTCGTCGACCACCGGGCCGCGAGCGATGTTCACCAGAATCGCGCTCGGCTTCATCAGCGCCAGTTCGCGATGGCTGATCAGGTGTTTGGTTTTCTCGCTGAGTGGTACCACCAGGCAGACGAAATCGGCTTCGGCCAACAGTTCATCCAGGCTGCGCATCTGTGCGCCGAGCTCTTGTTCCAGCGCGGTCTTGCGGCTGTTACCGCTGTAGAGGATCGGCATGTTGAAACCGAAGCGCCCACGGCGAGCGATGGCCGCGCCGATGTTGCCCATGCCGACGATACCCAGGGTCTTGCCATGCACGTCGCAACCGAACAACGCCGTGCCGACGCTCGCCTGCCATTGGCCGGCCTTGGTCCAGGCGTCGAGTTCCGCCACGCGCCGGGCACTGCTCATCAGCAGGGCGAACGCCAGATCAGCGGTGCTTTCCGTGAGCACGTCCGGGGTGTTGGTGAGCATGATCCCGCGCTCACTGAGGTACGCGACATCATAGTTGTCGTAGCCCACCGACACGCTGGACACCACCTCCAGTTTCGCGGCGTTCTCCAGTTGGGCGCGACCGAGTTTGCGGCCGACGCCGATCAGGCCATGGGCATGGGGCAGGGCTTCATTGAACTGGGCGTTGATGTCGCCATTTTTCGGATTCGGCACGATGACGTCGAAGTCTTGTTGCAGGCGTTCGACCATTTCAGGCGTGACGCGGCTGAAGGCGAGGACGGTCTTTTTCATGGGGCGGGGCTCGTCAAGGCGGAGGAGAATGCTTAGCAAGCTACAAGTATCAAGTGGCAAGCTGCAAGCCTAAAAGCCGTACCCATCGCTTTTTAACTTGAGGCTCACCGCTTGAAGCTTGTAGCTGCCGTTCCGCTATACTGCCGCCTTTCGTGGCTCGCTGACCGGGCCCGACACTTTACGCATCACCCGGAGCTTTCATGACTTCCCCGAAACAACCGCCGGTCGCCGACACCTTGAGCGACGAGCAGGCAGAGCTGCCAGACAGCGTCGACTCCAGCGCCGACAGCGAAACCAAAGCCGCCATCCCGGCGTTCAAGTTCCCGTTCAAGCCAGGAGAATTGGCCGGCGCCAAGAACGCCAGCCAGCCGTGGTACAAGAACGGCGCCAAGAACGGCCACACCAAGACGCCGGGCATGGCGCCGCCAGGGACCCGGCGTTCGATGGGCAAGCGCTAGGTTCCAGGCTTTGCGGTGTCAGGCCGGCCTTTGCTCCCGCAATTGGAATGCATTCCCCTGTGGGAGCGAGCTTGCTTGCAATGACGCCCTCACAGGCGACACATTTTTTAGACTCAAGCCACCCGCAACGAAATAAACGAGTAGTTCGCCGGCGCCTGCGTTGCCACTTGCCCACCGGCATCCGTGACCTGCCTGGCGATATCTTCACCGGACACATGGAACAGCCATTCGCTGTCCCACTGCGGCAACGTCTGCCCGGCCAAGTCGTCGAGGATCGAGGCAAACTCGTTCATGTCCGGCAGATAAGCGGTAAATCCATCCCCCTTCAGCGCCGTCGTGCGAATCCCCAATAGCGCGCAAATCGCATCCTTCATCTGAATATCATCGCGATCCGCCTGGCGGGAACGCTCAATCAGTACCCGGAGCTCGCGGTCCACCAACTCACCGCCAACGATCAGGTCCGGCCCTTTTTCCCATGACTCGGACGGGCACTCCTTGATGGCCGGGTTGAGTGCGATGTGCGGATTGATTTCCATCGGATAAATGCGGCACACCAATGGCCGGCGCTCGTAGATGCGGCAGAGGTTGTCCTCGTCAAGATTCCGGCAGGGGCCGACGTTGTAGGCAGCAAAGGTGATGGCGACGTACGCCGCGGATTCGCCGCTGTGAACCACTGCCGAGCGGCGCTCAGCGTGGTCGCGTTGCTGCGCCGGCAGGCCCAGGCCGTTGCCCAGGAACGCCTCCACCAGCACGATCACCTGCCCGCCATCGGCCGCCCACATCCGGGCTTCGGGCAGGGTCAGGGGCACATGGTGATCGTTGCAGCATTTGCCACAGCCTACGCAGGAAAACGTCGTATTCATTGAGCGCTCAGTCGCGTCGAGGGAAGAGGCGACAGGATGTCACCGTGAAGTCTGCTGCCGAAGCAAGTTATGCGCCATTCACTGTGCCTTGACGGCGGGGTAAATCGAGTCCCATTCGGTGACATACGCGGTTTTGCTTTTTTTGTTGTAGAGACACAGCTCGGTGCCTTGCGCGCCTTTCATGTGTTTTTGCGGGTACTGACCTTGCAGCAGGAGCGCGGTGTAGCCGACGCGGTCGTCGAACTGGGCGGCATTGCCCACGGGGTTGGCATTCTTCAAGCCACTGGCCTTGGTGCAGCTGGCCAGGACGGTTTTGTCGTAAGCGGCCCACGCGACGGGACTGGAAGCCTGGACCTGGGTGGCGAGGGCGGTGAGGCAGAGTAAGGTCAGGGTGGCGGCTTTCATGGTCCGGAAATCCTTTTGGAGGGCGAAGGACCGGATTATGCCTGAAGGAGGGTGTTCGTCAGGCTGGAACCGGTTCCCGGCGAACCACATACATCCCGACGCTTTCATACAACCGCTGCGCGCGCAGGTTGTCTTCCAGCACCTTCAAGTCCACAAAACCTTCGCGGCGTTGCTGGAATACCTTGAACGCGTGCAGCAGCAAAGCGCGGCCCAGACCTCGCCGTTGAGCCCGTGGATGCACCACCAGGTCTTTGATGTAGGCGCTGGTCCAGCACTGGCACACGGCAACCACACCTTCGGCATCCAGGGCAATGAAACACAGGTCGGGATCGTATTCGGGGTCGGTTTCAAATTGCCGTTGCCAGCACTCCAGCGCCGGTACGCACCCACCGCCCTCGCGGTAACCCAGTGTCATTAACTGATGGGCGGTGTCGGCAAGTTCAGGGCGGTAGCGGGTCAATTGAAGATCGCCTGGCCAAGGGATGGCCGGCACAGCCTCGGCGAGGTTGCGCCGCATCAACAAGCAAAAGTCCTCGGCCAAGACTCAATGACCCTGTTCAGCCACAGCCTTGGCTGCCGTGATCAGGCACTGGGTCAGTTCGGGCGAGGAGAACTTGGTCAGCACCGCGTTGGCACCGGCCTGACGAGCCTTTTCACTGTTCATCGCGCTGTCCAGCGAGGTATGCAGCAGCACATAGAGGTGCGCAAAATCCGGCGTTTCGCGCAGGGTTCGGGTGAAGGCGTAGCCGTCCATTTCGGACATTTCGATGTCCGAGACAATCAGATTGATCTGCTGGGCGGTGCCTTGTAAATCCAGCAGGCAGTCGATGGCTTCCTTGGCGCTGCGCGCCGTATGGCATTGCAGGCCAAGATTGCGCAACGTGTGCACTGATTGCTGCAGGGCCACCTGACTGTCATCGACCACCAGAATCCGTGCGTTGCCCAACAGCTCGGCGTCTTCCATGCTCAGTTCGGTCGGTGCCGTTTCGATCTGCGCCGGGGCGATGCCGTGGATGACTTTTTCGATGTCCAGTACCTGCACCAGGGTGCCATCGACCGAGGTCACGCCGGTGATGTACGAGCGCACCCCGCCGGAGCCGAAGGGCGGCGGACGGATATCGGTGGTCAGGCAGTGAACGATCTTGCTCACCGCCTGGACGTGCAGGCCCTGCTTGGAGCGGCTGACGTCGGTGACGATCAGGCAGCCGCCATTCGGGTCTTCCAGCGGACGTTCGCCGATGGCGCGGCTCAGGTCGATCACTGACAGCGACGCACCACGCAGCGTGGCAATGCCTTTGACGTGGGGGTGCGACTCCGGCAGCTTGGTCAGCGGCGGGCAGGGGATGATTTCACTGACTTTGAGCAGGTTGATTGCCATCAACTTGCCGCTGCGCAAGGTAAACAGCAGAAGCGACAGTGAATCTGCACGGGCTTTGATGGAAGACATATGTACCTTCTTGGGAAAAAGGTGATGGGCTATCGCGAGGATCGCCAATAACTTCGATGCCGGGTTATCGACTTGTTGGGGGCAGGCTTTAGGGCCAATACCCATCCATTGGTTTTAGCACGACTCCTGTGGCGAGGGGGCTTGCCCCGTTGGGTCGCGAAGCGGCCCCAGCTTTTTACCCGCCAATCCGAATCGTCAGGATTTACGACCGCTTTGCGGCCGAACGGGGCAAGCTCTCTCGCCACAGGTGTGTGATTCGGGCACAAGTTCGGCGTCACTTCATGCCGAGCCTCTTGGCCATCCGCCCAAGATTCGCCCGATCCAGGCCCAGCTCACGCGCCGCACTCGCCCAGTTGTTGTGATGCCGCTCCAGGCACGCGCCGATCAACTGGCGCTGATAGTTTTCAGTGGCTTCGCGCAAATCCCCCGTGAGCAAAGCCATGGCGGCGGGGGCCGGTTGCTCGGAGGGTGCTTGCGCATTGGCATTGGGCAGGTCCAGGTCCGCCGCGCTCAAGCTGAGAATCTTTGGCCGTTCCTTGCAGTTACCCAAGGCTTTCAGGGCGCTGCGGCCGATCAAGTGTTCCAGCTCCCGCACATTGCCCGGCCAGTCGTAAGCCAGCAGGGCAGCCTGGGCATCGGTGCTCAGGCGCAGGCTGTTGAGTCCCATGCGCGAGCGGTTTTGCTCCAGGAAGTAGCCGCTGAGCAGCAGCACATCCCGCCCGCGATCACGCAGTGCCGGTACTAATAGTGGGTAAACGCTGAGGCGGTGATAGAAGTCGGCGCGATAACGGCCGCTGCGCACTTCTTCGGCCAGGTCGCGGTTGGTCGCCGCGATCAGCCGCACGTCGACCTGATGCTCGGTATCCGAACCCAGTCGCTGCAATTGACCGCTTTGCAGCACTCGCAGCAATTTGGCCTGTACGGTCAGGGACAGCTCGCCGACTTCATCGAGAAACAACGTGCCGCCATTGGCCAGTTCAAACTTGCCGCGCCGATCATTCATCGCCCCGGTAAAGGCGCCGCGCACGTGGCCAAACAGTTCACTCTCCACCAGTGTGTCCGGCAGTGCGGCGCAATTGAGGCTGATGATCGGTTTGTCGGCCCGGGTCGAAGCGGCGTGAATGGCCTGGGCTACCAGTTCCTTGCCGACCCCGGTTTCTCCGGTGATCAGCACGGTCAGGTCGCTGCCGCCCACCAGGTTGATTTCTTCCACCAGGCGCTTGTGCGCCTTGCTCTGGCCGATCATTTCACGGCTCTGCTGACCGCTGGCCTGACGGTACACCTCGGCGCGCTGGTGTTCGTCCTCGACGCGATTGTTCAGGCGCTCGATGCGTTCGGCGGCATTGACCGTAGCGGCGGCGAGGCTGGCGAAGGCTTCCAGCGAATCGAGTTCGATCGGTTGAAACTGTTCCGGATCGAGGGCGTCGAGGGTCAGCAGCCCCCACGGACGCTCATCGATAAACAGCGGACAGCCCATGCAGTCATGGACTTCCAGATGATCATCCAGCCCCTCGACCAGGCCGTCATATGGGTCGGGCAGGTCGCTGTCGGCGGCGAAGCGGGTCGGCCCGGAACTGCTGAGCAAGGCTTCGAAGCGCGGGTGTTCACTGACTTTGAAGCGGCGGCCGAGGGTGTCGGTACTCAAGCCATCGACGGCCAGCGGCACCAGCCATTCGCCGTCGAGGCGCAGCAGGGCGGCCGCATCGCAAGGGAGCAGGGCGCGCATGGCTTCCAGCAAGCGCCGATAGCGCTCGCCTTCGGGCAGTTCGCGGGACAGGTCCGAGACCAGTGGCAGCAGGGCGGTTAGCAGGGATTTTGCAGTCATAGTGACTCCATGTAGTCAGTGTGACTATAAGGCAAGCTGTGTCGATATGACTATCTTGTCTATAAGTTATTGATTTTTAACAATATAAATATTGGCATGGAAACTGATAAGTACAGGGCAAACGTTGAGAAAACCTCGTTGCCCTGGAGTCACTTTATGCTTAGCGCCCAAGACCGTGCCATCGTCAAATCCACCGTACCGTTGCTGGAAAGCGGCGGCGAAGCCTTGATCACCCACTTCTACCGCATGATGCTCTCCGAGTATCCGCAAGTGCGCCCGCTGTTCAACCAGGCTCACCAGGCCAGCGGTGACCAGCCGCGCGCCCTGGCTAATGGCGTACTGATGTATGCGCGCCATATCGACCAACTCGACCAGTTGGGCGACCTGGTGGCCAAGATCATCAACAAGCACGTGGCCCTGCAAATTCTGCCGGAGCACTACCCGATTGTCGGTACCTGCCTGTTGCGCGCAATCGCCGAAGTCCTGGGCGAAGAAATCGCGACGCCGGAAGTGATCGCGGCTTGGGGCGCGGCTTACGGTCAACTCGCGGACATCCTGATCGGTGCCGAAACCAGCATCTACGATCAGAAGGAGCAGGCACCGGGCGGCTGGCGCGGGGCGCGGGAATTCATCGTGGCGGCCAAAGTCGAAGAAAGCGCGGAAATCACCTCGTTCTACTTCGAACCTGCAGATAAAGGCCCGATTCTGGCAGCAGAGCCAGGCCAGTACATCGGCATGAAACTGATCCTCGATGGCGAAGAGATTCGTCGTAACTATTCACTGTCGGCCCTGGCGAACAAAGGCCAGTACCGCATCAGCGTCAAGCGGGAAACCGGCGGTCGTGCCTCCAACCATCTGCACGATCAATTGCACGTCGGGTCGAGCATCCAGTTGTTCCCGCCATCGGGCGAGTTCACCCTGACCGCCAGCGAAAAACCCCTGGTGCTGATCAGCGGCGGCGTCGGCATCACCCCGACCCTGGCGATGCTCGAAGCGGCGCTGGAAACCGAACGGCCAGTGCACTTCATCCACTGCGCCCGCAATGGCAGCGTTCACGCCTTCCGCGACTGGATCGACGGTCTGGCGGAGCGTCACCCGCAACTCAAGCGCTTCTATTGCTACGACGAAGATGACGGCGTCAGCGCGGCGGCACACAAGGTCGGGTTGTTGAGCCAGGAGCAACTGGGCGAATGGCTGCCGGCAGAGCGCGATGTGGACGCTTACTTCCTGGGCCCTAAAGGCTTCATGGTGGCCATCAAACGGCACCTCAAGGCCCTGGGCGTGCCGGAGAAACAAAGCCGTTATGAGTTCTTCGGGCCGGCTGCGGCGCTGGAGTAAGTCCCAGGCGCGGTGATCCAGCCTCACCGCGTCGCGTTCATCGCGGGCAAGCCGCGCTCCCACACGTTTGATGTCGTTCGCGCTTCTTGGGATCGACAGGAACCCTGTGGGAGCGCGGCTTGCCCGCGATGGCTGCACCTCGGTCCCGAATGGAAAAAAGACCGAAAGTTAATCCCTTCTTAACCCGCTTATCGTCTATTCCCCCGACATCCCCCGACACGCACCAGGCGTGTAGACTGGCGGGCAATCGATACCTTGAAGGGAAACGCGATGAGCGAGGAAACAATGCGGTTGGGCCGTGAGCGGCGCTTTCTGGTGTTGCTGGGCATTATCTGCCTGGCGTTGATCGGCGGCGCGCTGTACATGCAAATCGTACTGGGCGAGGCCCCTTGCCCGCTGTGCATCCTGCAACGTTATGCCTTGCTGTTGATCGCGCTGTTCGCCTTCATCGGCGCCGCGATGCGTACCCGTCGCAGCATCACGCTATTTGAAACCCTGGTGGTGATCTGCGCGCTGGCAGGCGTCGGGGTGGCCGGGCATCACGTCTACACGCAGTTTTATCCGGCGGTGAGTTGCGGCATCGATGTGCTGCAACCGATCGTGGACGGTTTGCCGTTGGCGAAGATCTTCCCGCTGGGTTTCCAGGTGGATGGCTTCTGCTCTACGCCATACCCGCCGATCCTCGGGTTGTCCCTGGCGCAATGGGCGCTGGTGGCCTTCGTGCTGGTCGTCGTGCTGGTGCCGCTGCTCACGCTGCGAAACCGCAAAGCCCTGCGCTGAGGAACCTGAAAAAGCCCCGGTCCTCGATGAGAGGACCGGGGCTTTTTTTGTCTTGAGGAATGCGTTTCAGCGGCTCGGTGAAAAGAGCGTGATGCGTGGCAATGAAGGGTGTGACACGTGTGCGACATGTTGTCACATCAGGGGTGTCGCAGCGGCGCCCGGGACGGCGGATTGGTACGCCGTTACGCAAGGAAATTGGCCTGCTTTTCGGGGTGGCCATTTTGCCCGGATCCGGCTGGAGCAGGCAGTTTTAACAGGCTCTGGCAATTTGCCAGAGCCCTTGTCATATCGGGGTTTGGGGCAGGTCGGTGGCGCCTGGAGCTGCCCGGATACTGTCTGAATCGCGGGTGGTAGGCCTACAATTTTTGGTGTTTTTGTTGAGAATTAATTTCGATAAAATGCGCCACTTTTACGAAAACCGGTCAGTATTGTTGCCGGTTTGGATAAAAATTATTTCGGGATGAGACATGGTTTATAAAACGCTACATATCTACAATCGCCCGCACTGAATTCCCGACTCCGCTCGCCCTGACTCAGGAGCATGAGCAGAAACCGGGTGTCGAGAGGCCGGGTGGCTTCATGCGACCCCCTGGTGTCGGTGCCTCCAATTATCCGCACCAAATGGAATTGGTCTGTAACAAGGCCTTTGACCACGAATTCGAATAAGAACTCAACGCTAGCCCAGGATTTGTCGAAACGCGTCTGACGCACGACGGGCCAGCCCTTATTCAATCCAAGAAAAATGCCAACCCTTGGCAGGGTGAAGTGTTGGCGATCAAAACCCAACTGCATTGCGCAAGCAGCTTTAGAGGTCGTGAGATGAGTAAAAACAGGTACCCCAGATTACTAGGCCTAGTGCCGCTGCTCGGCACGTTGTTGCTGGGAGGCTGCAACATGACCTTGCTCAATCCCACGGGCCAGGTTGGCCTGGAGCAGCGAAACCTGATCATCACCGCAACGCTGCTGATGCTGTTGGTCGTGGTCCCGGTCATCGTGATGACGTTCCTGTTCGCCTGGAAATATCGCGCGTCCAACACTAACGCCACTTACACGCCGAAATGGAACCACTCCACCAAGATCGAGATCGCGGTGTGGACTGTTCCGATTCTGATCATCCTTGCCCTGGGTTACATCACCTACAAGACGACCCACGAGCTGGATCCATACCGTCCGATTCAATCCGACGTGAAGCCGGTGACCATCGAAGTGGTCGCGCTGGACTGGAAGTGGCTGTTCATCTACCCGGAACAAGGCATTGCCACGGTCAACAAGATCGTGTTCCCGGCGCACACGCCAGTTAACTTCCGGATCACCTCCGACGCTGTGATGAACTCGTTCTTCATCCCGGGCCTGGGCGGCCAGATCTACGCGATGGCGGGCATGCAGACCAAGCTGCACCTGATCGCCGACCGCAACGCTGAAATGGAAGGCATCTCGGCCAACTACAGCGGTGCCGGTTTCACCGGTATGAAATTCAAGGCAATCGCCACGACACAGGAAGATTTCGACGCCTGGGTCAGCGAAGTCAAGAAGGCACCTAAACAGCTTGAACAAGCTGAATACGCTGCCCTTTCCAAGCCAAGCCAGAACAACCCAGTCGAGCTCTACTCCTCGGTCACGCCGAACCTGTTCCAGACCATCGTCGACAAGTACGAAGGCATGAAACCAGGTCCGAAACTGAACCACGAGAAGAAAGAGAAAGAAGTCGCCGCTACGGACATGAACTCGCATTCAGCTGCCGGGGCAGAGGAGTAAACGATGTTTGGTAAATTAAGTTGGGAAGCGGTCCCGTTCCACGAGCCGATCGTGATGGTGACCATCGCCATGATTGCGCTGGGTGGTCTGGCACTGTTCGCTGCAATCACCTACTTCAAGAAGTGGACCTACCTGTGGACCGAGTGGCTGACGTCGGTCGACCACAAGAAAATCGGCGTGATGTACATCATCGTCGCCATGGTCATGCTGCTGCGTGGCTTTGCCGACGCCATCATGATGCGTACCCAGTTGGCCATGGCCACCGAGGGTTCGCCTGGCTACCTGCCACCTGAACACTATGACCAGATCTTCACCGCTCACGGTGTGATCATGATCATCTTCATGGCGATGCCATTCTTCACCGGCCTGATGAACCTTGCAGTGCCGCTGCAGATCGGCGCGCGTGACGTTGCCTTCCCGTTCCTGAACTCCCTGAGCTTCTGGCTGCTGGTGTCCGGCGTTGTGCTGATCAACCTGTCCCTGGGCGTCGGCGAATTCGCCAAGACCGGTTGGGTTGCCTATCCGCCGCTGTCGGGCCTGCAATACAGCCCTGGCGTGGGGATGGATTACTACATCTGGGCGCTACAGCTATCGGGCCTGGGTACGACGCTGACGGGGGTCAACTTCCTGGCCACCGTGCTGAAAATGCGTACCCCTGGCATGAAACTGATGGACATGCCGATCTTCACCTGGACCTGCACCTGGGCCAACGTCCTGATCGTGGCTTCGTTCCCGATCCTGACCGCTACCCTGGCACTGCTGACGCTTGACCGTTACATGGATTTCCACATTTTCACCAATGAACTTGGTGGCAATCCGATGATGTACGTCAACCTGTTCTGGGCCTGGGGTCACCCTGAGGTGTACATCCTGATCCTGCCGGCATTCGGCATTTTCTCGGAAGTCATCTCCGCCTTCACCGGCAAGAAACTGTTCGGCCACCACTCGATGATCTACGCCTCGGGCGCGATCTCGGTACTGGGCTTCATGGTTTGGCTGCACCACTTCTTCACCATGGGCTCCGGGGCCAGCGTCAACGCCTTCTTCGGTCTGGCGACGATGCTGATTTCCATCCCGACGGGTGTGAAACTGTTCAACTGGCTGTTCACCATCTACCAGGGCCGTCTGCGCTTCACCAGCCAGGTGCTGTGGACCCTGGGCTTCATGGTGACCTTCGCCATCGGCGGCATGACCGGTGTACTGCTGGCCATCCCGGGTGCTGACTTCGTTCTGCACAACAGCCTGTTCGTGATCGCGCACTTCCACAACGTGATCATCGGTGGTGCGGTATTCGGTTACATCGCTGGTTTCGGCTTCTACTTCCCGAAAGCGTTCGGCTTCAAGCTGCACGAAGGTTGGGGCAAGGCAGCGTTCTGGTTCTGGATCAGCGGCTTCTTCGTCGCGTTCATGCCGCTCTACGCGCTGGGCTTCATGGGCATGACCCGTCGTCTGAACGCCACCACCAACCCTGAGTGGGTGCCGTACCTGTACGTCGCCATGTTCGGTGCGGTGATGATCGCGTTCGGTATCGCCTGCCAACTGATCCAGCTGTACGTCAGTGTGCGTGACCGCAACAAGCCAGAGAACAAGTGCGAGCACGGTGACCCGTGGAATGGCCACACTCTGGAATGGTCGACCTCCTCGCCACCTCCGTTCTACAACTTCGCTGTGCTGCCTAAGGCTGACTGCATCGACCCGTTCACCGAAGCCAAGGAAAACGGTACCGCGTACAAGGCTCCGGCCAAGTACGAACCGATCCACATGCCAAACAACACCGCCACCGGTGTGGTCATGGGCGCTCTGTTGACCGTGTTCGGCTTCGCCATGATCTGGCACATCTGGTGGCTGGCCATCGCCAGCTTCGCTGGCACCGTGATCTACTTCGCGATCCACGCGGCCCGTGATGATCAAGGCTATATGGTGCCGGTCGACGTGATCGAGCGCATCGAAGCCGAGCAGCACAAGCGTCTGGTAGCGGCAGGGAAAATCCCGGCCACGGCCACCCGTGTTGAAACCTCGTTGGAACAGGCTTAAACCATGTCGAATTTAGTGACCAATGTTGGACACGCCCATGGTGACCATGGGCACGATGACCACCACCACGACTCGGGCGAGATGACCGTATACGGTTTCTGGCTCTACCTGATGACCGACTGCATTCTGTTTGCGTCGATCTTCGCGGTGTACGCGGTTCTGGTAAATAACGTAGCCGGTGGCCCGTCGGGCCACGACATCTTCGAACTGCCTTACGTACTGGGCGAAACCGCTCTGCTGCTGTTCAGTTCGATCACCTACGGCTTCGCCATGCTGGCGTTCTTCCGTGGCAACAAGAAGCAGGTCCTGGGCTGGCTGGCCATGACCTTCCTGTTCGGTGCCGGCTTCATCGGCATGGAGATCAACGAGTTCCACATGTTGATCTCCGAGGGCTACGGCCCTAGCCGTTCCGGTTTCCTGTCCGGGTTCTTCACCCTGGTCGGCACCCACGGTCTGCACGTGACCAGCGGTCTGATCTGGATGGCGATCATGATGTACCAGGTCAACAAGCACGGCCTGACGGCGACCAACAAGACTCGCCTGAGCTGCCTGAGCCTGTTCTGGCACTTCCTGGACGTGGTGTGGATCTGCGTATTCACAGTTGTTTATCTGATGGGGACTATGTAAATGGCTAACGCAGCTCATTCTCACAATGGTCACGACGACGCCGGTCACGGCAGCGTCAAGTCCTACGTCATTGGCTTCGTCCTGTCGGTGATCCTGACCGCGATTCCATTCGGCCTGGTGATGTACCCGTCGCTGCCGAAGTCGATCACCCTGTGGATCGTACTGGCGTTCGCGATCATCCAGGTGCTGGTGCACCTGGTGTACTTCCTGCACCTGGACCGTTCGGCCGCGCAGCGTAACAACGTGATTGCGTTTGTTTTCGCCGCGATCGTGATCGTCCTGCTGGTTGGCCTGTCGCTGTGGATCATGTTCAGCATCCACACGTTCATGATGGCGAAGTGAGGTAAGTCCGGATGTCCTTTAAGCACTTTATCCAAATCACCAAACCGGGGATCATTTTCGGTAACGTGCTTTCTGTGGCAGGCGGATTTTTCCTGGCCTCCAAAGGGCATGTCGATCTGGCCATTTTCCTGGCCGCCATGATCGGCACGTCCCTGGTGGTCGCCTCCGGTTGCGTGTTCAACAACTGCATCGACCGCGACATCGACCTGAAGATGGAACGCACCAAGAACCGGGTGCTGGTCCAGGGCTTGATCTCCCTGAAACTGGCGCTGGTCTACGCGACCGTCCTGGGCGTCGCCGGCGTTGCGCTGTTGTACAAGGTGGCCAACCCGTTGGCCGCGCTGTTTGCGGTGATCGGTTTCGTCATCTACGTCGGCTTCTACAGCCTGTACCTCAAGCGCAAGTCGGTTCACGGCACGCTCGTGGGCAGCCTGTCGGGCGCCATGCCGCCGGTGATCGGTTACGTCGCTGTGAGCAACACCTTCGACATGGCCGCGCTGACCCTGCTGGTGATGTTCAGCCTGTGGCAGATGCCGCATTCCTACGCCATCGCGATCTTCCGCTTCAACGATTACCTGGCCGCCTCCATCCCGGTGCTGCCTGTGAAGCGCGGAATCGAAGTGGCCAAGAAGCACATCCTGATCTACATCCTGGCCTTCCTCGTGGCGACCTTGATGTTGACCTTCAGCGGTTACGCCGGCATGAGCTACCTCGCCGTCGCCGCGGCCATGGGCATGTACTGGCTGTACATGGCCTGGACCGGCTACAAGGCAGTGGATGACACGGTCTGGGCACGCAAGCTGTTCGTGTTCTCGATCTTCACCATTACCGCGTTGAGCGTGATGATGTCCCTGGACTTCAAAGTGCCGACCGAGCTGTTGCTGACGTACGCACCGTAAGGTTTAGATGCTGGATTGAAAAGCCCCGCCTTCGAGAGAAGAGCGGGGCTTTTTGTTGGGTGCTTTTCCGGTGTCGCTATTGCGAGCAGGCTCGCTTGGATGGGGCGATTTGGCAGGCGAAAAAACTTAAGGATTTACCTGAATTTTCCCACGGAGTTTTCAGGTTGAGGGTCGGAAGTCGTCTGTCTAGCCTCGGGATGCCGTTATTACAAGCATCCCAGAGGATCTACGATGGAACTGCCAGAGGTAATCACCCCCTGCGTTAATACGGATACTGCGTTGGGGCAGGCTTTGATTTCGATGTTCAAATCCGTCGAAGCGGAATTAGAGCTTGTGAAAGCAGGACCAGGAGCCGTCAAAATTATCCTGTTCGGTGGCTGCGCTGTTCACCTGTATACCCATCATCGCGTTTCCACCGACGTGGATGCCGAGATTTATGAGGCTCATGTTCCCGAAGGTTTGCACTTGCAAACCATGCTGGCAGAGATACCCGAGCAGTTTGTTGATGAGCGATCCGGTCGATTGATGGAACTGAACTACGACCTTCAGTACAACACCAGTTTTGGCCCAATCCACGAAGACTATTGGGAGCGGAGCCTTCCGATTGCAGAGTTTACGGTCGAGTCCCCGCTCCACGTGCATATCGCAGCGCCTGTTGACATTGCCATCTCCAAGCTGGGCAGAGCGACCGATCAGGACATCGGTGATATCAAGGCACTTCTCAGGGCTGGTTTCATATTGACCCGCGAATTCCGCCGGCTGGCGTTACAGGCGATTGATGTATATGTTGGCAATAAGGAACCACCCATCTCCGTTCTTACGAATATTCTGCACGATTACCTGGAGAGCACTGATGACGAAGCCCCTTGATGGCCAAGTCCTCACATCCGCTTTGGACACGCTGGTAAAAAGACCTTTGAATCAAGCTGACGACGCCGCGCTCGTGAGTGCCGCCAAGGCTGTCTGGTATTCCAACTCAGATCTGGAGGGCGAGTTAGTCGCTTTTTTGAGTTGTCACACTGACGAGGTTGAGGTTCGGCGTGCCGGGTATCTGCTCGAGCGATTCACTCGCTTTACGTGTGTATCCGATCTCCGCGTGTCAGAAACCCTCAATGCCCTCGAACTTGTTGCACATTGGACTTGCGGACAACCCGTGACCCCAAGAACCGTCACACCACTGCGTCGACGTCGTGATGAGCTCGCTGTCTCTTGGGGATTGAGTGAGGGTCTTGGCCTGAAAGCCCAAATCCTCATGCCTTTTCAAACCCGGCATTACGAAGCTGAGCAGCGCGCGATGTTTTCCTGAGCCCAGCTTGCATCAAAGCGGCTGCATCGCTCGTCCTGTAATGACGACGTTTAGCGGCTTAAAAGCCCCCCATTCAAAAGAATCGCGGGGCTTTTTCATTTATGCGCGGTTGTTGCACGGTGCATCGAGCACCTTCACCACGTCATCGATGATGGCCTTGCTCATGTCCTGCAAGAAGTGCGAGGCCCAGGCGTGTCGGTCGGAGTCGCGGACCATGGTGGCGTCTGAGGCGAGGAGTTTGGCGAGGTGGAGCAGGTCGGAGGCGTGGGTCAGGGCAGAAATGACCGGGACACCGGCGTTGATGCGGAACAAGGGGGCGTTGGCGTGGTAGGAGAAGGGTGTGAGGCCGATGGTTTTGAGGTCTTGTGGAATGGTCATTGGGCTTCACCTCCTGCTGGTTGGGAGGTGTTGGGTGCAAAAGCATAAATTTGGAACGGATAGCTGGCATGCATAAGGAAAACACCGAATGTGCCCATATCGAATTCGAGTTCTCAGGCCCGGTCGCTGAATTGGCAGCGACGGGCAAAGCTAGTCACTCAGGATGAGGTCGGCAATCGTGGCGATCTGCTGGCCGGGGATCTCATTGCACAGCGAAACCCCTGTGGGAGCGGGCTTGCCCGCGATGGCGGTGTGTCTGGCGACATTGATGCTGGATGTGACGGCCTCTTCGCGGGCAAGCCCGCTCCCACAGGATCGAAGACAGTCAGTTATTTTTGCGGCCTGTCCAGCAACCGGAAAAACCGCTCCCGCACCTGCACGTGATCACTGTGCGCCACGTTGAATCGCAGAAACTGATTGGCATCCTGCGATTTGCTGAGCAAGGTTCCCGGTGCCAGTACCAGGTCGATTTCCAGACCCTTTCTGGCCAGGCATTCGGCTTTGAATCCTTCTGGCAATCGGGTCCAGATGTACAACCCTTCCCCTGGTAGCGATGACACCGAACACCCGGCTTCGCCCAGCCACGCCGCCACCCGGCTGTTCGACTCATAGAGCCGGTCCACCGTGCGGCGCATGTGTTTGGCGTAGCTGCCGTCGCTGAGCATGGTGCAGATAATCTGCTCGGCCATTTCCGAGGTCATGCCACCGCAGGCCATTTTCAACGTCACCATCCGCGCCGCCAGTTGCGGTGACAGCACGGCGAAGCTGACGCGGCTATTGGCGGTCAGGGTTTTGGAAAACCCGGAGACGTAAGAGACATTGTCCAGCCCGCTCGCGGCCAGGCGCGGCGTTCGACGTTGCTGCATGTCGCAGTACAAATCGTCTTCGAGGATGTGGAAGTTGTAGCGATGGCTCAGCTCCACCAAGCGGTAAACCTGCGCCGAGGTGAACGAGTGCCCGGTCGGGTTGTGCAGGGCATTGTTGGTCATGTAGAGCACGGGACGATGGGTGATCAGCAATTGCTCGAACGCGTCCAGGTCCATGCCGTCGCACCCGCGGCGGATGGTGATGACCTTGGCGCCATGCCAGGCCAGATTGGTGTGCATCGTGAAGTAACACGGGTCGTCGAGCAGCACCGTGTCGCCGGGTTTGACCAGCAGGCGCATCAGCATGTCGATGGCTTGTACGGTGTTGGCGGTGGTGATGATCTGCTGCACCGGCGCGTCGATGCCCAAGGTCGACATCTTGACCCGCAAGGCCTGGCGCAGAGGCAGGTAACCGCTGGCGTTGCCGTATTCGCCCATGCGCAAGGTGGTCGCGCGAAGCGTTCCGCGCACGGCTTTGAGCAATTCTTCGGCAGGCAACCACGAGGACGGCAGAAAACCGGCCCCTGGGCGCAGCGCACCATTGTCCAGCAGCACGGCGCGGCGGACGACGCTGAGGGTGTCTTGCGGGAGCAGGTCTGGCCCGGCGTTGGCTGGCAGCGTAGTGCTGGAGCGGTGCACGTAATGCCCCGAACCCTGGCGGGAAACCACCAGGCCCTTGGCCCGCAAGCGGTCCAGGGCGTCGACCACCGTGGACTTGCCCACGTGCATCAAGTCGGAGAGTTCGCGAATCGGCGGCAGCCTTGAGCCGTGGGGGAGGCCGCCCTGGCTGATCGCCACCGTGAGTTGATCGACGATCTGCTGGACCAGCGGCACACCTGGCTGGAACTCGATAGCGGCGATCACTGCTCGCTGAGCCTGCATTTTACTGGTCTCTCCGGCAGTAAAGTTCGTTTGATTCTATACGAACTTGCTCTGATCAAGACAGGCATCTCTTTTTACTATCACTTTGGAAAGTTTTCGGATTATCGACCTGCTGCCAGTCGTTTCGTGGCCAGGTTCATGAGGTGCCGCATGAGTTTAGAAACAACCGCCGTCGTGGCGAAACCCGTGATCAACCTGCGGTTGTTCACCATTCGAATCATCACGGCCGTGGCGTTGTTCGCGGTGTTGGGCAAGGCCAACGTCTGGCTCGATACCGCCACCAACAGCATTCTGGCCCTGGGGTATCGGGCCTTGTTGTTGCTGCTGCCGTTGACGTTGCTGGTCCTCGGTCGCCGTTCCCTGAGTGTCACGCTGCTGTGCGCTGCCGCCGGCCTGGTGCTGTTGGCCGTCACCCACAACCAGGGCGTTGTCATGTTTGCCGCGGCGCTGTTTGCCTACGGCATCGCGATTGCCGGTTACCTGATCAAGAGCGAAGCAGCACAGACCAAGGAAGGCGCGGCCTACAACCGCGTTGCCATGAACATGGGCAGCCTGCTGGCCGGTCTGATCCTGCTGTCGCCGCTGTTGACCCCGGGCATGTTTTTCCTCGGCGCCGCCAGTTTCGTCCTGTTGTGCCTGCCCATCGCCATGGGCGCGACTTTCACCACCGAAGCTGCAGTGGCGCGCCCGGCCAGCAAGGACGGCAGCGGTTGGGCCAACAAACTGCCCTGGGTCATCGCCGGCGTCATCATGGGCATCAAGCTGTTTGGCGTGTTCTCGATCCTGCCGCAAGCGATCCTGCTCAAGACCGGCGAACTGCCGGCCTGGTACGGCCTGATGTTGATCCTCAACAGCGCCGTGGTGGTCTTCGCGCAAGTGCCGGTCATGAAGCTGATCGAGCGTACCGGGCGCTTCAAGGTGCTGACAGTGATCGCCATCATCGTCGGCGGTTTTGCGGTGCTGTCTTCACCGGCGGCGTTCCACGTCGAAACCCTGGTCGGCGCGCTGGTCTGGGTGGCACTGCTGTCCATCGCCGAGTGCGCGTTCAGTCACCTCGATTACTTCTCGGTCAAGCAGAACAACATGTTCGTCAAGGAAGTGTCCCTGGGCGTCGGCGCCGGGTTGACCGTGTTGATCATGCGGGTCATGCCGCCGCCCTATAACGCGCTGGTGCTGGCGGCCATCGGCGCTGGCGGGATTCTGGTCTGGTATTGGCTCAACCGTAAATCGATCGCGTCGCTGCACGACTGAGTCATCGCCGTTTCGGTTTTCATTTTGCAAGTCGGGGATTTTATGAATACGACTTCATGTGTAGTAGTGGTGGGGTACAACGGCAGCCGGGTTCACGATGTCCAGAAGCTGCGCGATTTGTGCAAGTCGCTGTACAACGCGCGGCTCATTCTGCTGGTCGAGCAGATCCAGCCCCAGGACGATCAGGTCGCTGATCATGTTTGCAGTACATCGCTGGCCGAGAAAGACGTTCCGGCCTCTCTCGAACTGGTGGTCGGTTGCCTCAATGCCGATCGCTGGAAACTGATCGGGGTGCTGCCGTTTTCGGATCGCGGTGTGCTGCTCGGTGCGGCGCTGGCCAGCCATTTCGGCCTGCCCGGCATCACCCCGGCCGAGGCGCGGGCGGGGCTCGACAAACAGATTTTCCGCCAGCTCGAAGCGACGGCCACAGAGGCGCCCGAGGATTACCGGCCGATCCTTTCCACCCGGATCGAGAGCCTTGCGGAACTGCGTCAGCGCGTGATCGAAATGGGCGGCAAGGCGTTCATCAAGCCTGCCTGCGAAGGTGCCAGCCGCGGCTGCCGGGTCATTCGGCACCCGTCCGAGTGCGACGAGGCCTGGCAGGCGCTCAAGCCCTATCGCGAGGGGGGCATCGTACTCGAAGAGTTGATCCAGAACGCCCGGGAATACAGCTGGGACTATGTCGCCGGAAGCACCTGGATCACCGAGAAAACCACCACCGATGGCG
This sequence comes from Pseudomonas mohnii, assembly GCF_900105115.1. Classification (NCBI taxonomy): domain Bacteria; kingdom Pseudomonadati; phylum Pseudomonadota; class Gammaproteobacteria; order Pseudomonadales; family Pseudomonadaceae; genus Pseudomonas; species Pseudomonas mohnii. The sequence continues at coordinate 4,521,110 of NZ_FNRV01000001.1, forward strand.
CCTACCGCGCCGAGATCCAACAAGTGGTGCCCGCCCCGTTGGCAGCGGACGCACAGGCGCAGCTGATGGCCGCCGGCCGACACATGGCAGGGTTGGTATCGCAGGACAACGGGGCCTGGCACAACGAAGTTTTCCACAGGGCCAATCACCGCACCTCGGCGGTGGAAACCAACATGCGTCCCGGTGGCATGCACATCTGGGACCTGGCACGTAAGGCGTTCATCGACTTCGACCCGTGGGAGCGGTGGGTCCGCTGGGCCGTGGAAGGCCAGGTCGCCAACCACGATCCGGTGCCGCGCGGCTACTGCGGCATACGCCTGTTGCGAGCGAACACCGGCGGCATCCTGCGGGATGTACCGGACATCCCGTCGCTAGCCCGTTCGCTGAACATCGAGCTGGTGGAAGCGGTGCTGACCAAGCACATCGGTGATTCGGTCAGTGCACTGGTGAAAGATAACTTTTCGTTCATCGGCCACATCGTGTTGTTCAACGAGCGATACGAGGACCTCAGCCAGGATCTGTCGCGGCTGGCCGAGGCCATTGAATCAAGTGTCGGGATCACCAGCCTGGCCGCACCGGCAAGGGCTGTGGGTTGAGTCGTGGAACAAGCAGCGGCGATCGATGTTTTTTGCAGTATTGATCAAGAGGGAAAAGTAAATGAATGCACACATGACCTGTGATGAGCGCTTCATCGCTCTGGCACAGGAATTTGACTATGACATCTACGGCGAGAACACCGCAGGCGGGCATTACGCGCCGCTGATTCGTCATCACGATGAACTGTATATCAGCGGTCTGGTGCCGCGCATGAACGGCATAATCCACTACCCGGGGCGGGTCGGACTGGAACTCGACATGGCGGACGCGCAGGCGGCCGCCAGCATCAGTGCAATGCGGGGGTTGGCGCTGATCGTGGATGCCATCGGTTCGCTGGACAAGATCAAGTCATTGATTCGGGTAACGGTGTATGTGAAGTCCACGGCGGATTTTGTCGACCTCAGTGAAGTCGCCAACGGTGCGTCGGATGTGTTCAGACACGTACTGGGTGACGCCGGGAAACATACACGCACCACAGTCGGTGTTTATCAATTGCCAAAAAATGCGGCCATTGAAGTGGATATGATCGTGGCGTTGCGACCGTCGGCGTTATAAATGAAATTGACCGGCTTTACACTGTTGAAGGGTTGGCCTAAGGTCGGGTAATACAGTTCGGCAGAATAAGTTGGAAGCAGCTAATGAATAACGTTCAGGGTGCGTTTTTTTCATATAAGGACTTTCGCCAGAGTCTGGATCGGCAACCGATCAAACCTCGTGTGTGGAGATGTTCCGAACTTGGCGATATGCGCCAGACCCTCGAGGCCAGCGACGTCGATATAGTTGCGCTGGCCCACGATAATACGCTGGAAGGTTGCCAATTGACGCCCGGCATGGCGGTATCCATGCAATGGCTGGTGCCGGGTTCCACACTCGATGGCCATGCCCATGCCTGGTGGCATCTGTTCATTATCCAGTCGGGCAGCGGCACGTTGTCACTGGGGGATGCAGACGAGGTAAACATCGGCCCCGGGGATGTCTTGCTGGTGCCGGCCTGGACCCGCCACGGCTTCGTCAACACCAGCACCACCGAGGCGCTGGCCATGCTCAACCTCAGCAACATGCCGCAAATGGCATTGCTGTCCAATCATGCCGACAACGTTGGCCTGATACCCCGCCCGCTGTAATTTCTTCTCGGCTGCACACCAGGGAGTCCGCGTACGCGGACTCCCTTTTTTGATTTTTACGCACCTCAAAAATGCCCTCGGACAATTGAAATGCTCTGATTTCTGTATCGATAGAAACAGATAATTTCTGTATCTGTTCAGCGCTTAATCAACTTACTACGATCGCTTCAAATGCAACGGATTAATGTGTTTGATGCAAGGGAGCGTTCTATGGAAAGTACGAAATTAAAGCTGTATCTGGGTGCGGACTATGTCAGTGCTTTTGCCATGTCGGCTTTTGTTGCTTTAAAGGAAAAGCAACTTTCCTTTGAGCTGGTCACGCTGGATTTGAAGGCGCGTGAAAACTATCTGGAAAATTACCGCGATCTTTCGCTGACTTGCAAAATCCCGGTGTTAGTTCACGAAGGTTTTGCGCTTTCGGAGTCTTCAGCCATTGCCGAGTATCTGGAAGAGCTCGTTCCAGACTCAAAAAGAATTTACCCGCAAGACATCAAGCAACGCGCCCGTGCCCGTCAATTGCAGGCCTGGTTGCGCAGCGATTTGCTCGTGCTGCGCAGGGAGCGTCCGTTTGACCTGGTGTATTTCGGCAAGAAGGACACGCCGTTGTCCGACGAGGCCCGGGCCGCCGTCGACCGGTTGTTCTTCGTGGCGGACCGCTTGCTGGAGGAGGGCGCCGAGCACCTGTTCGGCGACTGGAGCATTGCCGACACCGACCTGGCGATCATGCTCAACCGACTGGTTGCCAACGGCGATCCGGTCCCGGCGCGCCTGGCGGCCTATGTGCAGCGCCAGTGGGATCGCGACAGCGTCCGGGCATGGATGGACTTAGAGCGCAAAGCGCCCGCCATCCAGTAACCACCGCCAGTACAGGAGCGCTGCCATGCAAGGACTGTCGGAGCACGAAAAATACAAACCCTATAACGCACGCACCATCCGCGACACGCCTTACTGGCAGCGGTTGACGCCGGCGTTGCAGGAGGCCATGACCGTGGTGGCCAGGGTCATGCCGTTTCGTACCAACGAATACGTATTGGGAACACTGATCGACTGGAACAACATTCCGGACGATCCGATTTTTCGCATGACCTTTCCCCACAAGGACATGCTGCTGCCAGACGAGTACCAATCGCTCAAGCAGTTGATCGAGCAGGACGACAGCGCCGCCATCAAGCGGCGGATCGAGGCGATCTGGCTGCGCATGAACCCGCACCCGGCGGGGCAGCTGACGCACAACGGCGTCACCCTCGACGGAAAAGTCCTGCCGGGCATTCAGCACAAGTACCGCGAGACCGTGCTGTTTTTCCCCGGTGCCGGTCAGACCTGTCATGCGTACTGCACCTTCTGTTTCCGTTGGGCGCAGTTCATCGGCGAAGAAGAACTCAAGTTCAATGCGCGCGAATCCCAGGAACTGGTGAGTTACCTGCGGGTGCACACCGAGGTCACCGATGTGCTGATCACCGGCGGCGACCCGCTGATCATGAACAGCCGATCCCTGGCCGGGTACATCGAGCCGCTGCTGGAATTGCCCCACCTGAAGAGCATCCGCATCGGCACCAAGTCGGTGGCCTATTGGCCGCAACGATTCGTCACTGACAAGGACGCGCCGCAGTTGCTGGCGCTGTTCAAGCGGATCGTCGCGGCAGGGAAAAACCTGTCGATCATGGGGCACTACAACCATCCGGTGGAGATTCGCCAGGACATTGCCCGTCAGGCTGTCGAACGCATCCGCTCCACGGGCGCGACCCTGCGCATGCAGGCGCCGGTGATCCGCCACATCAACGAAAACCCTGCCGATTGGGCGGCGCTGTGGACCGAAGGCGTGCGGCTCGGGGCGGTGCCTTATTACATGTTCGTCGAGCGCGACACCGGCCCCAGCCATTACTTCGCGATGCCGCTGGCCCGGGCGTTCGAAATCTTCCAGGCCGCGTACCGCACGGTGTCGGGCCTTGCGCGCACGGTCCGCGGGCCGTCCATGAGCACCTTCTACGGCAAGGTGTTGATCAACGGCATCGAGACTGTCGCCGGGGAAAAAGTCTTTGTCCTGCAGTTCCTCCAGGCCCGCGATCCGCAATGGGTGTTGCGCACCTTTTACGCGCGCTTCGACCCGCAGGTGACCTGGTTCGATGACTTGCAACCGGCCTTTGGCGAGCGAAGGTTTTTCTTTCAGAGCGAGCCTGAGCGGTTGCTTGAGTCAGCGCCCGAATTGATACCGGTCCTGCTGCAAACGGCGTAGGACGAATCTTGAACACTGGGGAGACAAGGACATGAGCGGTATCCCGTTTGATCAACGCGAAGGATGGATCTGGCTCGACGGCGAGTTCGTCGAGTGGTCCCAGGCGCGCCTGCATGTGCTCAGCCACGGCTTGCATTACGCGAGCACGGTGTATGAAGGGGAGCGCGTCTACAACGGCAAGATCTTCAAGCTGCGCGAACACAGCGAGCGTCTGTATCGGTCGGCGCAATGGATGGATTTTGCGATCCCGTTTGAACTGGCCGAACTGGAAGCGGCCAGCCACGAACTGCTGCAACGCAACAACGTCAGCGACGGTTACCTGCGACCGGTGGCCTGGCGCGGCAGCGAGATGATTTCCACCTCGGCGCGCTTCAATCGCGTGCATGTGGCCATCGCTTGCTGGCAATGGCCGAGCTATTTCGATCCGGCGGCGCGCATGGTCGGTATCCGGTTGAAGACCGCCACCTGGCGACGTCCACCGCCGAGCAGCAGTCCTTTCGAGGCCAAGGCGTCCGGGCATTACCAGATCGCCACACTGAGTAAGCACGACGCGGAAAACAGCGGTTACCACGACGCCTTGATGCTCGACTGGCGCGGCCACGTCGCCGAAGCCACCAGCGCCAACGTGTTCTTCGTCAAAGGCCGGACGCTGTACACGCCGGTGCCCGACTGCTTCCTCAACGGCATTACCCGGCAGACCGTGATCGAGCTGGCCACGGCCCTGGATTATCAGGTGGTCGAAGCGACGATTCTGCCGACGCAACTGGGCGACTTCGATGAGTGTTTTCTTACAGGAACCGCCGCCGAAATCACCCCCGTACAGAGCATCGATGAGCAGCACTATCGACCGGGTGATGCTTGTCGCCAATTCATTGCTGCCTACACCTCAACCGTAAACGCCTGATCAACCGCCAGGAATTTCACCATGCCAAATCAAGGGATTGTTGCGTCCAAACCTTACGTCTCACTCGATCATCGCCATGAAGAATTGTCGACTCGTGGCTGGACTGTCCTGACCCCCGGCGAATTCGCCCATGACGTGACAGGCACATTGCATGAGTTCGGTCCGATCATTCCGCAGTTCAACGGGCAAACGGCCTTTGCCATTACCCGCAAACCGGGCTACGAAGACTTGCCGTACTCCCAGAGCATGAACGGCATCGGCCCCCATACCGAAGCGCCGGTATACGGGCCGCCACCGCGTTACCTGGCCCTGCATTGTCACCATCAGGCGACTTGCGGTGGCGGGCATACCGGCTTGGTGGACGGTTACGAATTCCTGAAGTCCCTGGAGCGCACCGAGCCGGAACTGCGCGAGTGGCTGGACGACACGCCGGTGGAGTTCGTCGCGACTGCCAAACCCGGCGAACCTGCGCAAAGCCGGGTCAAGGAATACATCCTGACGCCGACAGAGGACGGCGATATTTTCCGCTTTAGCTACAACCAGTTTCACTACGGCGACGTGAATCCTTCCAAGGAAGCCTTGCAGCAATCCCTGGTCGCCAACAGCCGCTCCCCACTGGCCCGGTTTGCCACGCTCGGCGAGGCGTATTTCATCGAGCACAACATCCCGGTGCTGATTCCCGATGGCTGCATGCTGATTTGGGACAACTGGCGAATGATCCACGCCCGCAGTCGTTACACTGACCCGGCGCGCCACCTGACCCGCTATTGGCTGGCCTGATTTTTCCGTCGCCCTTCATTCTTTTGGCGTACCCCTGGTGGGTACGCGTCTTACAGGTATCGCGTCATGCAAACAGCAATCGAGATCGCCAAGGTCGATCATCAACTGATCGTGCGGCTCAATCAGGCCTGGACCCGGCGCGCCACCGTCTGCTCGCCGGACAAGTGGTCGGTCGATGAAGTGTTCGACCCGGCGCGTCCGGATTACCCCGAGCGCATGGTGCCGTTTTTCCATCACCCCAAATTCCAGGCCTTGAGCGAAACGCTCAAGAGCAGCGTGGTGACCTGGGGCTGGATCGGCTACAACCTGCGCACCGTCACCGCCGAAGAGCACGTCGTGAATCCGGCGCTGAGCGTCATTGCCAACCAGTACCTGGGCAAGGACGACTGGCATTTTCGCGAGGCGATGCAGCAGACCCTGATCGACGAGCATTACCACACGCTGATGCACTTGCGGGCCATCGAGCGCACCAAGGCCGACCGGGCACTGGATCAGGATCTGGACTTGCCGCCGTCCGTCACCTACCTGCGCCTGCTGGCCCTGCGTGAATCGCTGGCCGAGCAATGGCAAAAGGATCTGGCGGCGATCACCTTTGCGGTGGTGGCCGAGATCAGCGTCAACGCCTATCTGGATCTGCTGGCGGACGACCAGACCATCCAGCCGCAAAACCGTCGAGTGGCCGAACAGCACAACCGCGATGAGTACGCCCACAGCAAGGTGCTGGCCGAAGTGGCCAAGGTGATGTACGCCAACATGCAGCCGCCTCAGCAGGCATTTTTCGCACGCACCTTGTCGCAGGCGCTGAGTGCCTTTATCGCCCAGGACTACTCGATGTGGGAGGCGATTCTGACGCAGCTTGGGGTCGAAGACGCCGCGCTGATCATTGCCGACACCCGCGAGAGCAACAAGAACGCCACCATCATGCGCGACTACAGCGGCCTGCATCGTCTGGCGCAGGATCTGGGCATCAGCGAGCAGATCGATTTCGATTTTCGTCCGACCCTCAATACCACCGCAGCGGCCTGAACCGGAGGCGCCCATGTCAGTTCCTGTGTACGAAGTGTTCGCCATCCGTGTCGGCGCCAATGCCCAGCGCACCGCGCGGGAGAATTTCCTTTACGACGCCTGTTGCGGTGATCCCAATGCGCCGATGCCCCTGGACTACTACTTCTGGGTCATTCGCAACGAGCAGCAGGTGATCGTGGTCGACACCTGTTTTCAACCGGCCACGGCGGATCGGCGCCATCGTCAGATGTATCGCCTGCCGGAGGAGTCCCTGCGGCAACTGGACATCGATCCGGCGCAGGTCGAGCACCTGATCCTGACGCATCTGCACTGGGACCATGCCGGCAATCTCGGGCTGTTTCCCAAGGCCACGGTGCATCTGCAGGAAGCGGAACTGCGCTTCTGCACCGGGCCGAAAATGGCCCATCGCACGGTGAATAAAACCTACGAGGTCGACGATGTGATGTCGGCGCTGCCGCCGTTGTTCGAAGGGCGGATGCGCTTGCACGGCGGTACGGTCGAGGTGATGCCCGGTGTGACGCTGCACCCGGTGGGTGGGCATACACCCGGCAGTCAGGTGGTGCGGGTCAATACCGAACGCGGGTGGATCGTGCTGGCCTCGGATGCTGCGCATTTGTGGGTCAACATCCGTGAGCGCAGCCCGTTCCCGATCCTTGACGACCTGGCGCAGACCCTTGAAGCCTTCAGCGAAATCGATCGCCTGGCCGACAGCGAAGACCACGTGATTCCCGGTCACGACCCCCTGATCGCCGAACGCTTCCCGCACTGGAACGACGACCCGCACATCATCAGCCTGCACCAATCCCCGACCTGAAAAACACCCAAACCTGTAGGAGCGAGCCTGCTCGCGATGGCGGCGGCACATTCACCATGGATGGGTCTGATAGTCCGCCATCGCTGGCAAGCCAGCTCCCACCGTTGATGGTGGTCGTGCACGAATCCTTCGATCACTGAAATTCCCCTGTGGGAGCGAGCCTGCTCGCGATGACGGCGGTACATGCAACATCAATGTGTCTGATAGTCCGCCATCGCTGGCAGGCCAGCTCCCACCGTTGATGGTGGTCGTGCACGAATCCTTCGCTCACTGAAATGCCCCTGTGGGAGCGAGCCTGCTCGCGATGGCGGCGGCACATTCACCATGGATGTGTCTGATAGTCCGCCATCGCTGGCAGGCCAGCTCCCACAGTTGATGGTGGTCGTGCATGAATCCTTCGCTCACTGAAATGCCCCTGTGGGAGCGAGCCTGCTCGCGATGGCGGCGGCACAGGCAACATCAATGCGTCTGATAGTCCGCCATCGCTGGCAGGCCAGCTCCCACAGTTGATGGTGGTCGTGCACGAATCCTTCGCTCACTGAAATGCCCCTGTGGGAGCGAGCCTGCTCGCGATGGCGGCGGCACAGGCAACAGCAATGTGTCTGTCATGACGCCATCGTTGGCAGGCCAGCTCCCACAGTTGATGGTGGTCGTGCACGAATCCTTCGCTCACTGAAACACCCCTGTGGGAGCGAGCCTGCTCGCGATGGCGGCGGTACATTCACCATGGATGGGTCTGATAGTCCGCCATCGCTGGCAGGCCAGCTCCCACAGTTGATGGTGGTCGTGCATGAATCCTGTGTTCAAGATCCCCTGTGGGCTAGCCATGGTCCTTGAGGATTCGCCCCAAAGTTTGCAGTGCCTCGTCGATTTTTGGTGAATACGGCGTTCCGCAGCCAATGCGCACAAAGTGATTGAAACGCTTGGCATTGGAAAAGATATCCCCAGGGGAAATCTGGATGCCGACCTTCAGCGCCTCATGGAAAAACGCCATGGCCGAGTGCTCGCGCGGCAGTTCCACCCACAGCAAGGTACCGCCCTGCGGGTGGGTCACACCGGTGCCTTCGGGAAAGTAGCGAGTGATCGCTGCGCTCATTTGCAGGCGCTGTTGCGTCAGGGTTTTGCGCAAGCGACGCAGGTAACGCTCGTAGGACGGTGTCCCCATGAACGCACTGACCGCCAGTTGCGACAACGCCTCGCACCCACGGGATTGGGTGTGTTTGAGCATCTCTACGCGGTCGTGCCATTTCCCCGCGCTGATCCAGCCCAGGCGCAGGCCCGGCGCCAGGGTTTTGTTCAGCGAAGCGCAATAGATCAGGTTGCCGGTGCGGTCCCAGTGTTTGAGCGTGGATAACGGCTGCTCGGTGTCTACCAGATCGCCGTAGGTGTCGTCCTCGATCAGCACGGTGTTGTGTTCGGTGCACAACTGAACCAGCCGCGCCTTGTTGGCGTCCGGCATGATGCTGCCCAGCGGGTTGTGCAGGTTGGGAATGACGATCAGCGCCTTGATCCGTTCCGGACCTTGCAGCAGTTGTTCGAGGGCCAGCAGATTGATCCCGCTGTGGGGCGTGGCCGGGACTTCCAGTACGCGCAGGTTCAGGCTTTCGAGAATTTGCAGCAGGCCGTAAAAAGTCGGCGATTCCACGGCCACGGCGTCGCCGGGCCGGGTCACCGCGCGCAATGCCAGGTTGATCGCTTCGGTGGCACCGTTGGTGATCACGATGCGATCGGCTGTCAGATGGGTCTTGGTGGTCAGCGCCCGGCGGGCCAGTATGTTGCGCAATGCGCTGTTGCCGCAGGTCGAGCCGGCCGCATCGAGCAAATGCTGATCGTGGCGCAGCGCCTTGATCATGTTGTCTTGCAGGGTCTTGAGCGGGTACAGCTCCGGTGCGCAATAGGCACTGGCGAAATTGACCTTGATCGTCGCCCGCTGGCTGGCCTTGAGCACCGAGGACACCTGTTCGTGAATGCCGACGTAGACCCCGGTGTCCAGGAGTGGCGGCGGGGCGGCGGGGGCGGGTTTGACCGGTGTGTCGGGCTGGCGGATGTAGTTGCCGGAGCGTGGCCGCGCTTCCAGCACTCCGTAGTCCTCCAGCTCGCGGCACACCTGCACCGCGGTCGACAGGCTGACGGCATGCTTTTCCATCATCAGCCGAATCGAGGGAAATCGTTCACCGGTTTTCAGGGTGCCGCTGCGGATGGCGTCCAGGTAGTGGTTGGCTAGCTGACGATACAAGGGCGTCGTGTTCATGATGACCTCAGCAATCGCACCACTGAGGTCTTGGGCTGGAAAGTGAGGTGACGCTCCCCCGCAGGCGGACCCGTGGTGCTCAAGGGTTTAAGGGAAGGTGGTTCTGGCGTCGATACTGGAAGAGTAATCGCGGATTGCGAGGAATCACGGGCAATAAAAAGCCCCGCGCTGGGGCGGGGCTCTTAAATGAGTCTATGGGGTCTTGTGGCGAGGTGGCTTGCCGGTGGCGAGGGGGCCCCCTCGCTATAGGGCAGCCCGAGGGTGTATCGGGTTACTGCGCGGCGATGCTGTAGCCGTCGAACGCGGTTTGCTGCTGCAGGGCGGTGATGATGTTCTTGCGGTTGACGGCTTGGGGGGCGCCGCTGTTGTCCAGGAACGTATCACTTTCCAACTCGGCGTCATCGCCTTCGCCGACGAAGGTAAAGCCCAGGAATTCCAGGGCGTCACGGTCAACGTTCAAGCGCGAACGCGGAGTGCGCAGCGGCAGGGTCACGCTCATGCCGTCCTTGCTGATGGTGAACACTTCGGCATCCTTCTTGGCTCGCGCCGCCTTGCTCTTGCCGCTGCTCGGGTTGCTGATGGCTTGGTGCGTCTGGTTCAGCACCTTCAATGCCAGCCCGTAAACGATCTCCTGAAAGGCCGGGTCGTCCTTGAAGCTGGAGAGGATGCGGCTGATCGGGAACTTGCTGCTCAGGTCTTCCAGGGCGGCGATGTCGGCCGCTTCGGCGTCCTTGAGCTGCTTGAGTTCGCCCATCAACTCGTAAGCCTTGTCGTCGTCGAAGTTGTCGTGGGCCTGGCGAATCGCCGCGCGCAGTTCGCGGATCTGATCGCTTTCACGGCTCGATTGAAACGCGTCGAGGACCATCTCACTGATGGTTTTCGCCTGAGGCACGTGTTGTGAAAGATTGATGGAGTTTTCGTATTCCGCTTTGGACGACAAGGTGACTACGGATTCAGCGGTGTTGGAATCGGACATTGAAAATTCACTACTTCTTTTAACTTGAATAGAGGCGAGAAAGCACGGGGGCCTTTTCAGGCCGCCTAATCTATTGGACCGGGGCGGGGTTGTCACGGACCAACAGGCCAACGGAGCAAATCAAGGCGTGCACCTCGCTGCAGGTGCTGGCTTGCCCGCGATGGGACGCCTCGGCCCGTCAGGCGTGCCCCGGTGTGTTCAGGTTCATTGAACGCTCTGCCAACGCCGACGCGGTGGCTTCATCCACTGCGAGAGAGAAGCGGAACGTCGCGCCGCGCCCCGGTACATCGATCAGCTGAATGTCGCGGCCGTGCAATTGCAGGATGCGGTGCACGATCCGCAGGCCCAACCCGCCATCACGCCGTGCCCCGCCAATATTGAACGGCCGCAGGAACAGGCCTTCGCGCAGCTCGGGGGCGATGCCGGGGCCGGTGTCGCTGACGGTGACTTCAATAAACGATCCCTGTGGCCGCAAGCCGAGTTCGATCTCGCCACCTGGCGGGGTATGGCGCAAGGCGTTGTCGAACAGATTGGTCAGCACCCGTTCGATCAACCCCAGATCAGCCCAGGCCGCCGAAACGTTTGGGGCAAACGTGGCCTTCAATTCGACCTGCCGCGCCTCGGCCGTCAGCTCGAATTTCTGGAAGATGTCCTGGGCCAGGTCGGTCAGGGAGAAGCGCTCCAGCACCGGTTGCACGAAGCCATGTTCGAGTCGCACCAGTTCCAGCAGCGATTGCGCCAGGCCACCGACCTTGCGGCTCTGGTCCAGCGCGATGCCCAGGTAACGACGACGGTCGGCGGGGGACAGGGTGGCGTCCTTGAGCGACAGGGTTTCCAGGTAGCCATGCAGCGAAGCGAGCGGTGTGCGCAGGTCGTGGGAGATGTTCGCCACCAGTTCGCGGCGTTCCTGATCCTGGCGGGTCAAGGTGCGCCATTGCTCACCGAGGCGTGCCTGCATCTGCCGGAACGTGGCGTCGAGTATGGCGATTTCGTCATGGCTGGCGGCTTTCTCCAGCGGAGCCGCTGTGGGCGGCGAGACCGGAACGCCGTCGATGTCGAACTGGCTGACGGTTTCGGTCAGGCGGCGCAATGGCCGGGTGATCAGGGCGAACGCCGTGAGACCGGCAATCAGGCACAGCAACGCCACCAAGCCGATGGACAGCAGCGCCGTATTCAGCGCCGCGCTGGTCGCACCGCGTTCGGCGAGGCGATCATGGTCTTCGCCGAGTAACACCACATAGAGATACCCGGCCGGTTTGCCATCGACCTTGAGCGGCGCGGCGCTGAACACCTTGCGCCCGTCGACACTGCGTGGATCGTCGCCGGGAATCGGCAAGGCGTCGCCCCTGAGCAGGCGCTGGATCGGCGCCAGGTCGACCCGCTCGCGGCGTATCCGACCCTCCGGCGCGGCGCTGCCGACAATCTTGCCCTCGGTGTCGAGCAGGTACACCTCGACACTCGGGTTGACCAGCATCAACTGGCTGAACAGATCGCGCACGGCACCGGGCATCAGGCCCTTGGTGTCCATCAGCACCGTGTCGCTGGCGATGTGTTGCGCCAGGTCCCGCGACAAGCCTTGCACCACTTCCTGCTCGTGCATCTGGTTGGAGCGCACCTGCATCCACGCCGACGTGCCGCAGCACACCAGCAGCAACACGGCGAACACCAGCGACAGGCGTTGTGTCAGGGTCAACCTCATGGCTGCTCCTCCCCGGTCGCGAATTTGTAGCCGCGCCCCCACACCGTCAGGATGCGCACCGGTTGCGCCGGGTCGGTCTCGATCTTGGCGCGCAGGCGGTTGATGTGGGTGTTGACCGTGTGTTCGTAGCCTTCGTGGCTGTAGCCCCACACGGCATTGAGCAGGTCCATGCGCGAAAACACCTTGCCGGGTTGGCGGGCGAAGAAGTAGAGCAAGTCGAATTCTCGCGGCGTGAGGTCCAGGCGCCGACCGTCGAGGGATACTTCGCGGGTGATCGGATCGATGGCCAGACCGTCGAGGATCAGGCTGCCAGCATCCATTTTCAGGTTGCGCGCCATGGCGTCGACCCGGCGCAGCAGCGCTTTGACCCGGGCCACCAGTTCGAGCATGGAAAACGGCTTGGCCAGGTAATCGTCGGCCCCCAGTTCCAGGCCGAGAATCCGGTGCACTTCGCTGGAACGGGCGCTGGTGATGATGATCGGCGTGTAGCGCGCCATGGCACGGGCGCGCCGGCAGATTTCCAGGCCGTCGACGCCGGGCAGCATCAGGTCGAGGATCAGCGCGTCCCAACTGCCTTGCTGCAGCAGGCGCATGCCTTCGTTGCCATCGGCGCAGTGCACCACTTCGAACTGCTCATCGCGCAGGTGCAGGCAGATCAGGTCGGCGATATGCAAATCGTCCTCGACCACGAGGACACGTTTGGTCTGTTCCATCCAGCTCAATCCTTCGGCGCAATGAATGCATTGTGCGAAATGCTGCTCGTGGTAGGAGCGAGCCTACTCGCGATGGAGTGTCAGTCGACACCTGCGTACCTGACACACCATCGCGAGCAGGCTCGCTCCTACATAGAAATACTCAGGCATTGTGCGGCTTTTCCGCGGCCGGAGTTATCACGAATTGTTTAACTCCCCGTGAGGATTTGGCGATCACCCCAAGCCTAGGCTGTGTTCAATGAAAACGGTCCAGGGTTTTTGGAGACGGCGATGGATTCAAGACGATTTTCGCGACGGCAATTTCTCGCAGTGAGCGGCGGGCTGGGGGTTGCAGCCTTGGCCATTGGCCTGTTGCCCAAATTTTCCGCCAGTACCGCGCTGATCAGCGAGGCGGACGCGGCAGAGGTGTTCGAAGTGACCCACAGCGACAGTGAATGGCACGCGATCCTGAGTGACGAACAGTACGAAATCCTCCGTGAAGAGGGCACTGAGCGGGCCTACAGCAGCCCGCTCAACAATGAGCACCGCGACGGTACGTTTGCCTGTGCCGGTTGCGACCTGCCGTTGTTCTCCTCGACGACCAAGTTCGACAGCCATACCGGTTGGCCGAGTTTCTGGATGCCGCTGGACAAGGCCGTCGCCACCCGTCAGGACCGCTCCTTCGGCGTGCTGCGCGAAGAGGTTCACTGCCGGCGTTGCGGTGGGCATCTGGGCCATGTCTTCGATGACGGCCCAAAACCCACCGGGCTGCGCTACTGCATGAATGGCCTGGCGATGACGTTCGAGCCCAAGGCGGCCTGATTCCTATCCCTTGTTTTTTGCCGCATCGAGTTTCTGGATCCGGGCGCATCGGCCGACGCCTTTACCTTCGGCTGATGGTCCTCAATTCTTCAGGAGTCAACGTCATGAAAAACCTGTTCACCTGGCGCCGTACCTTATTGGGACTGGCCGCTGCCGGCCTCATCAGTCAGTGCTCGGCGTTCTCTTTCGGTGGTGCTGAAGAGGCTGTCGTTCTGCCGCCTCCGGCCCTGGATGAAAGCACGCAGGCCCACAGCGAAACCGCCGTGTTTGCCGGTGGTTGCTTCTGGGGCGTTCAAGGGGTGTTCCAGCATGTCAAAGGCGTGAAAAATGCCGTCTCGGGGTACGCGGGTGGTGCCGCTGACACGGCCCGGTACGAGCGCGTCAGCAATGGCAATACCGGACATGCGGAGTCGGTTGAAGTGACCTTCGACCCGAGTCAGGTCAGCTATGGCTCCTTGCTGCAAATCTACTTCTCGGTGGCGCACAACCCGACCGAGCTCAACCGTCAGGGGCCGGACACCGGCACCCAGTATCGCTCGGCCATTTTCACCCAAAGCAGCGAACAGCAACGGGTGGCCCAGGCCTACATCAGCCAGCTCGACGCCGCTCATGCATTCAACAAACCGATTGTGACCAAACTGGAGAGCTACAACGGTTTCTACCCGGCGGAGGAAGAGCATCAGGACTTTCTGACCGAGCATCCGACGTACCCTTACATCGTGATCAACGACCTGCCGAAAGTGGCGCAGCTCAAGCAGCTGTACCCGGATCGCTATCAGGAAAAACCGGTGCTGGTGAAGGCGAGGATGTGAGGGGCGGCGAGTGCTTGCCCCACATCTTCACGGCGAAGTCGACGAAACGACGCAGTTTCGGCAGGCGATGTCGATCCTGGGCATAGACCAGGTGCATCGGCCGGCTCGGCAGTTGATAGCTCGGCATCAGGGCGACCAGTTTGCCTTCCCGCAGGTCTTGCTCCACCAGCGCATCGGGCACCATCACGATGCCCATGCCGGTGCGCGCCGCTTGATGCAAACCCGCCGAGCTGTTGATCAGCATCGGACCGCTGACCGCCACCTCGACTTCGCCTTCAGGACCGTGCAGGCGCCATTGCCGGGCCACTGATTGCCAGTCATCACCGGCCGGGTAGGCGAACGCCAGGCAGTCGTGCTGTTGCAGGTCTTCGGGTTTTTCCGGGGTGCCCCGACGCGCCAGGTATTCCCTGGAGGCGCACATGGTCAGGGTGTAGTCGATCAGCGGGCGGGCGATCAGGTTGGACGGCTCGAGCGCGCCCAGGCGGAAGGCCACGTCAAAGCCATTGTCCAGCAAGTCCGGGCGTCGATTGGTGAGCACCACGTCCAGCTTCACCCGCGGGTTATGCAAGCTGAACTCACTCAAGGCCGGCGCCAGGCGCTCGGTGCCGAAGGTCAGCGGAGCGGTGATACGCAGGGTGCCGCTGGGCTCATCGTGGGTTTGCTCCGCCAAGCGCTCGGAATCGGCCACCAGCCCCAGCACTTCGAGGCAGCGTTGATAGTACGCCGTGCCAAATTCGGTCAGGCGCTGGCGCCGGGTCGTACGGTTGAGCAGGCGCACACCCAGGCGCTGCTCCAGGGCCTTGAGATGATTGCCCACCATGGTCGTGGACATCTCACATTGCTGCGCGGCGGCGGTCATGCTGCCGGCTTCGACCACACGTACGTAAACGCTCATTGCCTGGAACAAATCCATTATCAAGCCTGGCTTTAAAATGAATGAAGTTTTGCTGAGTTTATCCAGCGCTGGTGGCTAACCATACTGCAAAAACACCGACCATAGAGGGAGCTTTTGCCATGACCGCCGCCTGCCTGATGAGCACTTACCAACCGCTGGCCTTGAGTTTCACCAAGGGCCTTGGCACACGCCTGTGGGATCAGGCCGGTCGTGAATACCTGGATGCGATCGCCGGCGTGGCGGTGACCAACGTCGGCCACTCACACCCGAAAATCGTCTCGGCCATCAGCGAACAGGCCGGTTTGCTGTTGCACACCTCGAACCTGTACAGCATCGATTGGCAGCAGCAACTGGCGCAGAAACTGACGCGCCTGGCCGGCATGGAGCGGGCGTTTTTCAACAACTCCGGTGCCGAGGCCAACGAAACGGCGCTGAAAATCGCGCGGCTGTATGGCTGGCACAAAGGCATTGAGCAACCGTTGGTGGTGGTCATGGAGAACGCGTTTCATGGCCGGACCCTGGGCACCCTGTCTGCCAGCGACGGCCCGGCCGTGCGCCTGGGCTTCAACAAGTTGCCGGGGGATTTCGTCAAGGTGCCGTTCGGCGATCTCAAGGCACTGGATCAGGTGCAACAAGCCCATGGCCCGCGCATCGTGGCAATTCTGATGGAGCCGATCCAGGGCGAAAGCGGCGTGCAACTGGCGCCGCCGGGCTATCTCAAAGCCGTGCGTGAGCTGTGCCATCGGCGCGGGTGGTTGATGATGCTCGATGAAATCCAGACCGGCATCGGCCGCACCGGCCAGTGGTTTGCGTTCCAGCACGAAGGCATCGTGCCGGACGTCATGACCCTGGCCAAAGGCCTGGGCAATGGCATCCCGATTGGCGCTTGCCTGGCCCGTGGCAAAGCCGCCGAACTCTTCACGCCCGGCAGCCATGGCAGCACCTTCGGTGGCAACCCGTTGGCCTGTCGGGTCGCGTGCACCGTGCTGGACATCATCGAGGAACAGCAACTGCGGGAAAACGCGCGGATACAGGGCGAACGCCTGCTCGAAAGATTGCGCGCGGAACTGGCGGACGACCCGAACGTGTTGGCGATTCGCGGCCAGGGTTTGATGATCGGCATCGAACTCAAGCAACCGATCCGCGACCTGTCCCTGATCGCCGCACGGGATCACGGCCTGCTGATCAACGTGACCCGGGGCCAGATCATCCGCCTGTTGCCGCCGCTGACGATTGATGAGCGGGAGGTGGAGATGATTGTCAGGGGGATAGCGTTGTCGATAGGAGCTGCCTGAACCGGGTTCTCGTGCAGGAGCCGCTTGTGGCTGCTCCTACACGGGCGGAGTCTGTGTTGCGAAGGAGGTGATTTGCGCCCGATTCGTCAGCTGAATGCGCGAGCCAGTGAAATCCTCGAACAGCCGCTGATGCGCCGCAAACCCACTGGATCCCTTACGCTTGCGATAGCAACCGGCCCAGTCCAGCAAGGCGATCAGCAACAGGTCATCTTCATCGCGCCCGGCCTCGCGCTGGCGAATGTTGGCCACGCAATCCTCATCTTCAACACTCAGCCAGATCAACGCGGTGGCGCGGGGCAGAAGTTCGCTGGCGATCCAGCCATACACCCCTTCGATGACCCAGCGCTCTTCACTGGCCGCCACCCGTGCCATGGCCAACGCCTCGTTCCGGGGGCGGGCGATGCTGTGTTCGTCAGATATCCAGTGAATGCGGTCGAGATCGGTCCATGGCACGTGCAACGGCTGCGACAGTCGCTCTGCCAACCAGCTCTTGCCGGAACCTGAGTTGCCGATGATCAGGGTTCGAGTGAGGTCCAATTCGCATCGCCTCTATTCGTGACACGATCCATTGTAGGAGCGAGCCTGTCGAATCGTCGCACCGTCGCGATGGTCGTTAACGATATCGCGTGTGGCCTGGTTAAACGCGGCGCACTCGGGTCCATCGCCAGCAGGCTGGCTCCCACGGGTTTGCGGTCATGTGTAGGAGCGAGCCTGTCGAATCGTCGCACCGTCGCGATGGTCGTTAACGATAACGCGTGTGGCCTGGTTAAACGCGGCGCACTCGGGTCCATCGCCAGCAGGCTGGCTCCCACAGGTTTGCGCTCATGATCAGGAGCGGTGGTCATCCCTTCAGTCTTCAGCTTCGGGCGGCACCATGCGCGTCTTCGGCGCTCCATTGGCGTTGTGCTGATAGATATCTTGCGGCTGACCCTGATCATTGAAAAACACCTGGCCGATCCCCGCCGAATTCCATAGCCGTTCACCGGCCTCGGCATGCTCGGGGACGTACGGCACGATGCGCAGGCGCCGACGTTTGGTCAGCCAGTTGAGCGGTGAGCGCGGCGAGTACAGCCAGCGATTGAGGCGATCGAACCACTCGAGCAGGGCGCGGGGGAATTCGTTCTTGATGCCGCTGCTGGTAATCTGCCAGATATGCGGCCCGGCCTTGCGGTGTCGGATCAGCACTTCGTAGACAAAGGAATAATGCACATCCCCCGACAGCACCACGTAATTAGCCGGCGTGCGCGAGTGTCGGAAAATGTTCAGGATCACCTGCGCCGCACCGCGATGGGCCATCCAGTTTTCCGCGTCCACCAGCAGTGGATAACCGCACCAACTGAACACCCGCTGCACGGTCTCGATCAGTTTTACACCGTAGATCGGCGCCGGCGAAACGATGATCGCGCACGGGTGATCCAGCAGTTCCTGTTGCAGTTCGCTGAGGGCTTCCCAGTCGAGCAGGCCCGAGGGTTGCTTGAGGTTCATCTCGCTGCGCCAGCGCCGGGTGCGGGTGTCGATCACCACCATGGCTGGCTGGGTGGGCAGCACGTAGTGCCAGTTCTGAAATGTCAGCAATTGGTCGATCAAGTCATCTTGCACAGGGCTGTCGAGATAACGGTCCTGCCCGGTGGCGCTCAACAGGCGCGCGTTTTCAAGGACTCCGCTGAAGGCTTCCGGGTTGTTGCCCCAGCCCTGGCACAGCATGTAGGCCAGCAGTGCGTTGCCGATGATGCGTTTGGAAAACGGATGGCCGTAGGCCGTTTCCTCCCATTGCGCGGAAAGATTCCAGTCATCGGTAATGTCGTGGTCGTCGAAAATCATCAGCGTCGGCAAATGCGCCAGCGCCCGGGCGACCTTGCCGAGCCCGGTCTTGAAGCCATCGATGCGGGTTTGTTCCAGCGCATAACGTTGAGCCCTGTCCGGCGTCAGTGTCGGCGGCTGCGGGGCAATCAAGGTCCAGGGCGTGGGCGACCAGACCAACACATACATGGCCATGACTTCGGCGAAGGTCACCAGATGGTTGTCGGCGTTGCTGCTGGTGAAAATCGGCTTGCGCGCCCCGCCGAAAAATCGCTCGCGCAAGGTCTCGTTGCTCTCAAGCGCCGGTAACAAATCCGCACGGTGGTAGTAGCTGGCGGGATGCTCGTAGAGTTTGGCGCTGTCACTGACCACGGCACCTTCCAGGTGCTCGCCGAACAACCCCAGTCGCTCGATCAAGGCATGAATGGCCCGCAACATCGGCCCGGCGACATCGTCAGCGTACACCTGATCGCCGCTCATCATCAGCAGTGCCGGGCGCTCGCTGGCTTCATGGGTTTGCGCCAGCAAGGCATCGACACACAGCAAGCCGTCGGCTGACGGGTGATGAGGTTTGCGACAGGAGCCGTGCAGCAACTGATCGATGCGTGAGCGCAGAACGAAATTCGGACGACGGGCATCGCCGTACAACAGATGGGGCGCCCAGTCGGCGATACCTGTTTGTGCGTCATCGATCAGCAGGTCGTACTCAATCAGCGTGTCCCAGGGCAGGGCGGCCTCCAGCGTCACGTCGATCAAATGCACGAAGGCCTGCGTGCCCACCTGAATGACTGTGCATTGTCCGGCATCCAGACGCCTATCGGCGATGCCCTGCACGCGCAACGTCAGTGCCAGCGACCGTGAGCCGACCAGCCACATCACCAGCCGCGTGGGCTCCAGACGGCGTAACAGCGGCCCGGCCAGAACCGGTGGCAGTGAATGATGATCAGCAGGCAATGGCAGAGTGACGGACATCCGGGTTCAAGACTCTTGGGGCACCGAAGCGGGCGATGATAGCGCAGGTCGTTGCTGCTGCCTGTTAACGTTGAAGTGATCAGTGTCAGCTGACCGATGGCCAATAGAGGCTAGAGTGAATGACCTGACTGTCGACACGCTTTCGCTCAGAGAAGAGGAACACATGAAGAAGATCATCCTGCCGGCGCTGGCCATGTTGATCGTTGCCCAGTCCCCGGCCTATGCCATCAACGACAAGTACCGCAAACAGCTCGAACAATCCGGTTGCACCCAGATGAGTGAACTGGAGGGCTGCGATATCCACAAGAGCAAGGCCGAAAACGCCAAGGCCGGGTTCAGCAATCCGCAAGCGCCGGTCGCCAACGACAGCGCGAACACCCAGACGCCGTATGCCGGGCAGTGGGTCGCCAAGAGCGACGCCGGAGCGACCGTCGCCACCATACGTATCGACTCGAAGGAGAACGTCTGGGTCAATGGCAAGCGGGTCAACGCCAAGCGCACCGACGGCACGCTGCAGTTCCGCCAGGGCAAGATGACGTTCACGATCCAGGGTGATCGGCGCCTGACGGGGGAAGACTACTGGACCGACAGCGATGCCGGGACAAAAGGGCCCATTGAGGTCGAATAATCGCGGATACAGGCCTGTCGCTACGGTATTTCCTCTGTCGCATTAGCCCGGCGTGGTGGCCGTCGGTGATGGGCGGCGCGGCGTTGGCCCGGCCATCGAAATCCAGCGTTTGTGCCACGCTGATGGGGTGCCCAAACGGGCGGTATCGCGGGTGCTGGCGATAATACTGGGGTCCTGGTCGAACGCGGAATAGGGTTACGCCGCCAATTCCCCTGTGGGAGCGAGCTTGCTCGCGATGGTCGTCAACGATGACACGTGCTTTCAGGCTAAACGCGGCGGTCTTGGGTCCATCGCGAGCAGGCTCGCTCCTACAGTGGTCCTGGTCGAACGCGGAATAGGGTTACGCCGCCAATTCCCCTGTGGGAGCGAGCTTGCTCGCGATGGTCGTCAACGATGACGCGTGCTTTCAGGCTAAACGCGGCGGTCTTGGGTCCATCGCGAGCAGGCTCGCTCCTACAGTGGGCCTGGTCGAACGCGGAATAGGGTTACGCCGCCAATTCCCCTGTGTGGAGCTTGCTCGCGATGGTCGTCAACGATGACGCGTGCTTTCAGGCTAAACGCGGCGGTCTTGGGTCCATCGCGAGCAGGCTCGCTCCTACAGTGGTCCTGGTCGAACGCGGAATAGGGTTACGCCGCCAATGCCCCTGTGGGAGCGAGCTTGCTCGCGATGGTCGTCAACGATGACGCGTGCTTTCAGGCTAAACGCGGCGGTCTTGGGCCCATCGCGAGCAGGCTCGCTCCTACAGGTGGTTTTTCAGTATTGGGCTAAGCCTCCCAGCCCGCCCCGGTCACCGCCGCCTGCACCAGCGGGTGTAAATCCTCCCCGTGATGCTCGGTCTGCCAGGCCAGCAGTGCCTTGCGCATGCTCGGCGCCCAGAACATTTGCAGGTGATTGCGCACACTGAGCACGGCCTGTTCCTGGTCCGGTTGGCTGGCGAAGTACTGGGCGATCTGGTTGGCCATCTTGATCAGGTTGTCGTTGCTCATCGGCGTGCCTCCGCCTTATCGCCACGGGCCTGGCGCCGATCCTTGAGCAAACGGTCCTGTTCGTCGCTGAAGGCCTGATAGCGCTTTTGCCACTCGGAAGGGTGATAGACGCGGCTGACCTCTACCGCCGTGACCTTGTACTCCGGACAGTTGGTGGCCCAGTCGGAGTTGTCGGTGGTGATCACGTTGGCCCCCGATTCCGGGAAGTGGAAGGTGGTGTACACCACGCCCGGCGCAACCCGTTCGGTAATCCGCGCACGCAATACCGTCTGCCCGGCACGGCTGCCGATGCCGACCCAATCACCTTCGTTGATGCCCCGGCTCTCGGCGTCGGTCGGGTGGATTTCCAGGCGGTCTTCTTCGTGCCAGGCAACGTTTTCGGTACGCCGGGTTTGAGCGCCGACGTTGTACTGGCTGAGGATGCGCCCGGTGGTCAGCAGCAGCGGATAGCGACTGTTGACCTTCTCTTCGGTGGGCACGTACCCGGTGAGCATGAAACGCCCTTTGCCGCGCACGAATTCCTCGATGTGCATGGTCGGCGTGCCGTCCGGAGCCGCCGCGTTGCACGGCCATTGCAGGCTGCCGTGGCGCTCCAGTTCGGCGTAGCTGACGTTGGTGAAGGTCGGTGTCAGGCGGGCGATTTCATCCATGATTTCGGACGGGTGTTTGTAATTCATCGGGTAACCCAAGGCATTGGCCAGGGCCACGGTGCCTTCCCAGTCGGCCTTGCCGCCCAGCGGTTCCATGACCTTGCGCACCCGGGATATACGCCGTTCGGCGTTGGTGAAGGTGCCGTCCTTTTCCAGGAACGAACTGCCCGGCAAGAACACGTGGGCGAACCTGGCGGTTTCGTTGAGGAAAATGTCCTGCACCACCACGCACTCCATGGCCGACAACGCGGCGGTGACGTGCTGGGTATTCGGATCGCTCTGGGCGATGTCTTCACCCTGGCAATACAAGCCCTTGAAGCTGCCGCCCAGGGCTGCTTCGAACATGTTGGGAATGCGCAGGCCCGGTTCGGATTGCAGGGTGACGTTCCACGCCTGTTCGAACTGCGTACGCACCACCTCGTTGGAGACGTGCCGGTAGCCGGGCAGTTCGTGGGGGAAGGAGCCCATGTCGCAGGAGCCCTGCACGTTGTTCTGACCGCGCAGCGGGTTCACGCCCACGCCTTCGCGGCCGATGTTGCCGGTGGCCATGGCCAGGTTGGCGATGCCCATGACCGCGGTGCTGCCCTGGCTGTGTTCGGTGACGCCCAGGCCGTAGTAGATCGCTGCGTTGCCGCCCGTGGCATACAGGCGCGCGGCGGCACGGATGTCGGCAGCGGGTACACCGCAAATCGCGCCCAGCACTTCCGGTGAGTTTTCTGGCCGGCTGACGAACTCACGCCAGTTGGCGAAATCGCTGCCTTCGCATCGGGCGTCGATAAAGGCCTGGTTGAGCAGGCCTTCGGTGACGATCACATGGGCCAGGGCGTTGAGCATGGCGACGTTGGTACCGGGGCGCAGGGCCAGGTGATATTCAGCGCGGGCGTGCACCGAATCCACCAGATCAATGCGGCGAGGATCGATCACAATCAGTCGTGCGCCTTCACGCAAGCGACGTTTGAGCTGGGAAGCGAACACCGGGTGCGCATCGCTGGGGTTGGCGCCCATCACCAGGATCACGTCGGCCTGCATCACCGAGTCGAAACTCTGGGTGCCGGCGGACTCGCCCAAGGTTTGTTTCAGGCCATAGCCGGTCGGCGAATGGCAGACCCGCGCACAGGTGTCGACGTTGTTGTTGCCAAACGCGGCGCGTACCAGTTTTTGTACCAGGTAGGTTTCTTCGTTGGTGCAACGGCTGGAGGTGATGCCACCGATGGAGTCGCGGCCGTATTTCTGCTGCAGCCGGCGGAATTCGCTGGCGGCGTAGGTCACCGCTTCGTCCCAGCTGACTTCCTGCCAAGGGTCGTTGATGTGCTGGCGGATCATCGGTTTGGTGATGCGATCCGGGTGCGTGGCGTAGCCCCAGGCAAAGCGCCCCTTGACGCAGGAGTGGCCGTGGTTGGCCTGACCGTTCTTGTCCGGCACCATGCGCACCAGTTGCTCGCCTTTCATCTCGGCGCGGAACGAGCAGCCCACACCGCAATAGGCACACGTCGTGATCACGCTGCGCTCGGGCTGGCCCAGTTCAACCACGCTTTTTTCCATCAGGGTCGCGGTCGGGCAAGCCTGCACACAGGCGCCGCAAGACACGCATTCGGAGTCGAGGAAGTCATCCCCACCGGCAGCGGCCACGCGGGACTCGAAACCGCGCCCGGTAATGGTCAGGGCAAAGGTACCCTGGGTTTCTTCGCAGGCACGCACGCAACGGTTGCAGACGATGCACTTGCTCGGGTCGTAGTCGAAATAGGGGTTGGACGTGTCCTTCACATCGGCCAGATGGTTGTCGCCTTCATAGCCGTAGCGCACTTCGCGCAGGCCGACTTGACCGGCCACGGTTTGCAGCTCGCAATTGCCGTTGGCCGAGCAGGTCAGGCAGTCCAAAGGGTGATCGGAGATATACAGCTCCATGACGTTGCGGCGCAGGGTCGCGAGCTTCGGCGTCTGGGTGTGCACGGTCATGCCTTCGCTGACCGGCGTGGTGCAGGACGCCGGGTAGCCGCGCATGCCGTCGATCTCCACCAGGCACATGCGGCAGGAGCCGAAGGCTTCCAGGCTGTCGGTGGCGCACAGTTTCGGAATGGTGGTGCCCAGCAATGCGGCGGCGCGCATCACCGAGGTGCCTTCGGGCACGCTGATGCTGCGGCCGTCGATGTTCAGGGTGACGTGCACGTCGCTGTCACGGGCAGGGGTGCCCAGATCGATATCGGTTTTCGGGTCGAAGAGAGTGATCATTGCTCGGCCTCCGAGGGCTGCAAGCCGAAGTCGGCGGGGAAGTGCTTGAGGGCGCTGGCGACCGGGAAGGAAACCATGCCGCCCAACGCACACAGCGAACCGTATTGCATCGTGTCGCACAGGTCCTTGAGGATGATCACCTGCTCATCGCGACCGCTCGCGTCCGGTGCGGCCAGCAAGCGGTCGATCACCTCGACGCCGCGGGTCGAGCCGATGCGGCACGGCGTGCATTTGCCACAGGATTCCTCGGCGCAGAACTCCATGGCAAAACGCGCCATCTGGGCCATGTCCAGGCTGTCGTCGGCCACCACTACGCCTCCGTGACCGAGCATCGCGCCCATGGCGGCGAAGGCCTCGTAATCCAGCGGCGTGTCGAATTGCGACGGCGGCACCCAGGCGCCGAGGGGGCCGCCCACTTGAGCGGCTTTCAGCGGCCGACCACTGGCGGTCCCGCCGCCGTAGTCGTCCACCAGTTCCCGCAGGGTCAGGCCAAAGGCCCGTTCCACCAACCCGCCGTGACGCACATTGCCCGCCAGTTGAAACGGCATGGTGCCCAGGGAGCGGCCCATGCCGTAATCGCGATAGAACTGCGCGCCCTTGGCCAGAATCAGCGGCACCGAGGCCAGGGTCAGCACGTTGTGCACCAGGGTCGGCTGGCCAAACAGGCCCTTCAACGCAGGGATCGGCGGCTTGGCACGTACGATCCCGCGCTTGCCTTCGAGGGAGTCCAGCAACGCGGTTTCTTCACCGCAAATGTACGCACCGGCGCCGACCCGCACTTCCATGTCGAAGGCCAAGCCGCTGCCGCCGACGTTGGCGCCGAGGTAACCGTTCGAACGCGCAATTTCCAGCGCTTCGCGCAGGGTGGCCACGGCATCCGGATATTCCGAGCGCACATAGATGTAGCCGTAGGTGGCGCCGACGCACAGGCCGGCAATGGCCATGCCTTCGATCAGCAGGAAGGGGTCGCCTTCCATCAACATGCGGTCGGCGAAAGTGCCGGAGTCGCCTTCGTCGGCGTTGCACACGATGTACTTTTGCGCCGCTTCGGTGAGGCGCACCGTGCGCCATTTGATCCCGGCGGGGAAGGCCGCGCCGCCACGGCCACGCAGGCCTGAATCGAACACCTCAGTCGCGGTCTCCTCGCCGCCAAGGGTGACGGATCTGTTCAAACCTTCGAAACCGCCATGGGCCCGGTAATCGTCCAGGGACAGCGGCCGGGTGATGCCGGCGCGGGCAAACAGCAGGCGCTGTTGAGTCTTCAGATAGGGCAGGTCTTCCACCAGGCCCAGGGCCAAAGGATGAGTAGACGGCTCGCCTTTCAAGGCTTCGAGCACTGACGGTACATCGTCAGCCGTCAGTGGGCCGAAGCCGAAACGGCCTTGCGGGGTGTCCACTTCCAGCAGCGGTTCCAGCCAGTACAGGCCGCGTGAACTGGTGCGTTGCAGCTCCAGCGGCAAATGGCGTTCGTGGGCCTGAGTGGTAAGGGCCGTCGCCACCTCATCGGCGCCCACGGCACGGGCCAGCGAATCACAGGGCAGATAGAGAGTCGGCATCAAGCGTCCTCCCGGCAAGCATCAAGCAAGGCATCCAGACGCTCGGCACTGAGCCGCGCATGCACCCGGCCATCCAGCTCCAGCGCCGGCGAACAGGCGCAGGCCCCCAGGCAATACACCGGCCGCAAACTGATGCTGCCATCGGCGCTGCTGCCGTGGTCGTCCAGTTGCAGGCGTTCGCGCAGCTGCGCGGCCAGTTGCTCGGCGCCGCGACTCTTGCACGACTCAGCCCGGCACAGCCGCAGAATGTGCCGAGCGGGTGGCGCGGTGCGGAAGTCATGGTAAAAACTGATCACCCCGCGCACCTCGGCCTGACTCTGGTTCAGCGCATGGGCAATCTCGGGGACGGCGGCATCGGGGATGTAGCCGATGCGCTCCTGAATATCGTGAAGAATGGGCAACAGCGCACCCGCAGCGCCCTTGTGGCGCTCCAGCAGGCTGTTGACCAAAGGCAAGTGCATACTCTCATCAGGCATTCAGCAATCCTCACGGTCACGGACAAACCATAGGGTTGTCGGTCGTCCGAAAGTGTCGGCTGCGGCATTCACACCACGTCACGGTATCGTGGCATTGTCAGGCCGTTGGCCAGGGCACCCTCAATGGGCATCTTGTTGCGCCCGACGCGGTCTTCGCCGCGCCTCTACCGGGCATAAAGGGCAGCTTGCCACGCCGCTATTGATCGAACTGCACCAAAGCGACGTGCTCGGTTCTGCCTACGACTCTCCATTCAGTCTAGATGAGTGCCGCCAGGGGCGTTCACTCACTGGCCTGATGCCCGGAGGGCTTGTCGAGGGGGATGTATAGCAAGCATTGCAGGTGAGAAGAAGCATCAGAACCGTGGGCGATTCTGCGGAGCAGATGGGTCGAGCCATTGCGGGGAAAACGGCGGAGTGGGGGTTGGCCCTGCACTGTCGATCGAGATACGGTATGAAGTCATGCACAAGCCGTTCATTGGATAAACAGGGAAAGACAGATGATTGACTTCAACAACAAGGGATTCTTCAAACTCAAGCAAAACGACGAATACGCCGAACGCGTTTCAGCCCTGTTGATCGACGGCGAACACGTTATCGATGCCTACAAATCCATGCGCGACGGCGTGGTGTTTACCAACAAACGCATCATCTCGGTCAACGTCCAAGGCATCACCGGCAGCAAAAAAGACTTCACCTCGTTACCGTACAAAAACATCGTGGCGTACTCGGTTGAAACCTCGGGCACGTTCGACCTGGACTCCGAACTGGAGATTTATTTCTCGTCGCTGGGAAAAGTGAAATTCGAATTTACCGGCAGGACTTTGATGGTGGAAATTTCGAAACTGATTTCTCAGCATCTGCTTTGACCTGACGGTCTGCCGAATCCCCGCCCAGCCAAATCCCGCCCGATAAAAAGCCCCGAGAACTCGGGGCTAATCAAAAAGGGAATCACCTTGAAAATTAATCTGTGCCCCTTTTTCGAAATCATCCAAGTCAGTTTATTTGCTGGCCGAGGCCATCAGCACGCCAAAGCAAAAAAAGGTAGTGCCCGACAGTTTGCCGACAATCCGGGCGCCACTGTTCGTGGTGAGCCAGCTTCTTGCACTGTTGGCCATGAGGGCATATCCGGTATGAACCAGTAGGACGAGCAAGCTATAGGACGACACCAGCAAGAAGAACTGGCTGTAGTAGTTACCCTCCGATTGGATGAACTGAGGGAATACTGCGAGAAAGAAGAAACCGGCCTTGGGATTCAGCAACTGAATCGACAACGCCTCGGAAAAACGACGCCACGGACGCGAGGACGTGACTTTGAGTTCGGGGATGAAACTCTTGGCACGCCACATCTTGATCCCCAGATACAACAAGTACGCTGCACCCACGTACTTGAGAAGGGTGAACGCAGTGGCCGAGGTGGCCAGGATCACCCCGACGCTACTGGCGGAAATACCCGCGACGACAAAAGCACCCAACGCGATACCAAAGATACCGGGCAGCGAGCCAGTCCAGCCATGACGCAGGGAGTTGGAAATCGTCAACACCACCCCAGGGCCGGGGCTAAGCACGGTCAAGGTTGCCAGAATGATAAACAGTCCGTAATTAGCCATGAACCACTCCATTAAATAGGGCATTCCGAAGACACTGCTTAGCCCAAAGGATGTACTCGCGCAACAAATCTGCAAAAAGAGGACAGATTTATTGTTGGATCGATTCCGAGAATGAATCTGTCCCTTTTTTCATACGATTCCTGCTCGCCTAAGCCGTCAGGCCGGTTCGCCGATACACCACCACTGTATTGCGACCTCATCTTCAGATTGAGTTACGTCATGCCCGTGCTCGATGAAATGCGCTGGCGTGCGCAACGCAAGAGCATGACTGATCCGCTCTGGCTTGAGCGAGTTGGTTTCACCGAGAAAACCCAGATAGTAGTCCCGGTCATAGAAGAGGGTGATCTCACTCTGATGAACCCATGGCCACACCAGCAGGCACGCGACCCGGTAATAACCCTTTGAGCGGTCAGCGGCGTTGGAGAGATGGCTAGCAGCTTCGAGCAGTTGCTGAATGCAGAAGGCCTGAACTTCGATCCTGGCTTGAGGGCCTTGGACGAGGGCCTCGTGCACAGGAATCTTCCAATGTGTGTAGCGCTCCATGTGCACGGATCGCGGGTGAAACTGGTCGCGAAAACTGCAGGCCCAGTGTTCCAGCGCGCGAAGGCGGCGGTGAACGCCTCTGAGTGGCTTGTTGCTGAGGGCGATTTGCCGCATTGATACGTCCTTGTGATGCCGAAAGAGTCTTTCGTTGTTGTCTGTTGGTGCTATGGAAAAGTGTGCAGGTCAGTTTTGTATTCCAACCAAAAAACCTGCCAAGCATCGGCCTAACGAAAAAATATCCGCCCTCTTTTCCGCGTCTCTGGATTTAACCCCCACAGGATGTTTCCGCTGGGGATCGTACATTTCAACCGCACCAGAGCACGTGGCATCCCAGAAGCTACTGCTTGAAACCAGGCAACCCGTTAGCTTCGCGCCACTTTTTTACAGTTTCGGTGATACTTTCGGCTGTCGGGGTTTTGCTCATATCTTCCGGCCAATAAATGAGATCAGACCCGGCAGGGTGTTCACTAAGGCGCTCGAATTCAAATAGCAACGGATCAAGAATTTCATCTGGGCTTGTGTTGGCTGCGAGCACAGTATTTATGAACGTAATGAACTCGACTTCTGTGAAGTCAGAAATGGTTCTTTTCATGGCTGCTTTACCCGGTGGTTTTCAATGTGGTTTTTAGGCGTGTTCACACGCAAGTTGTCCACATCATAAAGAGCGCCCCCACTGGCGACATGGATAACATGGTGCAATTCAAAAGATGTCCGCTCTCCTGCTCTATCCAGTTTGCGAACCTTTGGCGATAAGCCATTGCGCATCCGTTCGACGTTCCCCGGTATGAACTGCTCCGAGAGCTCGGGGGTATTCGCTACTGCCACCCAAAACGCCTCCCTGAATTTATCGAAGTTTGAGAACTCACGGCCTCGGAGCTTATCGGCAATCTGCGTCGGAATTGGCGAGCCTAGCGCTGTGCCCGCCCCAGCAAGCCAGATACCCGTAACGTCCTCGCCTTGTCCTGTAACGGTGCCGGAATTGAGTCGGGCGGGCCGCGAAAACACCAAATACAACGAACTCAGTCCAGAGTCTGCTGGAAAGACCAGAATGCAGTCATCGGTTTCTATGTCGTCCCCTGACGG
Organism: Pseudomonas mohnii; assembly: GCF_900105115.1. NCBI lineage: Bacteria > Pseudomonadati > Pseudomonadota > Gammaproteobacteria > Pseudomonadales > Pseudomonadaceae > Pseudomonas > Pseudomonas mohnii. Next base: position 4,550,561 of record NZ_FNRV01000001.1, read on the forward strand.
ATAGCCCTCGATCTGAGAGTCTGTTCCTTGCGAGATCGGGTGTACGAGCAGGGTGCCTTGGCTGTTGCTGGCGTCAGGGTGGACCATCGCCGGAATGCCTGATCGTTCTCTAGGCGTCCACAGGATGGTGGCGCCGTTCAGCTCGGCTTCTATTGCGGTCCTGGTGGCATTCCACTTGGCCTGCACCGTACGTACCGAGTCGTCCCCTGTTGGGCCGGTATGGATGCCGTAAACCTGCAACACGCCCTCGGCATCACGGCGGAACTGAAACCGCACGCGGGTGGGAGCGCGGGTCATGCTGCGCAGTTGCCTGTCGGTGTAGAGCGTGCCGTCGGCCATCTTGCTCGGGAGCATGCCCAGTACGAACACTCCAGCAGGACCTGTAACCCCGCGTATGGCCCAGGTGAAGCCCTGTTGCAGGATGCCGCCACCGGCAATCCGCCCCAGCACAGCGTCAAAGCCTAGAGCGAGGCTGGCCGCCTCAGCAGCCGAGGGGACAAGCATGGCCCCAGCCAGCATGACTTTTCCGAAGTCTGAGGCGGGGACAGTGGAGGTGCCGACTTGAGTGCTGCACCAATTTTCAGAGACGCAGGATTTGGCAAAAACCAGATCGGTCCGCTCCTTGGGGAGCGGCCATTCATCCTTGGCGATATAGACCCGCTCTGGCTCGGGAGGCGGATTCCAGGCGGCCCACGAGGCGCCACCGTTCGGGCGTTTTCGACGCCAAATGTCATCGAAAGGGGTTTTCTCTGGCGTGTCCTTGTCCATGACAAATCTCCGTGCGACATCGTGTCGAGACGGGAGATTGTCGATCCGCACGCTTTCCGGTCAATTTGGCTCGGTAACATGAAGTTTCAGACTCGCTGAAGCACACCTATCCACAGGCATTAAACCCTGCGTGCAGAGGCATTGATCCATTGCGCCATTAATCGAAAGCCATTCCCTGAGCCGAATACAAAAAAACCCGAAAAGCCTCAAGGCCAAGCCTGAGTACCAGCCATCAAACGAACCCCTGTGGGAGCGAGCCTGCTCGCAATAGCGCCAGCCCAGCCAACTGAAATGCTGAATCAGCCACCACCCTCACAAACCGCCCACCCCCGCAGGTCTCAACCACTAAGCGTCAGCCTTGGCCCCCGCCCGCTTGGATACCGCCGCACAAGCCCGATCCCGCGTCAGCACCTTCACCGCATCATCCACCAACGCCTTGCTCATCGAAGTCAGATAATGCGCCGCCCAGGCGTGACGGTCGGTATCTGTGGCGTATGCAGCATCTTCAGTGAGGGTTTTGGCCAGGAACAAAAAATCCGAGGCCATGGACAATGCATCGCCAAGAGGAACGCCGCGAGTGACGTGGAACAGCGCTTGATCCGCGCAGTAGATGGCGGGTGTCAGGCCGATGGTTTTGAGTTCAGATTGTTCAGTCATTGGCCACCTCCGATGAGGGAGAGGTGGTGGGGGAGGGGGTTATGTGACTGGGGGTTGAGTAGGGGGGAAAGCCAAATTTCAAACGGATTTGTATTGGTCATGGTCAACGTCCTTGATTTGAGGAGCTGCCACGGCCTTCTCACGGGCTTGGGTGACAGCTGTGCGCGGGGTGAGAAACCGGCAATCAAGGCAACCGGTAGACCCGAAGGTCTCCCACGCACAGCCGCCATAAAGCCATATCGCAGACGAAAAAAAACGCCACGACAGGTTTTGGGGCGCTTTGCGCCTTGATTATTTCGGGCTCTCACACCCGGTCGCTGAATTGGCAGCGACGGTAGGGAGGGTATCGTGCAGATCTCTTTGCTGCAACCTTCGGCCCTTGCTCAGAAGTGAAATGTGGTCTATTTCCTTATTTTTTCGCATATCTTCTTTAGATGTTGAATGGGGAAAGGACAGCAATGATTTGCGAGACGATTTTTAATGAGTTGTAAGCCCTATTCCGGGAGGAGGGGTGAAGGTATGTGTTTCTTATTGAAGTCGATAAAAGGAGTTGGTGAAAAATGGTGAATGATGAATGGAAAGATATTTATTTGTTGCAGTATGAGCGCATCGCGCAGCACGAGAATCAACGGTTGGCTTTTAGCGGTCTTGTAATAGCAGTTACTACTGGGGCTTTGGCATGGGTTGCCGCGGATAAAGTAGTTTCAAATACATTTCAGATGCTAGTTCTGGTGGTCTTGTTAGTGTTAATTAATTACATGGCCATGCTTTTTGTAGATAAGTCTAGGTTCTGGATTAAGCATCATCAAGCGCGAGCCAGGAAATTGCTGGCTTTGGGCCCTCCAGAACTAATTGCAGCAATCAATAGTGTGGATAAAGTCAACAGTGATGACGACAAGAATCGACGTCCAAATTTGCAGCGAAATCTTCATAAGTTTTTGATTGTGTGCACGGTAGTGTATGCCTTGCCATATATGTGGAGTGTCATGCTCGTTTTAGCGCGACTCGCGGGATGTGTGAGCTAATATTTTATATGGTTGTCGGGGCGCCCTGTCTTTCCTCCGTCATTCATATATAAAGCTCAGGACGTGATTCAGGGGAATGATTTGATTGCATGTTGGAGGGCGAAGAGTAGGAGAGATTAGTAAGGGGGAGTGGAGCTCCAAAGATACCGGGCAGCGAGCCAGTCTAGCCATGCCGCAGGGAGTTTAAAATCGTCAACACCACCCCTGGGCCGGGGCTAAGCACGGTCAAGGTTGCCAGAAGTATAAATAGCCCGTAATTAGCCATGAATCACTCCATTGAATAGGGCATTCCGAAGATACTGCATAGTCCAAACGATGTACTCGCGCAACAAACCTGTGAACAACAACCTGGTGCAAATGACATAGAGGCAGGGCGAAAAGGGGACAGATTATCGGATGAACACGGCAACCAATTTCAGCCCTGCTACGGGCGCTCCCGCTTTTTTAGGTCACACCGTCATTCATTGAATGTCTTTCAAATAATCCTTAAGCGCAACAATCGGCGCACCAATCATCTCCATCGTCCGAACTCCGGCAACGTCCCCCGCCAACCGCCGCAACTCCCGCCCCAACGGCTTATCCACACCCCCAACCGCCTCCAGCGCCAACCCCACACACTCATCCACCTTCACCTGGATCGCCTCAACATCCCCCCGCCGCACCAGCAACTCAAACACATCCCGCTGGTAATCCCCCATCACCAGGTCATCCCGCAAAATCGGGCTTGAATCTTCCGATTCGTATGCCAGTTTGAGGGAGAAGAGGGCGACGGTTTCCAGGTGTAATTCCATGGGGGGAATCCTTGTGAAATGTTCCGGCGGTGCGGGTGGTGTGGGAGGGCAGATCAAAAGCTTCGCTGGCAAGCCAGCTCCCACAGGTTTTGGCGGCGTGGCGGTTACTTTTCTATAGGCGAAAAAAAAGGCCTTGCTAAGCAAGACCTTTCTTAATTTTGGTGCCCCGAGGGAGACTCGAACTCCCACTCCTTTCGAAAACGGATTTTGAATCCGCCGCGTCTACCAATTCCGCCATCAGGGCTCAATGGCGGCGAAGTATAGAGAGGTGATAACCGTCGGTCAATCAGGTACATGGAGAATTTTTGATATTTCCGCTAGACTTCCCGGCCCTGCTAGACGACACCCCATCATGCGCGTTGCTGACTTTACCTTCGAGCTCCCTGATTCGCTGATTGCCCGCCATCCTTTGGCCGAGCGTCGCAATAGTCGCCTGTTGACCCTGGATGGGGTCAGCGGCGCCCTGGCACACCGTCAATTCACTGATTTGCTGGAGCATTTGCGCCCCGGCGACTTGATGGTGTTCAACAATACCCGGGTGATTCCGGCGCGGCTGTTTGGCCAGAAGGCTTCCGGCGGCAAGCTGGAAATCCTGGTGGAGCGAGTGCTGGACAGTCATCGCGTGCTGGCCCATGTGCGCTCCAGCAAGTCGCCCAAGCCGGGGTCGAAGATCCTCATCGACGGTGGCGGCGAGGCCGAGATGCTGGCGCGGCACGATGCGTTGTTCGAGCTGGGGTTTGCCGAAGAGGTGTTGCCGCTGCTCGACCGCGTCGGGCACATGCCGCTGCCTCCTTATATAGACCGCCCGGATGAAGGCTCGGACCGCGAGCGTTATCAGACGGTGTATGCCCAGCGCCTGGGCGCGGTGGCGGCGCCGACGGCGGGGCTGCATTTCGATCAGCCGCTGATGGAGGCGATTGCCGCCAAGGGCGTCGAGACCGCGTTCGTGACCTTGCACGTTGGCGCCGGCACCTTCCAGCCGGTGCGTGTCGACAAGATCGAAGATCACCACATGCACAGCGAATGGCTGGAGGTCGGCCAGGACGTGGTGGATGCGGTCGCCGCTTGCCGGGCTCGCGGTGGGCGCGTGGTGGCCGTGGGGACCACCAGTGTGCGGTCCCTGGAAAGCGCCGCGCGTGATGGCGTGCTCAAGCCGTTCAGCGGCGACACCGATATCTTTATCTACCCGGGCCGGCCGTTTCATGTGGTCGATGCCCTGGTCACCAACTTCCATTTGCCCGAATCCACGCTGTTGATGCTGGTTTCGGCGTTCGCCGGTTATCCCGAAACCATGGCGGCCTACAAGGCAGCCGTCGATAACGGGTACCGCTTTTTCAGCTACGGTGATGCGATGTTCATCACGCGTAATCCTGCGCCGACTGCCCCTAAAGAATCGGGCCCAGAGGAAACTGTATGAGTCGCACCTGTCGTATGTCTTTCGAGTTGCTGGCCACCGATGGCAAGGCTCGTCGCGGTCGTCTGACCTTCCCGCGCGGTACCGTCGAGACCCCGGCCTTCATGCCGGTGGGCACGTACGGCACGGTCAAGGGCATGCTGCCACGGGATATCGAGGCGATCGGCGCTGAAATCATTCTGGGCAACACCTTCCACCTGTGGCTGCGCCCGGGCACGGAAGTGATCAAGAAGCACGGCGACCTGCACGATTTCATGCAGTGGAAAGGTCCGATTCTGACCGACTCCGGCGGTTTCCAGGTGTTCAGCCTGGGCGCCATGCGCAAGATCAAGGAGGAGGGCGTGACCTTCGCTTCTCCGGTCGACGGCGCCAAGGTGTTCATGGGCCCGGAAGAGTCGATGCAGGTCCAGCGTGACCTGGGCTCGGACATCGTGATGATTTTCGACGAATGCACGCCGTACCCGGCCGACGAAGACGTTGCCCGCATTTCCATGGAGTTGTCCCTGCGTTGGGCCAAGCGTTCGAAAGAAGCCCATGGCGACAACACGGCGGCGCTGTTCGGCATCGTTCAGGGCGGCATGCACCAGGACCTGCGCATGCGCTCCCTGGAAGGCCTGGACAAGATCGGCTTCGACGGCCTGGCCATTGGCGGTCTGTCGGTGGGTGAGCCGAAGCATGAAATGATCAAGGTGCTGGATTATCTACCGGGCATGATGCCGGCTGACAAACCTCGTTACCTTATGGGCGTTGGCAAACCGGAAGACTTGGTTGAGGGTGTGCGCCGCGGTGTGGACATGTTCGATTGCGTGATGCCAACCCGTAATGCCCGCAACGGGCATCTGTTCATTGATACTGGCGTGCTGAAGATCCGAAACGCGTTCCATCGCCATGATGATTCGCCGCTCGATCCGACCTGCGATTGCTATACCTGCCAGAACTTCTCCCGCGCTTATCTGCATCACCTGGACAAGTGCGGCGAAATGCTGGGGAGCATGCTCAATACCATCCATAACTTGCGTCATTATCAAGTGCTTATGGCTGGTTTGCGCGAGGCTATTCAACAGGGTACATTGGCCGCCTTTGTCGATGCCTTCTACGCCAAACGCGGGTTACCTGTTCCGCCTTTGGACTGAGTTTTCTGACCCCAAGATTCAACATTTGCAACTGGAGTGCTAAATGAGCTTTTTTATCTCTAATGCCATGGCTGACGCTGCTGCACCGGCCGCTGCCGGCCCAATGGGTGGCGGCTTTGAGTGGATTTTCCTGGTCGGCTTCCTGGTCATCTTCTACCTGATGATCTGGCGTCCACAGGCCAAGCGCGCCAAAGAGCAGAAGAACCTGCTGAGCAGCCTGCAAAAAGGCGACGAAGTTGTGACCACCGGCGGCATAGCCGGCAAGATCACTAAAGTGGCCGACGATTTCGTCGTTCTGGAAGTTTCCGACACCGTCGAAATGAAATTCCAGAAAGGCGCCATCGCCGCCACGCTGCCAAAAGGCACGCTGAAAGCGATCTAAGTTCCAACTTCTACTCAATCGACGGGGCGCGCAAGGCGCCCCGCGTCATAAGCGGGCGGCGTGATGCTGAACAAATACCCTCTGTGGAAATACATTCTGATCCTGGCGGTGCTGGCGGTCGGTCTGATTTATTCCGCTCCCAATCTGTATCCTGATGACCCGGCGATTCAAATCAGCGGCGCGAGCACTGCCCTGCAGGTCAATCAGGCTGATCTGGACCGTGTGAGCACAGCGCTCAAAGAGTCCGGGATCAACGTCAAGGCCGCGACACTGGCCGCCAATGGCAAGGGCGGTCTGATTCGCCTGGTCAAGGCGGAAGACCAGTTGCCTGCCAAGGACGTCGTGCGTAAGGCATTGGGTGATGACTACGTCGTTGCACTGAACCTGGCGCAAACCACCCCGCAATGGCTGCGCAACCTCGGCGCGCACCCGATGAAGCTGGGTCTGGACTTGTCCGGTGGTGTGCACTTCCTGCTGGAAGTGGACATGGACAAAGCCCTCGATGCACGCCTGAAAGTCTACGAAGGCGACGTCAAGAGCCTGTTGCGCAAAGAGAAACTGCGCTATCGCAGCCTGCCGCAACTGGGCGGTGCCATTCAGCTGGGCTTCTCTGATGAAGCGAGCCGCGAACAGGCCCGTGCGCTGGTGCGCAAGAACTTCAACGATTTCGACATTGTTCCGGCCGACCTCAATGGCCAACCGGTGCTGCGTCTGGCGATGACCCCGGCCAAGCTGGCGGAAATCCGCGAATACTCCATCAAGCAGAACTTGACCACGGTCCGTAACCGCGTCAACGAGCTGGGTGTTGCTGAACCGATCGTCCAGCGTCAGGGCGCCAACCGCATCGTGGTTGAGCTGCCGGGCGTGCAGGACACCGCCGAAGCCAAGCGTATCCTTGGCAAGACGGCCAACCTTGAATTCCGTCTGGCCGCAGAGCCTGGCGCTTCGAAAGCCACTTCCGAAACCTTCGAGTTCCGTGAAGGCAAGCGTCCGCCGGCACAGATCGAGCGTGGCCTGATCATCACCGGTGACCAGGTGACCGACGCCAAGGCTGGCTTCGGCGAGCATGGCACGCCAGAAGTGAACATCCGTCTGGATGGTCACGGTGGCGAGCTGATGAGTCGTGCGACCCGCAGCAACGTGGGTCGCAGCATGGCGGTGATCTTCATCGAGCAGCGCCCGGTGACCACTTACGTCAAGCAAATGGTCAACGGCGTCGAGAAAGACGTACCGGTACAAACGTTTAAAGAAGAGAAGAAGATCATCAGCCTGGCGACCATTCAGTCGCCGTTGGGTGCCCAGTTCCGCATCACCGGCCTGAACGGCCAGGGCGAGTCTTCCGAACTGGCGCTGCTGCTGCGTGCCGGTGGTCTGGCCGCTCCGATGTACTTCGCTGAAGAGCGCACAATTGGCCCGAGCCTGGGTGCGGACAACATTACCAAGGGTATCGATGCATCGCTGTGGGGCATGCTGTTCGTCTCGCTGTTCATCATCGCCATCTACCGCTTCTTCGGCATCATCGCCACCGTCGCACTGGCGGTGAACATGGTGCTGCTGCTGGCCCTGATGTCGCTGCTGGGTGCAACGCTGACCCTGCCGGGTATCGCCGGTATCGTCTTGACCATGGGTATGGCGGTCGACGCCAACGTGCTGATCTTCTCGCGGATCCGTGAAGAGATCGCCGCGGGCATGACCGTACAACGGGCAATCAACGAAGGCTTCGGCCGGGCATTCACCGCGATTCTCGACGCCAACCTGACCACACTGTTGGTCGGCGGGATTCTCTTCGCCATGGGCACCGGCCCGGTCAAGGGCTTCGCAGTGACCATGTCCCTCGGGATCTTTACCTCGATGTTCACGGCCATCATGGTGACCCGCGCGATGGTCAACCTGATCTTCGGCGGTCGTGACTTCAAGAAGTTGTGGATTTAAGGGGCTGCCATGTTACGTACAATCAACTTCATGGGCGTTCGCAACTTTGCGTTCGGCGTCACATTGTTCCTCAGTGCGCTGGCCATTTTCAGCGTATTCCACAAGGGCATGAACTGGGGCCTGGACTTCACCGGCGGTACGCTCATCGAGCTGACCTACGAGCGTCCGGCCGACGTCACCAAGGTGCGTGAGCAACTGGTGACCTCCGGGTACCACGAGGCCATCGTGCAGAGCTTCGGTGCGACGACTGATTTGCTGGTGCGTATGCCAGGTGAAGACCCGCAACTGGGTCATCAGGTCGCTGAAGCGCTGCAGAAGGTTGGCGGCGATAACCCGGCAACGGTCAAGCGCGTCGAGTTCGTCGGCCCGCAGGTGGGTGAAGAGCTGCGCGACCAGGGCGGCCTCGGCATGCTGATGGCGCTGGGCGGCATCCTGATCTACCTGGCGTTCCGCTTTCAGTGGAAGTTTGCGGTCGGTGCGATCGTGTCCTTGATCCACGACGTGATCGTGACCATCGGTATCCTGTCGTTCTTCCAGATCACCTTCGACCTGACGGTGCTGGCGGCGGTACTGGCGATCATCGGTTACTCGCTCAACGACACCATCGTGGTATTCGACCGGGTTCGTGAGAACTTCCGGGTACTGCGCAAGGCCAGCCTGATCGAGAACATCAACATCTCGACCACGCAAACCCTGCTGCGGACCATGGCGACGTCGATCTCCACCTTGCTGGCGATCGCGGCACTGCTGTTCTTCGGTGGCGATAACCTGTTCGGCTTCTCCATCGCCCTGTTCATCGGTGTTCTGGCGGGTACCTACTCATCGATCTACATCGCGAACGTGGTGCTGATCTGGCTGAACCTGAACTCCGAGGACCTGATTCCTCCGGCGGCCACCGAGAAGGAAGTCGACGACCGTCCATAACGGCCATCGTTTTCCCGGTTGCAAGCCCTGAAAGGCGCGAGTTGAACTCGCGCCTTTTTTTATGCTCCAAGGCTGGGAGAAGCGCGGACACGTTCCGCGGGCGATGGTCAGGAGGTTCATGTGAACAAGTCGATGCTGGTTGGTGCGGTACTGGGTGCTGTCGGTGTGACTGCCGGGGGTGCTGTGGCCACCTACAGCCTGGTTAAAAAAAGCGGCCCTGAGTTTGCTCAGGTTTTAGCCGTTGAGCCGGTCAAGACACAAATCAAGACTCCACGTGAAGTGTGCAAGGACGTCACGGTCACCCGGCAAGCGCCGGTGAAAGATCAACATCAGATCGCCGGTACGGTGGTCGGTGCCTTGGCAGGTGGTCTGCTGGGTAACCAGATTGGCGGCGGCACCGGCAAGAAGATCGCCACGGTCGCAGGTGCGGTCGGTGGTGGTTACGCCGGTAACAAGGTTCAGGAAGGCATGCAGGAGCGCGACACCTACACCACGACCCAGACCCGTTGTAATACGGTGAATGACATCAGTGACAAGGTCGTGGGCTACGACGTGCGGTATTCGCTGGATGGCAAGGAAGGCAAGGTGCGGATGGATCGCGATCCGGGTAACCAGATTCCTGTGGATAAAGAAGGCAAGTTGATCTTGTCGCAGAATCAGCAGGGCCAATAAGCTCAAGCGTCAGATTCGTAAACAAGCACCCTTCGGGGTGCTTTTTTTGTGCCCGCGATTCACGCACCATCTCAATCCCCTGTAGGAGCGAGCCTGCTCGCGATGATCGTCAACGATTACGCGGGTATTCAGGATTAACGCGGCGTCTTTGAGCTCTTCGCGAGCAGGCTCGCTCCTACAGGGGGGGATGGTGTTTTTGAGGGCAAATTCCAGGCATAAAAAAAGCACCCCGAAGGGTGCTTTTTTGTCGCGGGAAGCTTAGCGCTTCAGCGAGGCCGGCAGGTGCGGCTGGATGGCCGTCAGGACTGCCTTGAAGCATTTGGTGTTGCCGGCAACGATGTGGCCTTTTTCAAGGAAGTCGTGACCGCCGGTGAAGTCGCTCACCAGGCCGCCTGCTTCCTGAATCAGCAGGGCGCCTGCCGCCATGTCCCACTCGGACAGGCCCGACTCCCAGAACGCGTCGAAACGGCCGGCCGCCACGTAGGCCAGGTCCAGGCTCGCCGAACCAGCGCGGCGGATGCCGGCGGTCTGGCCCACCAGGGCGCGGAACATGCCCAGGTAGTTGTCGAGGTTGTCCATTTGATCGTCACGGAACGGGAAGCCGGTACCCAGCAGGGCGCCTTCCAGACTGGTGCGCCCACTGACGCGCAGGCGACGACCGTTCAGTTGAGCGCCGCGACCACGGCTGGCGGTAAATTCTTCCTGGCGAACCGGGTCCAGAACAACGGCGTGTTCCAGGCGACCACGGTATTTGCAGGCGATGCTGACAGCGAAGTGAGGAATGCCGCGCAGGAAGTTGGTGGTGCCGTCCAGCGGATCGATAATCCACAGGTACTCTTCGCCTTCGATGCCGGTGCCGGCGTGCAGGCCGGTTTCTTCACCCCTGATCGAGTGATTCGGGTAGGCCTTGCGCAGTGCATCGATGATTTTCTGTTCGGCGGCGCGATCTACCTCGGATACGTAATCCTTGGCGTCTTTTTCGTCGACCTTGATGGTATCCAGGCGCTCGATGGAGCGGAAGATCAATTCACTGGCGCTGCGGGCGGCGCGCAGCGCGATATTCAGCATGGGCTGCATGGATGTGTCACCTAAGGTTGTTAAAGAAAGCCGGGCATTCTATCAGAAAGTTTCTACAGGTGAAGGTCAACGTTCGCTTTCGTGGCTTAACGGTAGGATGAGCTGTAAGATTCCGCTCCTTAATTCAGTGTTCGAGAGCGCCTCCCTTGCTGCAAAACATTCGTGTCGTGCTGGTCAATACCAGCCATCCGGGCAATATCGGCGGGGCTGCGCGTGCCATGAAGAACATGGGTCTGTCGCGGCTGGTGCTGGTTGAACCACGGCTGTTCCCCCATCACGAGGCCGACGCCCGTGCCTCCGGTGCCGGTGACATCCTTGAAAAAGCGCAAGTCGTCGCCACTTTGGAAGATGCCTTGGTCGGCTGCAATCTGGTGCTGGGCACCAGTGCTCGTGATCGTCGTATTCCATGGCCGCTGCTCGATCCTCGCGAATGCGGTTCGAAAGTGGTTGAGGAGGCTGCGCAAGGCGCCGAGATCGCCCTGGTGTTCGGTCGTGAAGATTCCGGCCTGACCAATGAAGAGCTGCAGCGATGTCATTATCACGTGCACATCCCCTCAGACCCTGAGTTCAGCTCGCTGAACCTTGGGGCGGCGGTGCAGGTGTTGAGTTATGAAGTGCGCATGGCCTGGCTGGCCGCTCAAGGTCAGCCGACCAAGGTCGAGAAGGAAGAGGTGGCATCGGTCAAAAGCGCTGAGCTGGCGACCATGGATGAGCTGGAGCGATTCTATGAGCACCTGGAGCAAACCCTGGTGGCCATTGAGTTCCTCGATCCGGAAAAGCCACGGCACTTGATGGCGCGCCTGCGCCGGTTATACGGACGCAGCTCGGTCAGCCGGGCGGAAATGAATATTTTGCGTGGCATCCTCACGGAAACCCAAAAAGCGGCCCGTGGCGAGCTTCTGAAACGGAAGGATTAATGATGTTCGAGCGTTTGCGTGAAGATATCCAGAGTGTTTTCCATCGTGATCCGGCAGCGCGTAACGCTTTTGAAGTCCTGACCTGCTACCCGGGCATGCACGCTATCTGGATCCATCGCCTGTCGTCGGTGTTGTGGCGCGCGGACCTGAAATGGCTGGCGCGGCTGGTGTCGAACTTCGGGCGCTGGTTGACCGGGATCGAGATTCATCCGGGCGCCAAGGTGGGTCGTCGCTTCTTTATCGACCAT